>CAZZNX010000114.1:3334-11072 GCA_964655795.1 uncultured Leifsonia sp. | reverse complement strand
AACGCGGGCGGCGGCGTGCACGCTCGGTGCCGAGGTCGGTCACGGCGGCATCTGCAGCAACAGCGGCGGCCAGCGGCTCACTCGCCGTGGCCTGCTCGGCGGGTGCCTCGGCGGCCTCCTCGGCCATCGCCCGGGCGACGACGTCATCCTCGAACCCGGCGCGGGGCGTGACGCCGGATGCCGGGTCGGCGGCGCGCAGTCGCGCCAGCGGGTCGAGCTCGTTGTCGTCGTTCGTGTCGATCGTCCTCACGTGAAGGGGCTTCACTGATGTATGTGTGCCGGGCGGGCGGAATCTTGCAGCGGGCGGAAACATCGACCGCCGCGGGGCCGGGCTCTCGCACCGCCGGTCGGGGCGGGGCGCTAGAAGGCGAGCCGCTCCTGCCACGCCTCGCGTAGGCGTTTGCGGGCACGGGAGAGTGCGGCATCCGCCCCCGACCGCGAGATGCCGAGCACCGCGCCGAGTTCGTCGCCGTCCAGACCCTCCCAGGCATGCAGGAGCAGGATCTGGCGGTCGCGTTCCCCCACGCTCTCGAGCGCGCCGCGGAGTTCGGCGTCGAACAGGGCGCTCAGTTCGGGGTCCTCGCTGACCCGCGCCGTGCCCGTTTCAGGCACGATGTCGACGGGCAGGTCGACGTGCTTGCGGCGGTGATTCGCCAGGGTGAAACCGGCGGTGCGGTAGAGCCAGGGCAGCACAGCCTCCCTGGGAACCTCGTCGCGCCGGCGCCAGGCGACCACGAACACCTCGGCGGCGAGATCCTCCGCGTCCTGGCGGGGGCCGCGGCGCGCGAAGTAGCGCACGAGTGCCGTCGAGTGCTCGTGCACGGCGGCGGTGAACCAGGCCGTCTCGGCGGAAGCAGCGCTCGCTACGGCATCGGCCACAACGGGCTCGGCGGTTACGGGCTCGGCGGTTACGGGCACGGCGGCGCCATCACTCGGGGTCTCCCCCTCTGTCGCATCGGGAGCGGCTGCGGCGCTGTCAGTCTTCACACCATGAATGTGTCACATCCGCCGCGCATCTTGCACGGATGCCGAAAAATGTTGCGGTGAGTCGGTGGGCGCCCTCCGCATCCAACGTCACCGATCGTCGCTACGCCGCCTGTGCCAGCGCGGTGCCGTCGAGCCGGAAGCGGGTCCACTCGTCGAGCGGCACAGCGCTGAGCGCGCGATAGAAGCCGATCGCCGGCTCGTTCCAGTCGAGCACGTTCCACTCCAGCCGGGCGTAACCGCGGTCCGTGCAGAGCGCCGCCAAGGCCAGCAACAGCGCCTTGCCATGGCCACGCCCGCGGTAGACCGGGCTCACGTAGAGGTCCTCGAGATGGATGCCGTGCACGCCCTCCCACGTTGAGAAGGTGAGGTACCACACGGCGATACCGGCCAGCTCGCCCGGCCGATCACCGTCGACGACGGTCGCGAAGACCATCGGAGTCTCGGTGAAGAGCGCGGCGTGCAGCGCCGATTCGGTGGCGATGACGGCATCCGGCTCTTTCTCGTAGATCGCCAACTCGCCGATCAGGCGCAGGATTTCGGGCACATCTGACGGGCGGGCGGGGCGCAGTGCGGTCATTCAACCACCCTACGGCCGTGGCCAACGCCTCAGTACTCGCCCTTGATCACGAAGTAGGAGCCGCGGATGACGCCGGCCAACTTCGACTTCTGCCGGGCGAACTTGAAGTGCGGCGCCAGCTCGGCGGGCACCTCCATGCCCTCGGCGAGCTTGAAGCCGACCGCTCGCTTGGTGCCGTCTTCGATGCCGTACATCACGTTGATCGACAGGCCGGACTCGTAGAACACGTAGGCCATGCGTGTGCCATCGACCTCGAAAGCCGTCACCTCGAGCGGGCGGGAGGCGATGACCAGGTCCCGCTCCTCCTTCAGGATGCGGCTGATCCACTCGAGCACCTCGGGGGCGTCACCGGCGGGGCTCACGGTGAAGACGTGGTCGTACTTGTTCTTGAAGTAACGCGCCTCGTTGGCGCGCAATCCGGCGAGCGCCTCCACCACCGGAGAGGACTCAAGTCCGACGGTGGACACGTTCACGAAGTCAACGACGTACGGCATGGTTCTCCTCGGCATCAGTGGTGACATTCACGCTAGTGCCAGCAGTGCTCAGGCGGTGGTCACCACGACGGCGACAGAGGCCGCTGCTGTGCGGCGCAACTTCTTGCCCGCGCGAATCAGCCGGTACTGCAGGCCGTACTTGCTGAGCAGGGCCTTGTCGAGCACAGCGAGCGTTTCATCATCATCGTGCAGGGCGGCGACGGCCGTGACCGGTACCGCCCCCTCGCGCACGGCGCCGCGCGCCGAACACGCCACCAGTTGCACCCGCCCGGTGTGCCGCAGGCGCTTCGCCTTGCCAGAGCCGGGGTCGGTCGTGATAAGCAGACGGTCGCCATCCGGCGCAATCCAGACCGGAGTTGACACGCCCTCACCGTTGCGTCGAAAGGTCGTCAGCAGCACGCAGGACTGCGCGGCGAGATCGGAGAAGGGCGTCGCGTTCATACGCTGATTGTTCCAGATCGGCCGGGCGTCCCACGCCCGAAGCTCAGCCCCGCTGAGTCCTGGACTTTGTAGGATGTCGCCATGACCGTGAAGATGGACAACGTCGGCATCGTCGTCGAGGATCTCGCTGCCGCGATCGAGTTCTTCCGCGAGCTCGGGCTCGAGCTCGAGGGACAGACCGTTGTGGAGGGTGAGTGGGCCGGACGGGTCACCGGGCTGGGGCACCAGCGGGTTGAGATCGCGATGCTGCGCACGCCGGACGGGCACAGCCGGATCGAGCTCTCCCGCTTCCTCGAGCCATCCGTCGTCGCCGACCATCGGAACGCCCCCGTGAATGCCCTCGGCTACCTGCGCGTGATGTTCGCCGTCGACGACATCGACGAGACTCTCGGTCGTCTGCGCGCGCACGGCGCGGAACTCGTCAGCAACGACGTCGTCCAATACGAAGAGGCCTACCGGCTCTGCTACGTGCGCGGGCCGGAAGGCATTCTCGTCGGGCTCGCCCAAGAACTCGCATGAGCTCCGGCCCCAACCCACAGGTGCTCAGTCTCGCCGCATGGATTCGCCGTGTTGCCACGGCGGCCGCTCGGGTACCGTCGTAGTCATGGATCTCGACGTCCCGACAACGCTTGGACCAGGACGACTCCTCATCGACGCGGCAGACGAGCCGCGCGCGGTGCTCTGGATCGGTCACGGCGCGGGTGGCAGGAAAGATGCTGCCGACACGCTCGCACTCGCGGCAGCCCTGCCCGGTCTCGGCATCACCGTCGTGCGTTTCGAGCAGCCGTGGCGTGTGGCTGGGCGCAGCGTCGCTCCCCGGCCCGCCGCCCTCGACGTGGGTTGGATGGCCGCGGCGCCGCACGTGGCCGAGATCGCCGCTGGGCTCCCCCTCATCGTCGGTGGCCGCAGCGCGGGTGCTCGCGTCGCCTGCCGGACGGCGGATGACGTCGGCGCCGTCGCCGTGGTCTGCCTCGCGTTTCCGCTTCACCCGCCGGGACGGCCGGAGAAGTCCCGGATCGACGAGCTGCTCCAGCCCACGGTTCCGGTGCTGGTGCTGCAGGGCGAGCGGGACACCTTCGGCAACGCGGATGAGGTGTCGGCGGCGATCGGTACGGCCGAGTCGTCGAGCAGGTCAGCCCTCACCCGCGGCATCCGCGTGGTTGCCGTGCCCGGTGCCGATCACTCGATGGCGGTGCTGAAGTCGTCACCGCTCGACGCGTCGGAGGTCGCGCGTCTGGTCGTCGAGACGGTGCGCGGCTTCATCGACGAACCCGCCTGAGGCCTCACGAACGGGGGGCATCTGCACAGTGGCGACCCCTCAAAACCGTGCAGATGCCCCCGCTCGATGCATGTGCAGACCGTGCCGCGGCACGGCATCCAGCTCCGGTGCTGTCAGGGGCGCTACCGTGCATACATGGCTGAAATACAAGGACTCGATGAGCTTTTGACGGCGTTGAATGCCGGGGAGACGATCCCTGGCGGCTCGCCGCACCACGCCGCCATGCACGCCGCGAGCCAGGAGTCGCTGCGCATCACGGCCGAGCTCAACGGGCGCTACCACTCCCCCGCTGAGGTGCGGGCTTTGATGAGCGAGTTGACCGGTCGCACTGTCCCCGAATCCTTCGCACTCTTCCCGCCGTTCAGCGCCGACTTCGGCAAGAACATCCGCTTCGGCGAGGATGTCTTCGTCAACAGCGGATGCCGGTTCCAGGACCAGGGCGGAATCGAAATCGGCGACGGCTCCCTCATCGGCCACAACGCCGTCATCACCACGTTGAACCACGACATGGCGCCGAGCCGACGGGCTGACATGCACCCGGCGCGCGTCGTGATCGGCCGGGGCGTGTGGTTCGGGGCCAACGTGACGGTACTCCCGGGCGTGACGATCGGCGATGGGGCCGTCGTGGGCGCTGGAGCTGTCGTCACGAAGGACGTCCCTGCGCAAGCGATCGTCGTTGGCGTGCCAGCAAAGCAGGTGGGCACGGTGTCGGGAGGCTAATCGGCTCATCGTTGTGCGGACACAAACCACGCCGCCCAGTCGAATTCAATCGACTGAGCGGCGTTGTTGTGCGAGCTGAATCACGCAATCGTCTCGGGGTCTCGACCGTGCAGGTGAAGGAAATGTGTGACCAGCTCCTCCTCCGCGACAGTTTCGCCCTTGGACATACGCGTCAGGTAGGGGCGCAGCCACTCTGCCTCAGCGTTCCCAAAATGCAGCTCCCACGCGGGGGCTAGTGCTTCCGCAACGGTGAGCTTCGCGCCGACCGCGCTGAATGTCACGCCTTCCGAAACCCAGATGGCGGGTGGGGTCTCCCTAAAATCGATATCCACCGCATAGGGGTAGACGTAGGGATCCCCAACTCTCCAAAACAGTCGGTTCGAGGCCAAGCAGACGAAGTTGGGCCCAGTGTCACCGCTCATCTCTCACTCTCCCTCATGAATGACCGGGCGACGCGTTCACAACTCAAGACCGAGACGTTGAAACGGAATGAGGCTAGACGTTGAAGCGGAACTCCACCACGTCGCCATCGTGCTTGAAGTACTGCGCCACCGCCACCCGGGTCCGGGTCAGACGCCGGTCTCCGCCTGGAGGCGTCCGGACGCGACGGCCCGACGTAGCTGCTCGAAATCGGCCTCGGCGATATCGGCGTAGGCGGCCGACCATGCCGCCGTCGCCTCGGCGAACTCCTCGGATCGGCCAAGGTAGCCCACGACCGCGGCCGAGGCAGGGGACTGCCCGTGCGCCCGAGCCAGGAGCGCGGCACACAGCGAACCGTATGAACAGAACTGGTCGGCGTCGAGCGTGGCCGGCTCGATCGACCCCTTCATATCGCGGAACTGCCTCCAGTAGCAGTCCACCCGGTACCGGTCCGCGGAGTCACCGGCCCAGCCGCGCATCCAACCGACGAAAAGGTCGGAATTGGCCTGCAGTATCCGTTGGGCGGCGACGACGCGGTGACCCTCGATGAAGTCCGTCACGCCGGGGCGACCCGGGATGATCGACCGGCGGCCCCCATAAGTCGCCAAGACGGAGGGCGGAGCCTCCTTGGCCTGGAGGAAAAGGATGTCGCCAGTGGGGCCTTCGACGGCGATGAGGTAGCAGCGGGTGCCGACGCTGCCGACACCCACGACCCGCAGGGCGAAGTCGACAACGCGGTACTGCTCCAATAGGAACGCGATATCTTCGCGCAGGGTCGCGCGGTATTGGGTGAAGAGATCGGTGACCTCACCCAAGGTCGCGTGGTCGACGTGGCGCAGGACGGGAGGTTGATCGACTATGCGAATGCCGCCGTCGACCGAAATGGTCGTCAGGCGATGCAAGAGCCGTTCGGAGGTGCGTGCGCGGGCCTTCTTGGTCGCTTTGTGAACCGTTCGTTCTCCTCTCTCCCCGAGGTGGCGAGCGACCGAGGACGTGTCGACCCGGGTGTAGTAGCGCTCCCGGGTCGAGAGGCGGCAGTATGCCCGCAACGTCTCGCGATAGGCGTCGGCCGAGGCGAAGGCCGCGGCGCGACATGCGTCCTCGCTCAAGCCGATATCGCGTCCGCTGATGTACACGCTCGCGGTGAGCCGGCGCACGTCCCACTCCCACGGCGCGACACCGCCCTCGTCGAAGTCGTTGAGGTCGAAGACGAGCGCGCGTTCGGGCGAGGCGAAGAAGCCGAAGTTTGAGATGTGGGCGTCCCCGCAGGAGACGACCTCGAGGTCGGTGGTAGGTGCCCCACGCAGGTCGGCCGCCATGACCGCCGCCGTGCCCCGATAGAATGAGAACGGGGATTGCAGCATCCGTCCAACCCGCACAGGCACGAGGTCCTTCAGTCTCGACGCGTGCTGTTCCTCAAGGATGCCGAGGGGATCCCGGTCGACGGGAAGGACCAGCTCGGCCAAACTCCGCCGCGGTAGACGCTTGCGCACCCGACGCCCGGCTTCGTTCGCGGATGACCGTCGCTCGCCATTGCCCATGTTGCAGGCTACCGCGTTGCGGCCAGCGACGGGAGGCGGACGGTGACATCCATCGTTTCGACTCGCACGCGGTGGACGTGACCGAATGCGGCGGCGAGGGCGGAAACGTCAGTTGCTTTGAAACGTGAACTCGAACACGCGCGGCTCGATATCTGCCGATCACCTGACATCACATCGCCTCAAAGACCTAGACGTTGAAGCGGAACTCCACGACGTTCCGCCACAGACAAACCTCATGACATCCGCAGCTGGCATGCGACCAAAGGTGGAGCAAGTGCCCTCGATCCCGCCAAATCTCGGGATCAATGGTCGTGCGCTCCGGCAAGTGTCGGCGAGTTCGGAGACGCACGCCGTCACCACGAAGCCGACCGGATAGTGTGCTCCAGAGGGTCGACGCCGAAGTGCTCCACTGCGGACAAGCAGTTTCGACCCACGTTCCAAGAGCAGCAATGGGGGAAATTGTGGCAATAGATTCAATCGTCGTCCAAGCAGACTACTGCTTTGGCGAGCATCCGCTTCGGCTCAGCGATCTAAAGAAGGTCAACTTTATTTTCGCCCCGAATGGTGCGGGCAAGTCAACAATCTCAAAGATGCTGGCCCAACAGCCTAGTGATCCGGTCGAGCGAGCGACCTGGGATGTCGCACGTACTGATCTTCCGATTCGAGTGTTCAACGAGGCCTATCGCTCACGAGTTCTCACTGAGCGCGTCAATGGCATCTTCACCATTGGCGACAGCTCAAAGGAGATCAATGACCAAATCGAAGCTCTTGAAGTCGAGATCAGGGGTTCTACAAACGATCGCAACCAATGGCGCAAAACGATTGGCCCGGGCACCAACGAGAAAAACGCGGACGGCCTGCTTGGAGATATAGAGAGCGCGCGAGTTGCGGCTCGCGATTCGACATTCAGCGCTCATAAGGACATTGACGATTCCGTAATTCCAATTGTGTTCGAGGGCTATCGAACCAATAAGGACAAGTTTTTTGAGGAGGCGCGCAGACGCTTCGGGGTGCTGGAATCGATCGTTGATGTCAGCTGGGACCCAATCAAAGCACGCGCCCGAAGCCTGAGCGGCGACAAGAAGAAACGCCCGAAGGTTCCAGGCATTACGGCTACAAGTCTGATTTCCGTCGCCGACATCGCCGAGGTCGCCAGCAACGGCTCGCACGGCGGCGGCGGGGAGTTCACCAAACTCATCCAACATCTCAAGAACGAAGACTGGGTGAGCAAAGGACGAGATTACATTGATGAGGCCGGAGGAAAATGCCCCTTCTGCCA
>CAZZNX010000114.1:0-3324 GCA_964655795.1 uncultured Leifsonia sp. | reverse complement strand
CGATGCTCCCGCTGATCTCGAGCAGGAGCTCTCAAAGTATTTCGAGGGCGGGTTCGATGCCGCACTCCAGCGTTCGATCAGCATCGAACGCAGCGTCAGAGCCAGTGCTGCGACGCTTGAACAAGAAATCGTTGCGATAGAAGCTGCCGTGGGCCTGGACGCGGAACTTGATGGCGACGATTTCAGCTCCTTGGTATCGAACGTTCGCGCAGCAGCGACACTCCTCCTATCCCGGATTAGCGAGAAAAGCGCTCACCCGACTCAGCCGATTGAAGTGTCCGACGTGGACGTCCCAGTAACTGGACTGTTGAAGCTCATTGAAGCTGAGAATGAGCGCATCGATCAGCACAACCAGATCGTCGAGAATGTTGGAGCCGAGCGTGGCAAACTCGTCGACG
This sequence comes from uncultured Leifsonia sp., assembly GCA_964655795.1. Classification (GTDB taxonomy): domain Bacteria; phylum Actinomycetota; class Actinomycetes; order Actinomycetales; family Microbacteriaceae; genus Microterricola. The sequence continues at coordinate 2,926 of CAZZNX010000114.1, read as the reverse complement.
AAGGATGGGACGCGTTCCTGACCGGGACAGCAGTCAGCACCGAGATTAAGAGATTCAACGGGATTGCGTCAAAGAAAAATGGAGCCATCGCCGAGCTACAAGCCAAGATAGCGGCTAGCGAGCAAAGCGCAGAGCAAGCAAATGAAGAGATAGTCGCCCTTCGGAATTCCATCTCCAATACGGTCCAGGTCGCTGACAGGATCAACAAGCTACTCAAAGCGATGGGCTTCCACCGTTTCAGCCTAAGCATCGCCAACGAATCCAGTGATGGCTACCGGATAGTCCGCGAAGACGGCTCGCATGCATTTGAGTCGCTTTCCGAAGGGGAGAAGTCTTTCATTTGCTTCGCCTACTTTTGGGAGTCACTCTTCGGCAGCGCAATGGCCAGCGGCGTACCTGAAGATGTTGTGGCGGTAATCGACGACCCGATTTCCAGTTTGGACAGCGACGTGCTTTTTATGATCGCTGCCTACATCCGCGACGCCGCGACGCGAGCCACCAAAGGAGACACCAACCTCCGCCAGCTCATTGTCTTAACTCACAACACACAGTTTCACCACGAGGCGGCATATACCTCCGAGCGAGGTTCGAAGGAGCGCCGCTATTTCAGGCTGGTAAAGGACCTCAACGGGCTCACCACGGCCCGTGATGACGGCAACCGATCCAAGATCCGCGGCAGCTACGCTCTTCTCTGGCATTCGGTCGTCGAAGCCGCGCGAAACGACGACGAATCAGATCTTGTCCGTGTTGGCGTATATAACATCGTCAGACGAATCCTCGAGGGCTATTTCAAGACGATCGGGAACGTAAGGGATTTTGAACGCCCCAGCAACGTATCGGCGGCCGAAGAGAGAATGGTCTCCCAGTTTCACGTTTGGTCCAACTCAGGATCCCATACAATCGCGGACGACATAGATCAGACGATCGATGTTGGACGCACAAAAGACTTCCTCAGGATGTTCAAGCAGTATTTCGACATTCAGGGCCACGGGTCTCACTTCGACATGATGGTGGCGGCAAGTGAAGGAGCGGATTTACTGGAGTCGGATCAGCTGTTTGCCCGGTCATGAGCATCCGGCACAGCACCGAGGAAATCGCCCTCCCGCGAACCGACACTGTGCATTTGAAGAGCCATGAACATCAAGTACTTAGACAAGGTCAAAGCTGTGAGCCAGCGCACAATCGACTCGCCGGGCGCCAAATCCTCATGGCAACGTAGCTGTCAGCAAAGCGATGACGGTGCCAAGGATTACCTCATGCATCGCCCCTACAGGTAGCGCTTGCGACGCAACGTTGCTGTGCTTGAGCTTCCCTCGCTGCTCCTGGTCGAAATCGCAAAGATCGGCGGCCACGTGCTGGTCGGCGACATCGATGTACCACCGGTTCTGGTCGCGAAGGCACCAGATGGACAGATCATGGATCCTACGGACCATCAGAGTTTCGATGGCACTGGCGAACAGGAGGTATGCGACCCGGCTGTCTTCGGGAGTATTACCTGCATCTCCCCCGCGCTGTGAATACCTGCGCCGAGATCTCCGCACTGCGCTCCACCTGGTCAGCTCCGTTTCATGAATATGCTCTATCCGCACGGTCTTCTCACAGCCAGGGCCCAATCTTCCCGAGCGCTCCGCGACGGTCAGGCCGTCGGGTATGCCTTAGAGCTCGAAGTGCTCGGGCGGTGTCTGCGCATCATCAACGAGCCCCGTAATGTAGGCGATCGCCCAGGCCACTTCACGACCGATGAGATTGTTCGCCGGCACAATGGGGATCTCTTCGTCGTCATAGCGAATCACCGGCGTGACGATGAACTCAGCAGTGGGCGCGGTGTCTCCCAAGTCGATCACCCTAGTCGGCATCTCGATCGTGCCCACCAGTTGTCTGCCAGTCTCGAGGTCGAGGATCTCGCCGGCAGTCAGCTTCAGGCGATCCCCCAGGTTGTCGTCGTCCCAAAGGCCCTCGACTGTGAAGGTCCCTCCGGCCTTCAAGGCTGTCAGGGAGACGGAGAGCTTGAACCCGTCTTGGTGCTTCTCAATGTTGTTGGTATCCGTGAGCGCGGACAGGAAAGGACGGCCGGAGATGTACGGCTGGAAGTCGTGGAATCGACCGACGAGTATGTCGGGGAGCCTCCTATTCTTCTTCCGCCATTGCTCCCACCCGTCGATGTCACGTCGCATCGGGAACGAGACATCACGAGGCTTGGCCGGCGCGGTGTAGAGGAATGACAGGGCGAAGGTAAGCCGGTTAAGTGCGTCGCGGAAGTTCTGCATGATGTCAGCCGAGCGGTGATACCAGTCATCCGCCGGTGGAATCGGATCAGTGACGGCAACGATGTCGATGAAGCGCTCGTCCCGAAGGTTCACTTCGAGTTTCACGGGGTTTGCTGCCCACCAGGCGTCCATATCGTGCTGGAGATCCTCGGCAAGCTGCATCGCTCGAGCAAGCTTGCCGGTTGCGCCCTTTCGGAGCGCAGGATCGGAGTGATCCATCGCGATTCCTGCGACGACGAGTGCTGTTGAGTCGACCATGACTTAAGTATGACCACCAGGCCGACACACCATGACGCCCGGGCTGCTGTTTCCTAACTTAACCAGGTGCTTCTAGTTGTGCGCAAGCGGTTGAAGCGGAAAGTGACTGACATCTCCCTTGCAAATACCCCGGTCAGAGCCGATTTTCAAACGTTGAAGCGGAACTCCACGACGTCGCCGTCCTGCATCGTGTAGTCCTTGCCCTCCATGCGGGCCTTGCCCTTGGAACGGGCCTCGGCGACGGAGCCGGTCTCGACCAGGTCATCGAAGGAGATGACCTCGGCCTTGATGAAGCCGCGCTCGAAGTCGGTGTGGATGACACCAGCGGCCTGCGGGGCCGTCCAGCCCTTGTGGATGGTCCAGGCGCGGGCTTCCTTCGGACCTGCCGTGAGGTAGGTCTG
>CAZZNX010000113.1:321-11164 GCA_964655795.1 uncultured Leifsonia sp. | reverse complement strand
GCCGGCCGCAGCCACGGCGGGCGGCCGGGCCTCACTGGACTGGGTTTCACTGGACTGGGTTTCACTGGACAACGTCGAACCCCTCCCCGGTGAGATCCACGAAGCGCTGCTCCAGGCTCGCGTGGGCCGCCTCGAAGCCGCGCACTCGCACACCGGCCGAGACGAGCGCGGCAACGACGCTCTCGGGAGGGCGCCCGTCGAGGCGGGCGATCACGACAGCGCCGCCGGACGCAGGCGCCGCGGCATCCGCCCCGCCCTCGTGCTCCAGCTCGAGCCCGAGGCCCGCGAGAACCGCCCGCGCCGCCGCCGGATCCGGAGTCAGCACGTGCACGCTCGCCTCGCCGGCGCTGCGGAACTCATCGAGGGTGCCCTGCGCGACGAGCCGCCCGGCGCGCATCACAGCGAGGTGCGAGCAGATCTGCTCCACCTCGGCCAACAGGTGGCTCGAGACGAACACGGTCGTGCCGTCATCGGCGAGCGAGCGGATCAGGCCACGCACCTCACGGGTGCCCTGCGGGTCGAGCCCGTTCGTCGGTTCATCGAGCACGAGGAGTTCCCGCGGCATGAGGAGGGCGTTCGCGAGTCCGAGCCGCTGCTTCATGCCGAGCGAGTAGGCGTGCACCTTCTTGGTGGCCGCGTGCGAGAGTCCAACCCGGTCGAGGGCTGCTGCGACCCTGGCCGATCTGCTCCGCCCCGGCGCACCGCGATCGGCGGCGTCGAAACGGCGAAGGTTGGCCTCGCCGGAGAGGTAGGGCGAGAACGCCGGCCCCTCGACGAGCGCGCCGACCCGCGGCAACACCCGGCCGACACCGCCGGGCATCTCGGTGCCGAGCACCCGCGCCGAACCGGAGCTGGCCGCGACGAGGCCGAGGAGCATGCGGATCGTGGTCGTCTTGCCCGAACCGTTCGGGCCGAGGAAGCCGAACACGGCGCCGCTCGGCACAGCGAGGTCGATGCCGTCGACGGCGAGCTGCGAGCGGAAACGTTTGGACAGGCCCTGCGTCTCGATCGCGAAGTCGGTCACTCGCCGCGCCCGTCAGCGCCCGCTCGCGGCGGCATCCGCGGTCGCGAGCAGCCGCTCCGGGCTCACCGAGCCGGCGAACACGCGCCCGTCATCGGTGATCAGGACCGTCACGAGCGAGGTCGTCAGCACCCGCCCGCCGTCCACGGGCTCGGCGATCGTGTCGAGCATCCCGAGGCCCTCCGCGCCCAGACCCGTTGCAGCGCCGTCCTGGCCGGCCGGCAGCTCGATGACCGTGCTCCACCCGTCGCCGTGCACGATCGGCCGCTGCTGCGCATCCTCGGCGCCAGCCTCGTGGTCTGCCTTCAGCTGCTGCAGCTCGGCGGCGGTCGGCACCGGAATGGCGTGCTCGGTCACCGCGGTTCCCTCCGGCGGGGTGAACGCGAACACCGAGGCGTCGGGCGCCGTGAACGAGACCTCCGTGTAGCCGACGCTGAACGCGGGTGAATCCTCGCCCCTGGCGGTGACGGATGCCGCGAGCGCCGCACCGGTCTCGGCATCGATCGCGACCCGCACCTCGCCGACGAGCGTCTCGCCGTCGCGCGGGGTGAGCACGAGCTCGTAGGCCTCGCGGCCGGCGACGCGGGCGTCGGTGCCGACGGTGACCTCCGTCGTCTCGTCCACAGCGGCCAGCGCCTGTTCGAGCGTGTATTCGGGGGTCGGCAGCGGCGCCGTCGTGTCGTCCTGATCGGCTGCGTGCTCCGCCTGCAGCTCGGCCTTCAGCGCGGCGAGCGCAGGGGTGTCGACGGTGACGTGGGTGGCGGCCTTCTCGGCCGAATCGTAGATCCAGACACCGTCGGGCGAGACGTAGACGTTGCGCTCCGCGAGTCGGTCGAGCACCTGCATCCGGGCATTCGGACCATCGAGGTAGACCTTGGCCGTGTGCGTTCCGGTCGCGAGCGAGAGCAAGTCGTCGAGATCGCTGGCGGATGCCGCAGCCTCCTCCGAGGAACCGTCGCCTCCCGGGCCGCCGGCCGGACCGCCCATCGCGCCGCCGAGCGCTGCCAGATCGGGCAGTCCGGCCGCCGGCCGGACCGCCCATCGCGCCGCCGAGCGCTGCCAGATCGGGCAGTCCCAGCTCCGAGCGCTGCTCGATCGTGCCGGAGAGCGCATCCACCTCGCTCGACGCGGCGAGCTCGATGAGTTCGGCCGGCGTCAGATCGGGGAGGTCGACCGCGGCGTTGGCCGCCATCGGCACGAGCACGACTCCGATGCCGATCGCGATCGCGATCGGCGCGGCGATGGCCGGAATGACGACTGCGGGGGTCCAGCGGCGTTGTCCGTCGGACGCCCGGGGGTTCTGGGCGCGCATGTGTTCAGGCTACGCCGGTCCCCACCGAGCGCAAGGGGTCGGTGGCGAACACTCAGGATCGGCGTTGGCCGTCTCGTCAGAGCGCGCGCAGCCGCGGTGCCAGGTCGCGTTCGAAGAGCTGCATGAAGCGCTCCTGATCGTGACCGGGGGCGTGGAAGACAAGGTGGTTGAAGCCGGCATCCGTGTACTTCTTGATCTCGGCGACGGTCGCATCCGGGTCGGTGCCGACGATCCAGCGCTTGGCGATCTGTTCGATCGGCAGCGCGTCTGCGGCCTTCTCCATCTCGATCGGGTCGGTGATGTCGTGCTTCTGCTCCGCGCTCAGAGAGAGCGGCGACCAGAAGCGGCAGTTGTCGAGGGCGGTCTGCTCGTCCTCTTCGTAGCTGAGCTTGATCTCGATCATCTTGTCGATGGCGTCGTAGTCCTTCCCGGCCGCCTCGGCGCCCTCACGGAGAGCCGGAAGCAGCTTCTCGGTGTAGAGATCCATGCCCTTGCCAGATGTGCAGATGAAACCATCACCGGCACGACCGACATACTTTGCCACCACGGGACCACCGGCGGCGATGTAGACGGGCACCCCGCCCTCCGGGCGGTCGTAGATGGAGGCATCGTGGGTGGAGTAGTACTCGCCCTTGAAGTTGACACGGTCTCCCGCCCAGAGCTCACGCATGAGCCTGATCGACTCGCGCAGGCGGGCGAAACGCTCGCGGAACTCGGGCCAGTCCTGCTCGCCGGCACCGCGGAAGCCGGTGGCGATCTCGTTGAGTGCTTCGCCGCTGCCGACGCCGAGCATGACCCGCCCCGGGTAGAGGCAACCGAGCGTGGCGAAGGCCTGGGCGATGACCGCGGGGTTGTAGCGGAACGTCGGCGTCATCACGCTGGTGCCGATGCGGATCGTCGACGTTCGCTCACCGACGGCGGCCATCCACGCCAGCGAGAATGGCGCGTGGCCACCCTCGTGCCGCCATGGTTGGAAGTGATCACTCGCCGCAACCGACTCGAAGCCGTGCTTCTCGGCCGAGACCGCGATCTCCACGAGCTCGCGCGGCGAGAACTGTTCGGCAGAGGCTTTGTATCCGAGCGTGAGAGTCATGTCTCCGATGCTCTCATGCTGCGCGCCCCCGGCGACAGTGCGCGCCTGACCCACCAAACGGGGGGTATTTGCTCGGAGCGCGGCGGCGTGTCGCACGCGCAGGCGCCACGCCCACGAACCCCGCCCGGATTATGCCCCCGTTCGGGGGGTGCGCGACCGGGCGGCGTGCTTCGGGGGGTTCGCGACCGGGGGGCGTGCTTCGGGGGCCTGCGGCATGCGCCCCGTGCGCGACCGCAGCCGGTTCGCGGATGCGAAGCCCCAAACAGGCCGCTCAGGCGGCAACCACCGGCGTGTCGCGGCGCGCATCCGCCGACCGGCTACGACGTCGCGCTCAGGCGTCTTCGGCGTCGGCCTCGGCGAAACCGTCGGCGTAGCCGTCGCTGTAGCCAAGCCCTCGACCCTCGACCAGCCCCGCCTCGTACCCCGCTGCGACGCCCTCGGCGCGGGCCTCCTCGCTGCCGAGTCGGAACATGTCCCGGTCGGACGGCCGCACGATCGAGGCGGCTCCCGGCAGATCGAGCTCGCCGACGAAGCGGCCGAGCCCGCGCACGACGGCGACGGGGCAGCCGCTCGTCTTGCCCTTGACGAGGTCGGTGGCGGCCGCGATCTCGTCGGCCACGCACGGCATCGTCACCTGGAGCGACTTGCCTGCGGCATCCGTCGAACCGCGGAGGTCGTCGAAGACGTGCACCCCTGCCGCGCCGATGGCGACGTCGGTCTGTCCCTCGCGCCACGGCCGGCCCAGGGTGTCGCTGAGGATGACGCCGACGTGCGCGCCGGAGAGCGCGCGGAGCCCGGTCGCGAGCTCGCGGGCGGAGGCGTCCGGGTCGAGTGGCAGCAGCAGCACGGTGCCGTCGTCGGTGTTGCTCGCGTCGACGCCGGCGGCGGCGGCAACGATGCCGAGCCGGTTCTCGACGATGCGGGTGACGCCGCCCGGGTGCGCGCGGGTGGCCACGACGCGCACCGTCTCGGCCGTGATGGCGTCCTCACGGTCGGCGGCGGCGACGATGCGGCCCTCGGCCTTGGAGACGATCTTCGAGGTGACGACGAGGATGTCGCCGTCCTGCAGCCCCGACGGGTCGCCGGGCTCGGCGGCTGCGCGCGCGGCATCCGCGATCATCGCGACGAGGTCGTCGCCCGGCCGCACCTCCGGCATGCCGGGGAGCGCCCAGGTTGTCAAACGGCTCAGTGTCAGCCGGTTCGGTATGAAACGGTTCACTGTCATTGCTTCACCTCCGCAGCTTCGGCAGAACGTCTCGGCCGAAGACTTCGATCCACTCGCGCTGGTTGCGGCCGACGTTGTGCAGGTGCACGGTGTCGAAGCCGAGGTCGAGAAAGCTCTGGATGTGCGCGCGGTGCGCGTCGGGATCGCTCGAGATCAGCATGCGTCCCTCGAAGTCCTCCGGTCGCACCATGCGCGCGATCTGGTCGAACTCGAACGGTGAACGGATGTCGCTCCCGGCGAAGCGCATGCCGCCGTTCGGCCACTCGCGGAGCGCGTTCGCCGTCGCCTCCTCGTGGGTGGGCGCCCAGGAGAGGTGCAGCTGCAACACCTTGGGCAGCGCGTCGACATTCCGGCCGGATTCCCGCGCGCCCCCGGCGAAACGGGACAGCAGGTGCTCGAGCTTCTCGCGCGGAGCCCCGGTCGTGATGAGGCCGTCGACCGTCTTGCCCGCCCGCTTGGCCGTGATGGGCCCCGCGGTCGCGACGTAGATCGGCGGGGCCACCTCCGGCATCGTCCAGAGCCGCGTCGACTCGAGTCGGAAGTACTGCCCGGTGTGCTTGACGTCGCGCCCGGCCGCTGACGCGGAGAAGAGCTTCTTGATCACGTCGACCGCCTCGAACATGCGGTTGATGCGGTCGGGGGCCTCCGGCCAGTAGCCGCCGACCACGTGCTCGTTGAGCGCGTCTCCCGAGCCGATGCCGAGCCAGTGCCTGCCCGGGTTCAGCGCGGCGAGCGTCGCGGATGCCTGGGCGACCGTCGCCGGATGCATCCGGTACCCCGGCGTCGTGACCCCGGTGCCGAGCGCGCCGCGGGTGCGTTCCCCCATCGCGCCGAGCACGCTCCACACGAATGAGGATTCGCCCTGGGCCGGAACCCACGGCTGGAAGTGGTCGCTCGCCATGACGCCGGAGAATCCGTGCGCCTCGGCGTGTGCGGCGAGCGCGACGGCTTCCGCCGGGGCGAAGCGCTCCAGCATGGCGGCGTAGCCGATCTGCAATCCCGTCACAGCCCCATCTTGCCAGCAGCTGGGCACCCGCGCCGATGTGCCCGTGCACCGTTCCGCCAAATAGGCTGGTGCCATGCGCATTGCCACCTGGAACGTCAACTCGATCCGCACACGCGTCGGCCGCGTCGTCGACTGGCTCGTGCGGGAGGACATCGACGTGCTCGCCATGCAGGAGATCAAGTGCAAGCCGGAGCAGTTCCCGGCCGAGGCCTTCGAGGAGGCCGGCTACGAGCTGGCCGTGCACGGGCTGAACCAGTGGAACGGCGTGGCGTTCGCCAGCCGGCATCCGATGACCGACGTCAGCACGAGCTTCACCGGCATGCCCGGCTTCTTGAAGGGGCTCGAGGGGCCGGACCAGCCGCAGGAGGCGCGCGCCCTCGGCGTGACCGTCAACGATCTGCGGCTGTGGAGCCTGTACGTGCCCAACGGCCGCGCGCTCGGCGACCCGCACTACACGTACAAGCTCGACTGGTACGCGGCGCTGACCGAGCACACCCGCGCGGAGCTCGCCGCGAACCCCGAGCTCGCCCTCGCCCTGATGGGCGACTTCAACGTGGCGCCGTTCGACGCCGACATGGGCGACCCGAGCTTCGTGCCCGGCGCCTCCACGCACATCTCGCCGGCCGAACGCGCGGCCTTCGCGACACTCGAGGCGGCCGGCGTCAGCGATGTCGTCCGCCCGCTCGTGCCGGAGGGCTACACCTTCTGGGACTACAAGGCGCTGCGCTTCCCCCGCAACGAGGGCATGCGCATCGACTTCATCCTCGGCTCGCCCGCCTTCGCCGACGCGGTGACGGATGCCGCCATCCACCGCGAGGAGCGCAAGGGCGACGGCCCGAGCGACCACGTGCCCGTCGTCGTGGACGTCGAGCTCGACGGTGACGACGACGATCGGCCGATGTTCTACTAGCCCCTGCGGAGTCTCGCGGCAGAAACCACGGGAGCGCGCCAGAACCGCCTGCCGCGCACGCGCAGTTTCTGCCGCGCCACGCGGGGCGGGCGGCGCCGGCCGGCGCCGGGCGGCGTCAGGGCAGACGGGCGAAGGCGGCCCGCGAGCTCAGCGCGAGCACGGTGGAGAGCGCCAACAGGCCGATCGTCAGCCACGGCAGGAGCCACACCCCGGCGGCGTCGAGGGCCACCCCACCAAGGAACGCGCCGATCGCGATCGAGCCGTTCCACGTGGCGACGACCATCGACTGTGCCACATCGGCCGACGACCCCGCGATGCGCGCCGGCGCGGACTGGAACAGGGTCGGGGCCCCGCCGTAGGCGAAGCCCCACAGCCCGATTGCGAGGAAGACGACGACGGGGTTGCCACCCCAGAGCCCGATCGCCAGCATGGCGACTCCGAGCAGGATCGCGGCGATCACGACCATGCCGCGCAGGTGCCGGTCGACCAGGGCACCCGCCGTGAGCACGCCGCCGACCGCGAGCACTCCGAAGACGAGCAGGGCGAGGTCGAGGTGCTCCGACAGCCCGGAATCCCGGGTGAGTGGGGCGATGTAGGTGTACGCGACATTGTGCGCGAGCACGAAGGCTCCGGTCGCCGCGAGCACGATCGCGAGCCCCGGCATCCGCAACACGGCGAGGAGCGACGGCCGCTCGCCGGCACGCTCACCGGGGAACGACGGCAGGGCGAGTGCCGCCCAGAGCGCCAGACCGAGGCTGAGCACGGCCATCGCACCGAACGCCTCCCGCCAGCCCAGGGCCGAGCCGAGCGCCGTGGCGATCGGCAGGCCGAAGGCGAAGGCGAGTGGTGTGCCGACCATGGCGATCGAGAGCGCCCTGCCCGAACGCTCTGGCGCGACCATGCGCATCGCGTAGCCCGCAGCCATGGCCCAGAGCAGCCCGGCGAGCATTCCGCCGATGACGCGGGCCACGAGGATGACGGCGTAGCTCGGGGCGATGGCCGTGACGGCGTTGACGAGCGCAAAGCCGAGAACCAGCGAGACCAGCAGCGCGCGGCGCGGAAGCGCCCGGGTCAGTGCGGTGAGCGGGATGGCGGTGATCGCGGTGGCGATGGCATACACGGCGACGAGGGCGCCGACCTGGGAATCGGAGATGCCGAGGTCGGCGCTCATCTGCGGCAACAGCCCTGCCGGGAGGATCTCGGTGACGACGCCGGTGAACACGACGGCGGCGAGCGCGAGCAGGCCGCCGAGGGGGAGCCGCGCGGATGGAAGTGGGGTCGAAGCCGTGGCCGGAACGGCGAGTGTGGATGACATGACCCCAGTGTCAAACCTTGCCATTAGTGTTAAGGTCAAATCCAGTCGAAAGGCCGCCAATGCGCATCGGGGAACTCTCCTCCAGAACCGCGACTCCCACGCGGCTTCTGCGCTACTACGAGGAACAGGAGCTGCTGAGCCCCGAACGAGCGCACAACGGGTACCGCGAGTATCCAGAGGCCGCTGTCGACAGGGTCGAGCAGATCCGCGGACTGATCGAGGCCGGCATCCCGACCCGGCTCATCAAGCAGCTGCTGCCCTGCCTGAACACGGGCAGCCCGTCGATCCGCATCGCCGCGCTCGACCCCGAGATCGTCGCGTCACTCACGGAACAGCGCGAGCAGCTGGAGCGACGCATCTCCTGCCTGAGCCGCAACAAGGACGCGATCTCGCGCTACCTGGCGGACGCGGCCGAGCGCGCCTGAGCGGCCCGGCTCTGGCCTGAGGCCCCCGTGCCGTCGGCCGGAGTTTCGGCGGACACGCCGCCCCTGCTGACGGTGTGCCCGGCGTGCCGCCCGAATCTCCGGCGCAACGCCCGCGCGGAAGCTGCAACGATGGAGTGATGACGACACCGCCATTCACCCTGCACCGCATCGTCGAGTCCGACTGGCCGAAGGTGCGGGCGCTCCGGCTCGAGATGATCGCCGACACCCCGCACGCCTACCTCGAGACACTCGAAACGGCCGAGGCCAACGACGAGGCGGAGTGGCGCATGCGTGCGGCGCGCAACGACAACCCGGGCTCGTTCGGGGTCGTCGCGGTGCTGACCGACGGCGAGCAGGCAGGGCGCTGGGTTGGCACGATGGCCGCCTACCTGCCGGAGGGCGCGGCCGGCGCCCATCTCGTCGGCGTCTACGTGGCCCCCGACTGGCGCGGAGCGGCATCCGGGGTCAGCGACGCCCTGCTCGCCGGAGTCGAGGAGTGGGCCGCCAGCCACGGCGATGTGCTCACGCTCGAGGTGCACCAGGACAGCATCGCGGCGCGGCGCTTCTACAAGCGGCACGGTTTCGAGGAGACCGGCACGGTGATCCCGTACCCGCTGAACACCGAGCAGCTCGAGTTCGAGATGGCGAAGCCGCTGCGGAGCGCCCGCCCGGCCGGCGCCCGTCTGCTCGGCTAACGGCAACCTGCACACCGCGGAACGCGGGACGGCCTACTCGGCCGATAGACGCCAACGCGCGCCGGGCCTCAGACCTCGCGAAGAATCTCGGCGCGTTTGGCAGCGAGTTCCTCGGAACTCAGCAGGCCACGCTCATTCAGCTCGGCGAGCTCCGCGAGGCGAGCGGCCCTGGCATCCGATCCCGCCGGCAACTGCGCACTGTTTCGCCGCGCGCGGCGCGTGATGAACAGCGCGAGCAGCACTACGCCGAGGGCGGCTGCCACCATCACAAGCAGCACCGTCAGGATGATCAACGCGTGCCATCCGCTCAGGTTGTTCAGCATGGGCCCCCTCCGCTCGCAGTGACGTCAGCCTAGCGAGCGGTGGAGACCAACGCGGGAACCTGCTCAGCGGCCCAGCCGCCAAATTGATCTGATGAGTGGCCGTGGCCGGCTGACCGCGCCGCCTAAGCTGTGGCCATGACCACCCAGACTCCTCAGCCGGCCCGCTCGCAATCGAGCGTGGTGATCGATGGCATCCGCGACATGATCACCGGCGGGCAGCTCGGTGCCGGGTCGCGTCTCCCGGTGGAGAAGGACTTGTGCGCGCTGCTGGGCGTCGCCAGAGGGTCGTTGCGTGAGGGTGTGCGCGCGCTCGTCGTGCTCGGCGTGCTCGAGACGCGTCAGGGAGACGGCACCTACGTCACCTCGCTCGGGCCCGACCAGCTGTTCGAGCCGCTCGGTTTCCTCGCCGAGCTCCAGAGCCCGGAGAGCAGCGTTCACCTGCTGGGGGTTCGTCGGGTGCTCGAACCCGAGGCGGCCGCCCAGGCGGCGCTGCGGATGACGGATGCCCAGCTGGCCGCTGCGGCGGACATCCTCGATCGCGGTGACGCCCTGTTGGCGGCCGAGCCGGACATCGACCAAGAGGCGACGATCGACATCGACACCGAGTTCCACCGCCTGATCGCCCATGCGAGCGGCAACCCAGCCTTCGGCGCCATCATCGAGGCGCTGGTCGGGCGCACGGCGCGCGCCAGGCTGTGGCGGGCGATCCATCAGCAGGGCGTGGCCCACGAGACCCAGCGGGAGCACCGGGCGATCCTCGACGCGTTGCTCGCCCGCGACCCCGACCGTGCGCGCATCCGCATGGCCGTGCACGTGCTCGGGGTCGAGGAGTTCACCGCCGAGAACCTCAGCGGGGATGTTGCGCCGCGCGCATCGCACTGAACAGCGAACACTGGCAGCCTCGACGCCTAAAGGTTAGACCTATTTGCGGTTTGCAGCGATTCTCGTGCCATAATTCGGAGTCAAAGGCGACAAAGGTCATCTGAATTCACTCCATCGGGGCTCCGACACGGGTGGACAGCGAGCCGAGAGGCGCCAGTCATCAGATCAATCCTGGAGGTTCCATGCTGACCGCTGCCTACACCGGCGATTCCACCATCACGATCAGTGAGGCGACTCCCATCGCCCCCGGCGCCGGCGAGGTGCAGATCCGGGTGTCGTACGTCGGGCTGTGCGGAACCGATCTGCACATCCTGCACGGCAGCATGGACGCCCGCGTCGACACGCCCCTCGTCTTCGGGCACGAGATGAGCGGCACGATCGCCGCCATCGGAAGCGGTGTGACCGGCTGGACGCTCGGCGATGCCGTCACCGTCATGCCCCTCGCCTGGGATGGCACCTGCCCGGCCTGCCTGGCCGGCAACCAGCACATCTGCCAGAACCTGGACTTCATCGGCATCGACTCCCCCGGGGCGCTGCAGGCGCTCTGGAACGTCCCGGCCGGCACACTCGTCGCGCTCCCCGGCGGCATCTCCCTGGCATCCGCCGCGCTCGTCGAGCCGGTCGCCGTCGCGGTCC
>CAZZNX010000113.1:0-253 GCA_964655795.1 uncultured Leifsonia sp. | reverse complement strand
TCGCCACCGTCGCCCGCGCGTTCGGCGCCGAGGTCACCGTGATCGAACTCGACCCGGCCCGGCGTGGCCAGATCGAGGCGCTCGGCTTCGCCACGCTCGACCCTCGGGAGATCGACCAGGTCGCCTGGGTCGAGGAGTGGACGGCGGGAGCCGGAGCGGATGTCGTCTTCGAGGTCTCCGGGGCCGCCGCGGCGGTTCTCGGTGCAACGGCGTTGGCGAAGGTGCGCGGCACCATTGTCGTCGTCGCCATCCA
>CAZZNX010000112.1:10674-11199 GCA_964655795.1 uncultured Leifsonia sp. | reverse complement strand
GTTCCGCAAGGGGGCAGACGGCAGCTTCCTGTGGCCGGGCTTCGGCGAGAACTCGCGCGTGCTCGAGTGGATCGTCGGCCGCATCGAGGGCACCGTCGCCGGTGAGAACACCGCCGTCGGCGTGGTCCCGGCCGAGGGTGAGCTCAACCTCGACGGCCTCGAGCTGACCCCGGATGCCACCGAGCAGCTGTTCGCGGTCGACAAGGCCTCGTGGCGGGCGGAGTGCGACCTCACCGAGGAGTACTTCGATCAGTTCAACGGCCGGGTGCCCGCCGCGCTGCTCGCCGAGCTGGCGAGCCTGCGCTACCACCTGAAGGACTAGGCCCAGCGCCACTGGCAAACGCGTCAGTGGCCCACAACTTCACAGCGCAGGCGGGGGATGGCCTTTGTACTCCTACTGCTCGCTTGTGTCTGTGAAAACACGCCGGTGCGTGACTCGCCTCCTGAGTCACGCACCGGCGTCATCTATTTGTGCAGAGCCTCCGCTGGTTGAGTAGGCCGTCTACGGCCGTATCGAAACCGAGG
>CAZZNX010000112.1:4338-10634 GCA_964655795.1 uncultured Leifsonia sp. | reverse complement strand
GGCTCCGGCCGCTGCACGCACGGTGAACAGCCCCGGCGCGGTGTAGCCGGCATCCGCGAACGCCTGCTCGACGGCGGCCGAGATCGGCGCGACCAGCTCGTGCGGAACCAGCGCGATCGCGGCACCGCCGAAGCCGCCGCCGGTCATGCGTGCGCCGATGGCACCGGCGGCCTTGGCCGTCTCGACGGCGAGGTCGAGCTCGGCGCAGCTGATCTCGAAGTCGTCGCGCATGGAGACGTGCGAGGCATCCAGCAGTGCGCCGATGGCGCGCGGGCCGTGCTCGCGCAGGGTGCGCACGGTGTCGAGCACCCGCTGGTTCTCGGTGACGATGTGGCGCACCCGGCGGAAGGTCTCGTCGTCGAGCAGCTCGGCGGCCCTCGGGAGGTCGCGCTCGTGCAGGTCGCGCAGTGCCGGAACACCCATCGCGGCCGCGCCCGCCTCGCAGGAGGCGCGACGCGCGGCGTAGCCGCCGGTCGCGTGCGAGTGGCTGACCTTGGTGTCGATGATGAGGAGCTCGAGACCGGCGGCGTCGAAGCCGAGCGGGATCACATCGGCGTCGAGGGTGCGGCAGTCGAGGAACACGCCGGCGTCGGCCTCGCCGAGCAGCGATGCGGACTGGTCCATGATGCCGGTGGGAGCGCCGACCGCGCGGTTCTCGGCGAGCTGGCCGACCTTGGCGAGGGTGCGGCGGTCGAGATCGAGGTGCCAGACGTCGTTCAGTGCGACGGCGACCGCACACTCGATCGCGGCGGAGGACGAGAGCCCCGCGCCGATCGGCACCTCGGAGTCGATGTAGATGTCGGCTCCGGGAAGCGAGGCGAGGCGGGCACCGAACTGGCCGAGCGCCCACGCGACGCCGAGCGGGTACGCGGACCAGCCGGCGAGCTTCTCCGGGGAGAGCTCGTCGAGGCTGATCTCGACCGCCTCCGGTGCGTGCGCCGAGGCGACCCGCAGCACGTTGTCGTCGCGCAGGGTCAGCCCGATGAGCGTGCGGCGGTTGATGGCGAAGGGGAAGACGTAGCCGTCGTTGTAGTCGGTGTGCTCGCCGATGAGGTTGACGCGGCCGGGAGCCGACCAGAGCCCGCGCGGCTCGCGGCCGAAGCGGGCGGCGAACTCTGCGCGGATCGTGTCGGCGGTGACGGTTGGGCGCGATTCGGTCATGCTGGGGATCCTTCGGTGAAAATCGAGTTCTCGGCTGTCGTTGCGACGTGCGATCCATGGTCTGCCGGGCTGGGGGCTGCCGCCTTTCGCAAGGCTTCGCCTTGCGCTCTGGCGATCGCCGCGCGGATGTTGGCGGCGGCGACCTCGGGGGCGACGTCGCCGATCCAGGCTCCCATGGCAGCCTCGGAACCGGCCAAGAATTTGAGCTTGTCGGCCGCGCGGCGCGGGCTGGTGAGCTGGAGCATCAGACGGATGTCGTCGCGACCGCGCTCGACCGGCGCCTGGTGCCAGGCGGCGATGTATGGCGTCGGCGTCTCGTAGAGCGCGTCGATGCCGCGCAGCAGCCGGAGGTAGAGCACGGCCAGTTCGTCGCGCTCGGCGAGCGTCGTCTCGGCGAAGTCGGGCACGTGGCGGTGCGGCAGCATGTGCACCTCGACGGGCCAGCGGGCGGCGAAGGGAACGAAGGCCGTCCAGTGCTCGCCCTGCAGCAGCACGCGCTCTCCGGCCTGCTCGAAGGCGAGGATGTCGCCGAAGAGGCCGGCGCCGTCGGCGCCGGGCTCGTAGCGCTCCACCGACTCGAGCAGCCGCTGCGTGCGCGGCGTGATGTAGGGGTAGGAGTAGATCTGGCCGTGCGGGTGGCCGAGGGTGACGCCGATGGCCTCACCCCGGTTCTCGAAGGGGAAGACCTGGGCGATCCCCGCCGAGAGCGCGGCGGTGCGCTCGGCCCATGCCTCGATCACGGTGCGGGCGCGCGAGACGGACTGGGTGCCGAAGGAGCCCTCGTGCTCCGGGCTGAAGCAGACGACCTCGCAGCGGCCGACCGAGGTGCGGGTGCGGCCGAGGCCGACGGACTCCAGGTCCTCCAGGGAGCGCGGGGCGTCCATCGTCGGGTCGTCGGAGTCCGCGAGCAGCGGGCCGGACGACCGCGACGTCGTAGCGACTGGGGATCTCGGAGGGGTTGCCAGGCGACTGCGGGGAGAGCGGGTCCAGGTGCGCGGGCGGCAGCACGACGCGGTTCTGTCTGGCGGCGGCGATCGACACCCATTCGCCGGTGAGCGGGTCCTGCCGCATGACGGCGTTGGCCGGGCGCGGGGCGAGCTCGCGCAGGTCCGGGGCGCGGTCGGGGGCCAACGTCGTGTCGGCGTCATCGAAGTAGATCAGCTCGCGGCCGTCGGCGAGGCGGTGGCTCTGGCGCGCGATGCGCTCATCGCGCGCGAAAACGGGGGCGGCATCCGAAAGTGTGTCAGTCATGGCAGAGCCAGAGTAGCCGATTTACGAATATGAAAGCAACGGGGTTTCATATTGAAAAATGCGCGCGCGGACGCCATGATGGGCTCATGCCAGGAGACAGCCCAGCAGAAAACGGAACGATCCGCGAGAGCCGCGATGCCCTGCCGGCGTGGCAGCGCCGCGAACAGATCGTCGCGATGCTGGGCGAGCGCGGATTCGTGCGGGTCGCCGACCTGGCCGAGAGCTTCGGGGTGAGCGGGGTGACTGCGCGCACCGACCTCGACAGCCTGGTCGAGGCGAAGCTGGCCGAGCGGGTGCACGGGGGAGCCGTGCCCGTCGGGCAGGCGCAGCGAGAACGCGCCTTCGAGGTGGCGCTCGCCGAATCCGTGCTGCCCAAACAGCAGATCGGTGAGCTCGCCGCCTCGCTCGTGCAGAGCGGGCAGAGCGTGCTGCTCGATGTGGGCACAACGACCCTCGCCGTCGCGCGGGCGCTGAAGGCCAGGCGCGACCTCGTCGACCTCGTGATCGTGACGAACGGCCTCAGCATCGCGCTCGAATTGGAGAGCGAGATTCCACGCTTCAGCGTGATCGTCACCGGCGGCGCACTCCGCCCGCTGCAACACTCGCTCGTGGACCCGCTCGCGGATCTCGTGCTCAGCCAGGTGCACGCCGACATCGCGTTCATCGGCTGCAACGGCATCGACGCGGAGCACGGGGTGAGCAACATCAACCTGCCGGAGGCGGCGGTCAAGGCCCGCATGACGGCCTCGGCCGCACGCGTCGTCGTTGTCGCCGACTCCTCGAAGCTCGGCCGCGTGCACCTGGGCAAGGTGGCGGCGCTCGACGCATTCGATTGCCTGGTGACGGATGCCGCGGCATCCGCTGCCATCACCCCCGAGCTGAGCGCGGCTCTCGCCGCCGCCGGTGTGAACGTGCTCGTGCCCGGAGACTCCTAGGCTGACTTCATGACTTTCCCCACCGGCGAGCAGTTCGAGCTCGCACTCCAGACCCCCTCCGGCACGCTGCGTGCCGTCATCACCGAGCTCGCCGCAGGCATCCGCGAGCTGAGCATCGACGGCGTCGAACTGATCCAGGGCTTCGACGCCGAGATCGCGCCGCCGTCGTGCGCCGGCGTGCTGCTGATGCCGTGGGGCAACCGGATTCCCGACGGCGTCTGGACCGATGCGGCCGGCACGAGCCACCAGCTCGCCATCACCGAGGTCGACCGCAACAACGCCATCCACGGCCTGCTGCGCTTCGCGCCCTACCGCGTCGTCGAGCGCAGCGCATCGGCGATCACGCTGCGTGCCGAGGTGTTCCCGCAGCTCGGTTACCCGTTCCACCTGGACACCCTCGTGCGCTACGAGCTCGTCGCCGACGGGCTCTCCGTCACGCACACGGTGCGCAATGTCGCCGCCGGCGACGCCCCCGTCACGGTGGCGTCGCACCCGTTCCTGAAGATCGGTGGCGTGCCGACCGAGGAGCTCGTGCTCACGGTCAACGCCGACACCCACATCGACGTCGACGCGCGTCTGAACCCGACCGGGCTGAGCGCGGTGGCCGGCACCGCTTTCGACCTGCGCGCAGACAGCCCGCTGAGCCGCCGCGTCGGCGATCTCGCCCTCGACGACGCCTGGGGCGACTCACACGTCGTCGACGGTGAGACCGCGCACACCCTGACCGCGCCGGACGGTCGCAGCGTCGGGATCTGGGGCGACGAGAACTTCGGCTACGTGCAGGTGTACATCACGCCGACGTTCCCGGCCCGCGGCTCCTCGCGCGACGAGCACGGCAAGGCGGATGCCGTCGTCACCGCCATCGCGATCGAGCCGATGACCGGCCCTGCCGACGCCTACAACTCCGGTGCGGGGCTGAAGCGCGTGGCATCCGGCGAGGAGTGGATCTCGCAGTGGGGAATCCGATTCGCGGGATTCGCGAGCGCCTGAGCCTCCCGCTCGGCGGCTGAAGCGCAGCGCCGTGCCGTGAGCCGGTGCGCTGCGCTCAGTCGTCGAGCACGAAGGTGACCTCGAGAACCACCTGGTAGCCGGTGATCGCGCCGTCGGTGATCTCCACCTTCTGCTCCTTCACCCACGCGCCGGAGACATTGCGCAGAGTCGCGCTGGCGCGCTCGATGCCGCCCTTCACCGCGTCGTCGAAGCTGATCTCGGAACGCGAGCTGATGCTCGTGATGCGTGCGACGGTGCTCATGACAACCTCCTCGTTGGCCGGGGCGGGGCGGCCCCGGTGTGAGTGAGTCTTGTCCTCCCTGCCCACGACGGCAAGCCCCCGTGGAGCGGCACGCCCCGCGCGCGATCGGGCGCGACTGCGTTAGCGTCGAGCGAGAGCCCGAAGGAATCGACCATGGCACACAACATTCTGCTCACACCGGCTCAGCCGCTCTCGGCCGCTGATGTCGCACGCGCGAAGGCACTGCGCGGCATGAAGCGCCTGGCCACCGGGCTGCTGCTGCTCGCGGCGCTCGTCTTCGCCGTCTCGTTCGCCCTGCAGGAGCAGTATCCGTGGCTCGGCTACGTGCGCGCGGCCGCGGAGGGCGCGATGGTCGGCGCAATCGCCGACTGGTTCGCCGTCACCGCACTGTTCCGCTACCCGCTCGGCCTGCGCATCCCGCACACGGCGATCATCCCGAATCGCAAGGATGAGATCGGGGCGACCCTCGGCGAGTTCGTCGAGACAAACTTCCTCTCCGACGAGGTCGTGCTCGGCAAGCTGTCGACCATCGACGTCGCCGACACGCTCGGTGTCTGGCTGCACGAGCCGGCCAATGCGCGCCGGCTCGGCTCTGAGGTGGCCGTTGCGGCGCAGGGCATGATCACGCTGCTCAGCGATGACGACGTGAAAGACCTGCTCGAGAAGCTCGCAACCCAGCACCTGTTCGAGCCGGAGTGGTCACCGGCCATCGGCAGGGTCGGCGCCCAGCTCGTGGCCTCCGGGCAGCAGCGCCCGGCCGTGGAGGCGCTGCTGGTGAAGGCCGAAGAGTGGCTGCAGCAGCATCCGGACGCCTTCTCCCAGTCTGTCTCCGAGCGGCTCCCTCGGTGGATGCCCGGCTTCGTCGACCGCATGGTCGACGACAAGGCGTACCGCGAGATGCTCGGCCTCGTGCGCGCGGTGCAGGCTGATCCGCGGCATCCGCTGCGGCTCGCCATCGACGACTACCTCGCCGAACTCGCCGCCAGCCTGCAGCACGACCCGGCCATGATCGCGCGGGTCGAGGGCATCAAGCTCGAGCTGCTGGAGAGCCCACGCGTGCGCGAGTTCGCCGGTGAGGCGTGGGCCTCCGTCAAGGAGAGCCTGGCCGCGTCGCTCGCCGACCCAGACAGCGAGCTGCGCCGCGGCCTCGAATCGGCGGTCGTCGAGGTCGGGGCCCGGCTGCTCGCCGACCCCGGTCTCGCCGCGAAGGTCAACAGTTGGGTCGCGGATGTCGCCGCCTACGTCGTGCGCAAGTACCGGCACGAGATCGCCGCCGTGATCACCGAGACCGTCGAACGCTGGGACCCCCGCGAGACCACGGAGAAGATCGAGCTCATGGTCGGCCGTGACCTGCAGTTCATCCGCATCAATGGCACGGTCGTCGGCGCGCTCGCCGGGGTCAGCATCTACGCCCTCGCCACCGGTATCCACGCGCTGTTCGCCAACTGACACGCCGAGACTGCAGGTTCGGGCGATAAGCGGCCGCATAACGCCCGAACCTGCAGTCTCGGTGTGGCTACTCAGGCGTTCGCGGCGGCGATGACCTCGGCGTGCAGGCGCAACAGGGGAGCAGTGCGATCGGCCGGGCCGCGGCCGAAACCGCACTCGGTACCGATGCCGAACTCGGCGATTCCCGCCGACGCCAGCACCGGGCGCACGGCGGCGATGCGCCTGCGCGCGCCCTCGACTCCGTCCTC
>CAZZNX010000112.1:0-4305 GCA_964655795.1 uncultured Leifsonia sp. | reverse complement strand
GGCCTCAGCGCCAGCTCGGCCAGCGGCGCGACGTACGCGGTGTCGTCGCGCTCGATCGGCACGGGCAGGTGCACCCAGTTGACGGGGCGGGTCACGGATGCCGCGAGCACATTGGCGAGGGCGACGAGGTTCGCGGTGTCTGACGGCTCGACGAAGTGCTTCTCGGCGACGTCGCCGTAGCAGAGGTGGAATCCGAGCTCGACGGCCGCCGGCACGCCGTTCGCGATTCTCGCGGCCAGTGTGCCGGCGGCGGCGATGATCTCGGCGGTGGAGGCGTCGGCGCCGGCCTCGGCGAACCAGGCGACGGGCTTGCTGCCGCCGACGGAAACCTGCTCGATGTAGGTGAACTCGGTGGCCAGGTCGATCTGGATCGCCAGCTCCTCGGCGGGGATGGCTGCGGTGATCTCGGCGATCTCGCGGGTGATCGCCGCGGAGTACGCCGGGTAGACGAGCGGCCGCTCGGCCGGGACGACGTAGACGGAGAGGGCGGCCAGCGGGCTCGGCACGCTCACCTGGAAGCGGGTGCCCGGCGCGATCACGCCGGCGCCCTTCAGCGCGGTGAAGTCGGCGTAGCTGGCGATGGCGGCATCCGCGTAGCCGAGGGGGCCGAACTCCAGAGCCTCTGCGGCGACGGTGCCGTCGAGGGTGAGCGGGCGCACATCGAATCCGCCGATCACGATCGGGTCGATCGACACACGCACGAGGCCGTGGACGGCGTCGAAGGCCGAGCCCTGGAACAAGATCCAGTGGTAGCGCTCGCCGACCTCACCGTCGGGAATGCGTGCGATGTCGGCGCCCAGGTTCTCGGCAACGACACGCAGGGTCGCGGCCGCGGTGGGCTGGTTGATCGAACCGACGAGGTGTGCGCCGCGCACGGCGGGAAGAACAGTCATGTCTCCAGCCTATTGCCGCGCCGCACGCCGCTCCCGGCCCGGGAAACGAGGCGACATAGAATCGGAGTTCCCCGCGAAGCATGCGGCGGGGTGTAAGCAGGACACCAGTGAAGCGGTGCGTCGCGCCGCTTTCGCCCAGCCGGGAGGCCACGATGCGCAAACGCGAAACCACCACAGAACCCCGCAGCGAGGCGAGCGCGGCGAAGCCGAACGGCATCGCGCGCATCCACCCGTTCACGATCGGATTCGTCGGCACCCTCGGCGTGCTGCTCGCGCTGCTCATCGGCTCCGTCATCGGGCAGCTCTCCACGGTGCTCGTCTACATCGGCCTCGCGCTCTTCCTCTCGCTCGGACTCGACCCGCTCGTCCAATTGCTGGAACGCAAGCTGCCGCGCCCCGGCGCGATCGCGATCGTGGTCGGCGGTGTGCTGCTCGCCTTCGCCGGAATCGTGCTGGCGATCGTGCCCGTGGTCGTGGATCAGGCGACGAAGCTCATCGAGGACGCCCCGCAGATGGTCGACGACTTCACGCACAGCGACTGGTACAACGACGTCGTCGCCCAGTACGGCAGCCAGTTCAAGGACGCAACGGAGTCCGTGCTGCAGTTCTTCCAGGACCCGAGCAACCTCGCATCCATCGGCGGCGGCATCGTCGCGGTCGGCGCGGGTATCGCCGGCGGCCTGACCGGCGTCACGATCGTCATGATCCTCACGCTGTACTTCATGGCCGCACTCCCTGCGATGAAGAAGATCGCGGCCCGCTTCGTGCCGGCCTACCAGCGCGAGGGATTCTCCGAGCTCACCGACGACGTCGCAGGCGCCGTGGGCCGCTACGTGATCGGCCAGTTCAGCCTGGCGCTCATCAACGGCGTGCTCAGCTTCATCTTCTTGACCATCATCGGCGCACCGCTGCCAGGGCTCCTCGCGCTGATCGCCTTCATCGGCTCGCTGATCCCCATGGTCGGAACGCTGATCGGTGCGATCATCATCTCGTTGATCTGCCTCTTCGCCTCACCGCTGACCGCGCTCGTCGCGGCCATCTACTACCTGATCTACATGCAGGTCGAGGCGTATGTGTTGAGCCCGCGCATCATGAACAAGGCGGTCGCCGTTCCCGGCGCCATCGTCGTGATCGCCGCCGTCGGCGGCGGAACGATCGGTGGTGTGCTCGGCGCCCTCGTGGCCATCCCCGTCGCGGCCTCGGCGATCATCATCATCCAGAAGGTCGTCTTCCCCGCGCAGGATCGGAAGACCGAGGACCCGGATGCCGTCGTGCCGGCGGTTGTCGCGCTCGAACAGTAGGGGCGGCGTCGGCGTGCAGCGGCCGTGCGTGGGGCGGCTGCGCGCTGGCATCCGCATGAAATGGTGCCCCCACAGGGACTCGAACCCTGGACCCACAGATTAAAAGTCTGTTGCTCTAACCAACTGAGCTATAGGGGCACGTACCAATGTACAGGCTGAACGCGCAGAGTTTTCGCGCGTAACGTTGGAGTGGCGCGCCGCACGCATCCGGGCAGCGGCGACACCGAAACCGTGAGGAGACGAGATGGCAGAGCACATCCACAAGCCGACGAAGTTTCCGAACCGCATCTTCGAGGCGTTCCAGGGCGGCGAGGACCCGGCGAAGATCAGCCGCGTCGCGCACGAGACGGCGAACGCCCTGCTGTCGCGGGTGCGGGCCGACCCCGACCCCGAGGTCATCGAGCGTCTCGTCGCCTACACCGACGAGAACGGCATCGACGCGGTCGCCGAGCTCTGGTCGCGGGCGACACCGCGCAGCCTGCCCGGTGCGCTCTGGCGGATCTACCTGCTCCGGATGCTGATCCGGCAGGATCCGGCCGGCACGAGCTTCCTGTTCCAGCGCGGCGTCGAGGTTGCTCGAACCATCGACCCGGTCGTGGCCGGCGCGGCCCACCCGACCGGCCCGGACGAGATCATCGTGCTCGCCGACGCCATCCTGCGGGGCATCTACACCGGCGACTTCGCCGTCGCCCTCGACCGGGCGGCCGCATTCTGCCGCGTGATGTCGGCAGGGGCGACCAGTCTGGCCGACGACGCGGATGCCGCAGAGCCAGAACGTGCCGCCGAGTTGACGCGCCGAGCGCTCCGCTTCACGGAGATGGGCGGCGAACTCACAGCCTGCGCCCGCCTCTGGCGCACCCACTCGCTGGACTAGCCCATCGCACCGTGCGGATGTGCCGGGGCCCAGCCGCGTCGTTTACAATGGATTCTGGCCGGGCCGCAGTAACCCCGGGCTCCAAAATTAGCCGCTCCGAGCGGCCTCGCGCCGAGAGGCGTTCTGCGGCCCGGCTTTTTCGCGCCTACCGGGCAATCCGATCCGCGCACCGCGCCGAACACAGTTCAGACGAACACAGTTCAGACGAACACAGGCGGCTGAACAGAGTGTGGCTGAACCGAATGCGCGGGACGGGAGGACAGCTGGCATGCTTAGTGCCGTGAGCGAGAATCCCGTGGCGCAGAGTTCGGCAGGCAACGCCGAGCTCGCGGCAACGCTGGAGCGGGTTGCAGCCGGCGACCAGCTCGCATTCGGCGAACTCTACGATCTGACATCCGCGCGCATCTTCGGACTCGTACGCCGCCTGCTCGTGGATCACGCGCAGTCGGAGGAGGTGACCCAGGAGGTGTTCCTGGAGATCTGGCAGACCGCGCCCCGCTTCGATGCGGCACGCGGAGCGGCGATGTCGTGGATGATGACGATGGCGCACCGCCGGGCTGTCGACCGCATCAGGGCGTCACAGGCCGGCCGGGACCGCGACCAGCGGATCGGACGCAGAGACATCACGGTGGCCTACGACGACGTCGCTGAAACAGTGGAGATCACGATCGAGCATGAAAGGGTGGCGAGGGCAATGACCCGATTGACTGAGCTGCAACGCGAGGCGGTGAGCCTGGCGTACTACGGCGGGCTCACGCACAGTGAGCTCGCGCACCACCTCGACGTGCCGATCGGAACGGTCAAGACGCGCCTGCGCGACGGCATGATTCGGCTCCGCGACGAATTGGGGGTGACCGCATGAGCGAGCGCGACGATGAGCTGAGCCGTGCGGCATCCGACGCCCTGCACGCCAACGACGAGCCAGAGACGGGCGAGCAGAGCACAGTCGATGACGGTGCCAACGAGTTCAGCGAGACCGCAGCCCAGCTCGGCCTCGCGACGACGCCGGTGCAACCGCCGGCATCTCTGCGCGACGACCTTATGGCGCGCATAGCGCTGACCCCGCAGTTGCCTGCCGTCGGCGACGGTGACCCGGCCGTTCGGGCGGGCGACGAGGCGGATGCCGTGACCGCGGCCTCGCCGACGCTGCTGTTGCCGGCGGCGCCGGGGAAGGACACCTCAGTCGCTGCGGCCGCTCCGGATGGTCCGGCTGCTCCGCCCGCGCACGAGGAGGCGG
>CAZZNX010000111.1:10297-11569 GCA_964655795.1 uncultured Leifsonia sp. | reverse complement strand
AGCGGGCGCGGCCGCGCTAGGCGACTGCGCCACGACTGACCAGCTCCCGCGCGAGCTGCCGGTAGGCGCGCGCTGCCGCGTGCTCCGGCGCAAACTGAGTGATGGGGGCTCCGGCGACACTGGCATCCGGGAACTTCACCGTGCGGCCGATCACGGTCTCGAGCACCTTGTCGCCGAAAGCGTCGACGACGCGTTCGAGCACCTCGCGCGAGTGCAGGGTCGTACATGGTGGCCAGGATGCCGTCGAGCTCGATGGCGGGGTTCAAGCGGTCGCGCACCTTGTCGATGGTCTCGATCAGGAGTGCGACACCGCGGAGCGCGAAGAACTCGCACTCCAGCGGGATGAGAACGCCGTGGCTGGCGGTGAGGGCGTTGACGGTCAGCAGGCCGAGCGAGGGCTGGCAGTCGATCAGCACGACGTCGTAGTCGTCGCTGACCTTGCGCAGCACGCTGGCGAGGATCTGCTCGCGGGCGACCTCGTTGACGAGGTGCACCTCGGCGGCGGAGAGGTCGATGTTGGCCGGGATCACGTCGAGCCCGGGCACCTTGGTCTTCTGGATCGCGTCACGCGGGTCGACGGCGCGTGAGAGCAGCAGGTCGTAGATGGTGGGCACATCGTGCGTCTGCACGCCGAGGCCGGCCGAGAGGGCGCCCTGCGGGTCGAAGTCGATGGCGAGCACGCGGCGGCCGTACTCGGCGAGTGCGGCACCGAGGCTGATGGTCGTCGTGGTCTTGCCGACGCCACCCTTCTGGTTGCAGAGGGCGATGACGCGGGCCGGGCCGTGGCCCTTCAGCGGGGCGGGAACCGGGAACTCGGTCTGCGGGCGGTTGGTCGGGCCGAGGGCACCGGCAGCTGCGGCTCCCGCAGCCGGTCGGCCCAGGGCAGAAAGTTCAGCGAGGGGAAGTTCCGCCGAGTTGTCTCGCATACTCGCCACGCTGATCTCCTGGTCTGGGCTTGCGCCCATCAAACATTGCCCATCAAACATCGTGCCCGGTGAATTCGTGGACCCGACGGTGCCGCCGGAATCGCCGGAAGCACGTGTTCGATTCTAGCGAGCGCGAGGGTGGGCACTCGTGTACATATCGCGGAGTGTATCGGCTGTGACCAATGTGTAGATCTGCGTGGTGGCGACCGAGGAGTGCCCGAGCAGCTCCTGCACGACGCGCACATCGGCGCCTCCGGCCAGCAGATGGGTCGCGAAGGAGTGGCGCAGGGTGTGCGGGGACACCTCGACGTCGAGCCCGGCACGGGCGGCGGCGGCCCGGATGATG
>CAZZNX010000111.1:4844-10267 GCA_964655795.1 uncultured Leifsonia sp. | reverse complement strand
GAGGAAGAGGGCGGGGGTCGCGGTGCCACGCCGGGAGAGCACGGGCCGGGCGCGCACGAGGTACGCGTCGATGGCCGCCCTGGCGAAGCTGCCGACGGGCACGATGCGCTGTTTGCCGCCCTTGCCGAGGAGCCGCACGACCTCGCGGTCGATCACGTCGTCGACGTTCAGGTCGACCGCCTCCGAGACGCGGGCGCCGGTCGCGTAGAGCAGTTCGAGCAGTGCGTGGTCGCGCAGCTGCTGCACCTCGTCACCGCGTGTCGCGTCCAGCAGCGCCTCGACCTGTTCGATCGTGATGGCTTTGGGCAGCCGGCTGCCGAGCTTGGGCGGCTTCGTCTCGTGGGCGGCATCCGTCTCTGTCGTGCCCTCGTCGAGCAGGAAGCGGTGCCAGCCGCGCACGGAGGAGAGCACTCTGGCGATCGAGGAGGCCTTCAGCGGCTCCTCCTCACGCGTGCCGAGGTGGCGCACGAAATCGCTCACGTGGTTGCTCGTGACCGCGGAGGGGTCGGTGACGCCCTCCTCGGCCAGCCAGCGCGTGTACAGCGCGAGGTCGCGGCGGTAGGCGGCGACGGTGTTGGTGGAGAGGCCGCGTTCGACGGTGACGTGGCGCAGGTAGTTCTGCACCGCGCGCTCGACGGCGCTCGGCGGGGCCGCCGGTGCTGTGTGGGGAACCGCAATCAGGGCTGCCGCCGCGGATTCCGGCTCGGCCGTCACGCCCCGAACGCCTCACTCTTCGGATGCCGGGGCCAGATCACGTCGCCGGCCTCCAGACCCTGCCATCCGCGGGATCTGGCCACGGTGGCCGCGAGCACGCCGACGACGAGGGACGGGTTCTGCAGTTCGCGGGCCATCACGGCGTCGACGGCCTCGTCCAGCGAGACCCAGCGCAGCTCGATGTCTGCCTCTTCGTCGCTGCGCGGGAACGGCTCGGCGGTGGCGCTCAGGCCTCTGGCGAGGTAGATCCGGATCGCTTCATCGCTGCCGCCCGGTGAGGTGTAGAACTCGCTGAGCACGCTCCAGTCGCTCGCCTCGAGGTCGGCCTCTTCGGCCAGCTCGCGCTGGGCGGCGAGGAGCGGGCTCTCGCCACGCACATCCAGCAGCCCGGCGGGGATCTCCCACTCCCGCGTGCGCACGGGGTGCCGGTACTGCTTGATCAGCAGCACCCGCTCCACCTCATCGATGGCGAGCACGGCGACGGCACCGGTGTGGTCGACGAAATCACGCGCGATGACCGCACCGTTGTACTCGAAGGTCTCGCGGCGCACGTCCCAGACACGGCCGGTGAAGACCGTGCTGGACGAGAGCACCGCGACCGCCTGCGGCGTGTCTGCCAATGGCGAAGAGGCCAGCGGCGACGGGGCAGAATCGGCAACGGCCGACGCTACAGGCGGTTCGCGGTGCTCGTCGTTGTTCGTCATGCGCTGAGCGCCCTCGTCTTACTCGGCGTCCTTGACCTCGAACAGGCGGCTGGCCTGCTGGCGGTCGAGCGCGGCGGAGACGAGGCCACGGAACAGCGGGTGGGCGTTGTTCGGGCGCGACCGCAGTTCGGGGTGCGCCTGGGTGGCCACGTAGAACGGGTGCTGGTCGCGCGGCAGCTCGACGAACTCGACGAGCTGACGGTCGGGCGAGGTACCGGAGAATGAGAGGCCTGCGGCCGAGATCTGCTCGCGGTAGCCGTTGTTCACCTCGTAGCGGTGGCGGTGACGCTCGGTGATGAGCGTCGAGCCGTAGAGCTCGGCGACCAGGGAGCCCTCGGCGAGGGCGGCCTGGTAGAGGCCGAGGCGCATCGTGCCGCCCAGGTCTCCCCCTGCAATGATCTCGACCTGCTCCTCCATCGTCGCGATCACGGGGAATGCGGTCTCCGGGTCGAACTCCGTCGACGATGCGCCGGAGAGGCCCGCCTTGTTGCGGGCGTACTCGATGACCATGCACTGCAGGCCGAGGCAGAGGCCGAGGGTCGGGATGCCGTTCTCACGCGCGAACTTCAGCGCACCGAGCTTGCCCTCGATACCGCGCACGCCGAAGCCGCCGGGCACGCAGATGGCGTCGAGCTCGGCGAGGTTGCGGGCGGCACCCTCCTCGGTCTCGCACTCATCGGAGGGGATCCAGTTGATGTTGACCTTGGTCTGCTGGGCGAAGCCGCCGGCGCGCAGCGCCTCGGTCACCGAGAGGTAGGCATCCGGAAGGTCGATGTACTTGCCGACGAGGCCGATCGTCACCTCGTGCTTGGGCTCGTGCACGGCGTCGAGCACCGTCTGCCAGCCGTCCCAGTTCACGTCGCCGGCCTTCTTCAGGCCGAGCTGCTCGATGATGTAGGCGTCGAGGCCCTGAGCGTGCAGCACGGTCGGGATGTCGTAGACGCTGCGGAGGTCCGGCGTGTTGATGACGGCTTCCTCTTCGACGTCACACATCAGGGCGATCTTGCGCTTGTTGCTCTCGGTCACCGGGCGGTCGCTGCGGAGCACGAGGGCATCCGGCTGGATACCGATCGAGCGCAGGGTCGCGACGGAGTGCTGCGTCGGCTTGGTCTTCTGCTCGCCCGAAGCGCCCATGAAGGGCACCAGGGAGACGTGCACGAAGAAGACGTTCTTGCGGCCGAGCTCGTGGCGCACCTGACGTGCCGCCTCGAGGAAGGGCTGCGACTCGATGTCACCGACGGTGCCACCGACCTCGGTGATGATCACGTCGGGCTGCGGCTCTTCGCTGGCCTGCAGGCGCATGCGGCGCTTGATCTCGTCGGTGATGTGCGGGATGACCTGCACGGTGTCACCGAGGTACTCGCCGCGACGCTCCTTGGCGATCACGGTCGAGTAGATCTGACCGGTCGTCACGTTGGCGGCCTGGCTCAGGTTGATGTCCAGGAATCGCTCGTAGTGACCGATGTCCAGATCGGTCTCAGCCCCGTCGTCGGTCACGAAGACCTCGCCGTGCTGGAACGGGTTCATCGTGCCCGGGTCCACGTTGAGATAGGGGTCAAGCTTCTGCATCACGACGCGCAAACCGCGCGCCGTCAGAAGGTTGCCCAGGCTCGCGGCCGTGAGGCCCTTGCCCAAAGAAGAAACGACACCACCGGTCACAAAGATGTGCCGAGTCGTGCCGTTCGAGTTGTCCGCGCTAATATCCACCACGGGCTTCCATCCTATCAGTGCTTTGCAGGCTGTGCAGCCTGGGCGAGTTCAATGAGTTCTCTGGCGTGAGCGAGACCGCTCTCCGAGTCGGGCAGTCCCGAGAGCAGGCGGGCCATTTCGGCCTCCCGCTCTTGGCCTTGCAACAGCTGAACGCTGCTCGCCGTGACCGAACCCGAACCGTCTTTGACGACGCGTAAATGGTTCTCGGCGAAGGCGGCGACCTGGGCCAAATGTGTGACAACGATGACTTGTGCGGTTTCCGCCAGCCGGGCGAGTCGGCGCCCGATCTCGATGGCGGCCGCACCGCCGATGCCGGCATCCACTTCGTCGAAGACGAAGGTCGGCACCGGATCGGTTCCGGCAACGACGACCTCGATGGCGAGCATCACCCGCGAGAGTTCGCCGCCGGAGGCTCCGCGCCCGAGCGGGCGGGGTTCGGCGCCGGAATGCGGTTTCAGCAGGATCGAGACGGCGTCGCCGCCGCTGGAGCCGAGCGCGTCGCGCCGGCTCACCTCCACCAGGAGGGCGGCGTCCGGCATGGCCAGCGCCCCGAGCTCCGCGGTGACCTCGCGGCCGAGCCGTTCGGCCGCGCTCTCACGACGTGAGCTGAGATCGGATGCCAGCCGCTGCAGCAGATCGCTGTCGGCCGTGACATCGGCCTCAAGCTCTGCGATGCGCTCGGCGTCGCCGTCGAGCTCGAACAGCCGATTGCTGCCGAGTTCGAGGGCCTCGATCACCTCGTCCAGGGAGCTGCCGTACTTGCGCACGATCACGGCGAGCTCTGCCCGCCGCTCCTGCACGATCTCGAGCTCCCGCGCCCCGTCGGAGTCGAGTCCGGCCAGGTAGCTGGAGAGTTCGCCTGCGGCATCCGCGAGCAGGAACTCGATGTTCGCGATCGATTCGGCGATCGGGCCGAGTGCAGGATCGTGCGCGGCGACGCGCTCGACGGCGCGCTTGGCCGCGTTCAGCAGCGCGACGGCGTCCGGAGCGTCGTCGCTGCCGCCCTCGTTCTCGGCGGAGAGGTGCTCGCGGGCGATCGTGGCCGCCTGGCGCAGCTCCTCGAGGTTGCTGAGGCGCTCGGCACGTTCGGTCAGTTCGACGTCTTCACCGGGCAGCGGGGCGACGGTCTCGATCTCCGCGAGAGCCGCGCGCAACTCCTCGGCCTCGCGGGCGCGCCGATCCCGCTCGGCCATGAGCTGTTCGAGCTGTTCGTGGTTGGCCTGCCAGCGGCGGTAGGCGTGGCCGTAGTCGGCGAGCACGGCGGCGAAGTCTGGGCCGGCGAAACGGTCGAGCGCCTCACGCTGCGCGGTGGACGAGCGCAGGCGCATCTGTTCCGACTGCCCGTGCACGACGACGAGGTGGTCGGCGAGTTCGGCGAGGACGGCGGCGGGCGCCGAACGCCCTCCGACGATCGCGCGGCTGCGTCCCTCGGCAGACACCGAGCGACCGAGCAGCAGTTCGGGGCCGTCCAGGTCTCCCCCGGCCTCCCGCACACGCTCCGCGACGGCGCCGTTCTCCGGAACGAGCCAGCGGCCCTCGACCCAGCTCTGCGGCTGTCCCTGGCGCACCGCGCCGGCATCCGCCCGTTCGCCGAGCAGCAGGCCGAGCGCGGAGACGACCATGGTCTTGCCCGCGCCGGTCTCGCCGGTGACCGCGGTGAAGCCGGGGCTGAGCGGCAGGGTCGCCTCGGCGATCACGCCGAGGTCACGAATCGTCAGTTCTTCAATCACGGCCGATCGGCCCCCGCCAGCCGGTGACCGGCAGCTCGAACTTGTTCACGAGCCGGTCGGTGAACGGCGCCTGGTGCAGGCGGGCCAGACGCACCGGAACCGGGCTGCGGCGCACGACGACGCGCGCGCCGGGCGGGAGGTCGTGGGCGCGGCGGCCGTCGCACCAGAGCACGCCGGAGGCGTCGGTGCGCGCCAGCACCTCGACGGCCAACGAGGAGTCGGGACCGACGACGAGGGGCCGGGCGAAGAGGGCGTGCGCGCTGAGCGGCACGAGAAGCATGGCGTCGAGCGTCGGCCAGACGATGGGGCCGCCGGCCGAGAAGGCGTACGCCGTCGACCCGGTCGGGGTCGACATCACGACCCCGTCGCAGCCGAAGGTGGAGAGCGGGCGGCCATCGACCTCGATGACGACCTCGAGCATGCGCTCACGGCTGGCCTTCTCGACGGTGGCCTCGTTGAGCGCCCACGTCTCGTAGATGACTTCCTCGTCGACCTTGACCCGCACGGAGAGCGTCATCCGCTCCTCGACGAGATAGTCACGTTGCAGCCCACGGGCGATCGCCTC
>CAZZNX010000111.1:852-4834 GCA_964655795.1 uncultured Leifsonia sp. | reverse complement strand
TGGACCGTCTCGGTGAGCTTCTCGCGCTCACTCTCGGCGAGGAAGCCGACGTGCCCGAGGTTCACGCCGAGCAGCGGCGCTGACGCCCCGCGCACGAGTTCTGCCGCGCGCAAGATGGTGCCGTCACCGCCGAGTACGACGACCAGCTCGAGGTCTTGGGGCTGCACGTCGACCCCGAGCAGAAGCAGCGAGCCGCCGTGATCGGGGAAGAAGTCGCGCAGGTCGTCGCCCTGATCCGCGGGGATCACGGGAGTCGCGCCGGCCGCGCGCAGTTGCGCACAGGCGGCTACGGCCGCCTCGAGCGCGTCACGGCGCCCAGTGTGCGCAACGACGAGGATGGGGCGCTGCACTGGCGTCATAACGTCATGCTCCCGTCGTGGCTGTTACTCGGTCGATCCATTCTGACGGATCAGCGCCCTCTGTGGCGCTCAACCAGACGAGATACTCGTGATTTCCCGATCCGCCAGCGATCGGCGAGGCCACGAAGCCGGCCGTGCGGAGGCCGAGATCGTGGGCGGCCCACAACACGCCATTGACTGCTTCTGCGCGCAGGCCGGGGTTTTTGACGACGCCCTCGCGGATGCCGGTGCGCCCCACCTCGAACTGCGGCTTGATCAGCAGCACGAAGTCGGCGCCGGGCTGGGCGGTCTCGACGAAGGCCGGCAGCACGGTGAGCAGCGAGATGAACGAGAGATCGGCGACGACGACGCTCGGCCGTTCCGGCCAACGGCTGGCGGCGGCGAGCGATTCGGCGGTCATGTAGCGCACGTTGTAGCCCTCGACGAGGGTCAACCGCTCCTCCTCGGCAAGCTCCGGGGCGAGCTGACCGTGACCGACGTCGACGGCCAGCACCCTGGCAGCACCGCGTTCGAGCAGTACCTGGCTGAAACCCCCCGTCGATGCGCCGGCGTCGAGCACGGTGACACCGTCGACCGTGACCGGGAAGGCGTCGAGTGCGGCGATGAGCTTGTGCGCTGCGCGACTGACGTAGTGGTCGGCGCCCGCAACCTCGATGCGCTGCGAGGGGAAGACCTTGGTGGCCGGTTTAAGAACCGGTTTGCCATTGACGGTGACGAGCCCCTCGGCGATGAGCGTCGCCGCATGAGTGCGTGAGCGGGCGATTCCGCGCTCTGCCAGAGCGGCATCCAGGCGGATGCCGGCATTGTGATCGGTCATTACTGGCCTTGCGTTCGCGGGGCGTCGCCGCCCTCGAGTCGGTCGCGCATCTCATCGTGGAGCTGCACGTATGCGTCTGCGCGCTCCGCCAGCGGCTGGCCCTCGATCACGCGCAGCCGCGGAAGCAGTGCGTCTTCGGCGGGAGTCGCCGGCGTGTTCGCCGACGCGTCGTGCTCGCCCTGCTGTTCGTCGTATGTGCTCACACGGCCACGTTACCGTCGGCGACCGACACGGGCGCCGAGGCGCTCCCATCGCTGGCAGCGGCATCCGTGTACAGAGCTTCCGGAACGTTGAGGCCGTAGATGGCGCGACCCGAGGTCCAGATCACGGCGCAGGCCGCGCGGAGCAGGTCGATCCCACCGTCGCCGGACTTCACGATCTGCACGTCGTTGCCGCGGAGGCGCACGACGGCGCCGTTGACGGCGGCCTGGCTGCCATCGGCCGAGAGCACGGTCTCCGGGTACGGTTCGTGCAGCTGGCGGAGGTCGTTCAACAGGTAGCGCGGGCGCATGTCGGCACCGGCCGCCAGCGCCTGCTTGGCCTTGTCGATGCCCGTGAGCACGAGCACGGAGTCGATTCCCGCCCGGTTCGCACCGAGGATGTCGGTGTCGAGTCGATCGCCGATGAACAGCGCTTTGTGCGCGCCGAAGCGGGCCTGGGCGACCTCGAAGATCGGCACCTCCGGCTTGCCGGCGACGAGCGGCAGGCGCCCGACGGCGGTGTGCACGGCGGAGACGAGTGTGCCGTTGCCCGGCGCGATGCCACGGGCGACGGGGATCGTCCAGTCGGTGTTGGTCGCCACCCAGGGAATGTCGGCTCCCGGCCCGGTCGGGGCGAGCGCGAACGCGGCCTCGGCGAGCTGGGCCCAACCGATCTCGGGCGTGAAGCCTTGCACGACGGCATCCGGAAGGTCCTCGGCCGAGCGCGTGACGCGGTATCCGGCCTTCTCAACCTCGACGATGAGCCCGTCGCCGCCGATGACGAGCACCAGCGCCCCCGGCTCGATCAGCCCGGAGAGCAGACGCATGGCCGCCTGCGGCGAGGTCACGACGTCGTCCGGCTGCACGTTCAGACCGAGTTCGCTGAGGTGCTCGGCGACGGAACGGTCAGAACGCGAGGCGTTGTTCGTGATGTAGCCGACCCTGGCCGAGCCGCTCGCCCTGTTGAGGCTTTCCACTGCGTGCGGAATCGCGTGCGGGCCGGCGTAGACGACACCATCCAGGTCGGCGAGGAGCACGTCGACGCCGTCGAGCGGTGTTGCGGATGCCACAGGCTTAGGCTTCCGGCTGAACAGCGCCATCGTCCACCTGCTCGGCCTTCGCCTTCACAGTCTTCTTCGCGACTGGGGCCTTCTTCGCGACCGCGGGCTTCTCGGCCTTGGCGGCCTTCGCCGCCTTCACGGGCTTCTCGGCCTTTGCCGGCTTCTCAGCTTTGGCAGGCTTCTCGGCCTTGGGAGTCTTGGGCGCCTTGGCCGGCTTCTCAGCGGTGGCGGCCTTGGCGGCCTTCTTCGGCTTCTCGGCTTTGTCAGCAGAGGCCGTCTTGACCGGCTTCTCGGCCTTGGGCACCTTGACGGCCTTCGCGGCCTTCTTCGGTGCGTCCTCGGCCGGTGCCTCGTCCACAACGTCGACGGTCACATCGGCTTCAACGGCCGGCGCGGCCTCGGCGGGCGCGTCATCCGCCGCCACGTCAGCAGACTCAGCGTCGCTGGTGTCGGCCTCGAGCACAAAGCCTTCGGCGAAGTTCTCGTCACCGAGGTCAACGTAGTCGTAGTCCTCCTCGTACACCGAGATGGTCTCGTTGCCGTCCTCGCCGTACGCTGCGCCCAGCGCTGCGGCCGCACGGTCGGCGCGGGCACGCCACTCGGCGGCTTCGGCGTCGCGACCGAGCTCCTCGAGCACTTCGGCGTAGGCGGCGAAGAGCGGGGGGCTGTAGCTGAAGGCCGTGTTCGGGTTCAGCTGCGGGATCTCGAGCTCGACGAGCGCGAGTTCGGGCTGCTCGAGGTCGAGGCGTGCACCGGACATCGCGATGGCAAGCTCGGCCTGCACGGAGTCGGGCAGGGTCGTGCGGTCGATGCTGCGACCGAGCTCGAGGGCGCGGTCGGGGCGACCGACG
The DNA here is from genome assembly GCA_964655795.1 of uncultured Leifsonia sp. Taxonomy (GTDB): domain Bacteria; phylum Actinomycetota; class Actinomycetes; order Actinomycetales; family Microbacteriaceae; genus Microterricola. The sequence continues at coordinate 1,546 of CAZZNX010000111.1, read as the reverse complement.
CCACGCTCACTGTCGACCATGAGAGCGATCTGGTCGTTCTTGCCCGAGATCCGGCGGTAGGTGCGCAGCTCGCGCAGGGCGAGAGCGAAGTCACCGGTCGCGTACGCGGTCACGGCGAGCGTCTCACGCACGATCGCGATGCGGCCGGCGCGGCGTGCAGCCGACGTGACGTGACGGTGCGCCAGTTCGGGGTCTTCGTCGATCAGACGAGCAGCCATGGCGAGGTGCTTGGCCACCCACTCGGCGTTGTCCTTGGTGAGCGTCTTCAGCTCGTTGCGGGCAAGGCGATCAAGGTCGGAGCTCGAGACGTCATCGGGGAGCTCCGGGTCATCGTGACGCGGGCGCACCATGCGCAGCTCGTGCTGCCTCCGCTGCTCCTCGGTCATCTCCTCGTCGTAGCGTGCCTCGCGCTCGGCCTCACGGTCGTTGCGCGCCGGAGCGCCATCGCGGGTCCACAGCTTGTCTCCACCGGGGCGCGGGGGTCGACGGTCGCCATCGCGCGGCGGACGGCGGTCTCCGCCGTCACGGTTCTCCCACGGCTTGCGGTCGCCAGAGCTGGCCGGGCGACGGTCGCCACCAGAGGACGAGCCACCGCGGTTCTCCCACGGCTTGCGGTCGCCGGATGCCGCCGGACGGCGGTCTCCGCCGTCGCGGTTCTCCCAGGGCTTGCGCTCACCGTCGCGGGGCGGACGGC
>CAZZNX010000111.1:0-752 GCA_964655795.1 uncultured Leifsonia sp. | reverse complement strand
GGTCGCCACCGGACGAGGAACCTCCGCGGTTCTCCCAGGGCTTGCGGTCGCCGGATGCCGCCGGGCGGCGGTCTCCGCCGTCGCGGTTCTCCCACGGCTTGCGGTCGCCAGAGCTGCTCGGACGACGGTCGCCACCGGACGAGGAACCTCCGCGGTTCTCCCAGGGCTTGCGGTCGCCGGAGCTGCTCGGACGACGGTCGCCACCGGAGGACGAACCGCCACGGTTCTCCCACGGCTTACGGTCGCCGGAGCTGCTCGGACGGCGGTCTCCGCCGTCTCGGTTCTCCCACGGCTTACGGTCGCCAGAGCTGGCCGGCCGACGGTCGCCACCAGAGGACGAACCACCACGGTTCTCCCACGGCTTGCGGTCGCCGGAGCTGGCCGGTCGACGGTCCCCGCTCGGTGCGGAATCGCGCTTCTCCCTCGGAGGCCGGCCGCCACCGGAGGGCGCGGAGCCGCGGTTCTCCCACGGTTTCTGCGACGCTCCATCGCGCTGCGGCGGCCGTGCGGATCCGCCTCGTGTCTCATTGCTTCGGGTGTCCCGCGAAGGACGCTTCTCGCGCTCGGGTCCTTGACCCTGGGATGAAGAATCACTCACGGTGCATTCCTGTTCTCTGTTAATGGGCGCTGCGAATCGCAGCCTCCCTAGGCAATTATGACTTAACGAAAAATGGCCACCCTGTGAGGGGTGGCCATTTTCCAAAGTAAGTCCGGCGGTGTCCTACTCTCCCACAGGGTCCCCCCTGCAGTAC
>CAZZNX010000110.1:0-11659 GCA_964655795.1 uncultured Leifsonia sp. | reverse complement strand
GCTGGCTTGAGGGAGCAGCCGAGGAACGAGGCCGCCCCCGAAGCCCTGAGCGTCTGACCAGATCGGGTCGCCCGGATGCCGTGGCCGCGGTGTCGGCGGACCCGCTCAGGGCTTCGCGTGCCGGCCTCCTCGTGCCTCGTCGACCCGCTCGCTCGAGCCAACGTGCAAATACGCGGCGCGCGATCCGGCGGGTGAACGGCACGCTCCGCCGCGGCATCCGTCACGGGACGCGGTTGAGCCAGGCCTCCGTGCCGAACTTGCTCTCGACGAGCTCCTCGGCTGCCGCATATTCGGCAGCCGTGAGCTCGCCGGGGGTCGCACCGTAGAGTCCGGCGAAGGTCTCCTTCATGCGCTCGATGATCTCCTCGCGGGCGAGACCGGTCTGGCTGCGCAGCGGGTCGACGCGCTTGGCGGCGCTGGCGATGCCCTTGTCGCTGAGCTTCTCGCGGCCGATGCGCAGCACCTGCGTCATCACGTCGCCGTCCATGTCGTAGCTCATCGTCACGTGGTGCAGAACGCCGCCGTTGCCGAGTCGCTTCTGGGCGGCCCCGCCGATCTTGCCCGTTGGGCTCGTGATGTCGTTGAGCGGCTGATAGCTCGCCTCGATGCCGAGTGACTGCAGCGCCTGCAGCACCCACGCGTCGAGGAAGGCGTAGGAGTCGGCAAAGCTCATGCCACCGACGAGGGATGCTGGCACGTAGAGCGAATAGGTGATGATGGCGCCCTTCTCCATCATCATGGCGCCGCCGCCGGAGATGCGGCGCACGACCTCGTAGCCGTGCGCGGCAGCGCCCTCCGGGTCAACCTCGTTCTTCAGCGACTGGAAGCTGCCGATCACGACGGCGGACTCGTCCCACTCCCAGATGCGCAGCAGCGGGCCGCGCACGCCGTCGCCGACCTCGGTGGCAAGCACCTCGTCCAGCGCCAGGTGCATCGCCGGAGAGACGGCCGTGGAGTGCACGATCTGCCAGTCGTAGTCGTTCCAGCTGGTCGCGGCGGAGAGCGCGCGGCGGATGGCGACGGCGACCCCCTCTGCCGAGAAGCCGAGCAGCACGGCATCCGCCGGCAGCGCCTGCTTCACCGCGGACGCGTAGCTGGCCGCATCGGCGTTGGCCGACATGCCCTCGATGCCGGCGTTGACGGCGTCGAGCGCCTCGTCGGGCTCGAGGAAGAAGTCGCCGGCGAGCCGGAATCCCCTGATCGCACCCTCGACGACCTCGAAGTCGACGACGACAAGCTTGCCGCCAGGAACCTTGTATTCACCATGCACGGGTTCAGCCTACGACTGCGCGACGCGCAGCGTCGCGAAAGGCGGCAGCCCACGCCCTGGAAATCTCAAGAACCGCAAGCGATGCCGGCGCGGCTGCAGGTGCGGTGCGTCAGTCGCGCGCCGGCATCCGCTCGTCGAGCCAAGCGATCGTGTCGGCCATCACCTCTGCCCGGTTGATCTCGTTGAAGACCTCGTGCCGCGCGCCGGGGTAGACGATCAGCGTCACATCGGTGAGCCCGGAGCGCGCGCGGTAGGCCTCGACGAGCTTGAGCGCACTCTTCTCCGCGCCGAGCGAGTCGTCGTCGCCGACCTGCACCAGCAGCGGCAGATCGGGCAGATTGCGGGCGGGGCGGCCGAGCAGGCGCAACGAGTCAACCACGCCGAACAGCTGCATCGCCGACTTGGTCGTCGTCAGCGGGTCTGCGAGGAAGTCGCTGTGCACGGCGGGGTCGCGGCTCAGCCACTCGACGCCTGTCGTGCCGAGGTGCTTGTGCTTGCTGTTGAGATCGCCGCTCTCCATCGAGCCGAACATGCGATAGGCGGTGCCGGTGAGGATCACGGCGTCGTAGTCGGCGGCGTGCTTGTTCACCAGGATCTGCGACATGAGCGAGCCCCAGGAGTGCCCGAGCAGCACGAGCGGCAGGCCGGGGTGCTCGGCGCGAGCCTCGGCGGCGACGATACCGGTGAACTGGTGCAGTGCATCGATCGTGGCGCGCAAGCCACCGGGGCCGAGCTTGCCCATGCGGTCGAGGTCGCCGCCGTGCTGTTCGAAACCGGTGCGACCGTGGCCGCGGTGGTCATCGGCGTACACCGAGTAGCCGGCCGCGTTCAGCTCACCGACCAGCTCGAGGTAGCGCAACGCGTGCTCGCCGACGCCGTGAGCCAGCTGGACCACGGCGCGGGGATTCGGCACCGGCCAGGAGTAGTAGTGGATGTGCACGCCGTGCGCATCGGTGTAGGTGCGGCTTGGAATCTCGACGTCGCTGCTCGGCTGGCCCATGCGGCCATTCTGGCAGTCGCAGGCCGGCAGGTGCGAGAAGCGCGGCCCCCGGCGCGGCTTCCTGCGCGGCTTCCGGATGCCGGCGGGGCTGGGGCCCCTCACACTCCACTCCAACCCCAACTGAGCCAGCATCGCCTGCGGCTCCTGAGATTGCCTTGGTTGGGGCTGCCGCCTTGCTTGCCGCTGGCGCGGCAAGGGAATTTACTTAGCATGGCTAATGAGCTATGCTAACGAATCGTGGCCAAGACTATTGCCGAGCAGAGCTCAGACGTACGCATGGCCACCCTTCGGCTCGCGCGCAGGCTGCGGGCCGAGAAGGCTGACGACGATCTCAGCGACGGGCAGTTCTCTGTCCTCGCCGCGCTCTACGTGCACGGGCACCACACGCTTGGCGCCCTAGCCGAGCGCGAGCACATCTCGTCGCCATCGATGAACCGCACCGTCAACTGCCTCGAAGGGCTGGGCTACCTCGCCCGCGAGGCCGATGCCGAAGACCGCCGCAAGGTCAACATCAGCCTCACGGAGGCCGGCCACACCGTGGTCACAGAAACAGTCAAGAAGCGCGACCGCTGGCTCACCCGCCAAATGCGGGAGCTCAGCAGCGAAGAGCGGGCCACCCTGGCATCCGCCGCCGAAATCCTCAGGAGATTAGCCACCCAGTGAGTGCCATGTTCCGCTCCCTCTCGAATTACAACTACCGCGTCTGGTTCATCGGCGCGCTGGTCTCCAACGTGGGTGCGTGGATGCAGGCGACGACTCAGAACTGGGTCGTGCTCACCCAGCTGACCGACAACGACGCCGTGGCCGTCGGCATCACGATGGCACTGCAGTTCGGCCCGCAGCTCGTCCTGGTGCCGATCACCGGCCTCATCGCCGACCGCTTCGACCGGCGCACGATCCTCTTCTTCACGCAGTCATCACTGATGGTGCTCGGCACCGCGCTCGGCCTGCTGTTGCTGCTCGGCCACGCCGAGCTCTGGCACCTCTACCTCTTCGCGCTGCTGCTCGGAATCGTCAACGCCATCGATGGCCCGGCGCGCCAGACCTTCGTCTCCGACCTGGTCAGCGAACACAACATGGCCAACGCGGTTGCCCTCAACTCGGCCTCCTTCAACGCCGCGCGCCTGATCGGTCCGGCCGTCGCCGGCTTCCTGATCGTGCTGATCGGCTCCGGCTGGGTGTTCATCGTCAACGCGTTCACCTTCATCGGCGTGCTCATCGCCCTCGCCATGCTCAACTCGAGCAGGCTGCGCCGGATGCCGCGGGCTCCCCGCTCCCGCGGGCAGTTCGTCGAGGGCTTCCGCTACGTGTCGAAGCGGCCAGACCTCATCGTCGTCTTCATCATCGTGTTCCTGGTCGGCGCCTTCGCCATGAACTTCCCGATCGTCGCATCCACCATGGCCGTAGAGTTCGGCGAGGGGGCCGGCGAGTACGGCCTGCTCTCCTCGATCCTCGCGATCGGCTCACTCTCGGGCGCCCTGCTCGCCGCGCGGCGCGAACGGGCCCGTTTCGGCGTGATCATCATCGCCGTCGGAGGGCTCGGGGTCGCCTCCCTCCTCTCGGCACTGATGCCCACCTTCTGGACCTTCGCCTTCTCCCTCATCTTCATCGGCTTCTCGGCCGTCACCATGCTCACCACCGCGAACGGCTTCGTGCAGACCACGACCGAGCCGGCCGTGCGCGGCCGCGTGATGGCCCTGTACATGGCGATCCTGATGGGCGGAACGCCCATCGGCGCCCCGATCGTCGGTTGGGTCGCGAACGCGATGGGCCCGCGCTGGGCGCTCGGCGTCGCTGCGGTTGCCGGTGTCATCGGCTTCGCGATCGGTGTCGCCTGGCTCGTCATCGCCCACGAGCTGCGCCTGCAGCCGCACCCGCAGGCCCGCTGGCGCCTCGTGCTGACCCACAGCGCCCGCCCGCTCAGCGCCTTCATCGAGGCGGAATCGCTGGACGGCCGCATCGACGGGGTCCGGATGCCGGTGCCGACGACGACAACGCCGATCGCCGTCGTCAGCGAGAACCGGGTCACGTCCGAGGACTTCTCCGAGCAAGTGGCGCTCACCTCGCCGATCCCGCTGCCGAGGTTCCACCGCGAGCGCGCCGAGGCCGAGGCCGCGTCCACGTCCACGGAACGCGCCGGCCGCCGCTAGCGCCGAGAGCCCGCAGGGCGCGTGACGTGGCGCGGAGCCACCGCGATACGCTCGAAGCATGAGCGCAGCGGCATCCGCCACCCCCGAATCCCCGTCACCACTCGTCGTCAGCCTGCCGGGCGCGGCCCTGCGCACGGCGCTCGGGTCAGTACCGGACGGCGTTGAGCTGATCGAGTGGGACATGAAGGGCCCGGCACCGGTCCCCCACATAGACATCGTCGTGCAGCCATACATGGGCGCGACGCCGTTGCTCGGGAACCTCGCCGGAACGACCACGCACCTCGTGCAGAGCCAGTCGATCGGCTACGACGGGGTGGTCGATGTGCTGCCACCCGGGCACGTCTTCGCCAACGCGGCCTCCGTGCACGAGACGTCGACCGCCGAGCTCACCCTCGCACTCATCCTGGCGTCGCAGCGTGGAATCCCGGACTTCGTGCGGGCCGCCGGCGAGGGCCGCTGGGCGCCCGCGCGGCACGCCAGCCTCGCCGACCGCACCGTGTTGATCGTCGGCTACGGCGGCGTCGGGCAGGCGATCGAGGCCAGGCTCCTCCCCTTCGAGGTGAACGTTGTGCGGGTCGCATCCACAGCCCGCCAGGGCGAGACCGGCCCCATCCACGGCATCGATGAACTGCCTGAGCTGCTGCCGCAGGCCGACATCGTCGTGGTGGGCGTTCCGCTCAGCGACAACACCCACCACCTCGTCGACGACGCCTTCCTCGCCGCGATGCCGGACGGCGCGCTGCTCGTGAACATCGCGCGCGGCCCTGTGGCCGACACGGCAGCGCTGCTCGCCCACGCCGGCAGCGGCCGTCTGCGCCTGGCCCTGGACGTGACCGATCCGGAGCCGTTGCCCGCCGGGCACCCGCTGTTCGCGCTTCCGAATGTGCTGATCTCCCCGCACGTCGGTGGGGCATCGACCGCAATGATGCCGCGGATGGCGCGCCTGCTGGCCGATCAGATCGAGCGGATGCTGCGCGGCGACGCCCCACGGAACGTGGTCGTCCGCAGCTGACTCAGCCCGCCGAACGCTGCTCTGTCGCGTGCGCTCGGCCGGAGATCCCGTCGACACTCCGCATGGTGCGGCAGCGCTGCCGGCTCGTCGCCCAAATCTCCGGCCGACGGCACACGGCCAGTTGCCGACTGCCGGCTGCCGGTTGCCGACTGCCGGTTGCCGGTTGCCGGACTCAGCCCGCCGTCGAGGCCCGCACGACGAGTTCGGGCTGGAACACGATCTGTTCGCGCACGAACTCCGCGCCGCCGGCCGCTTCACGCAGCAACAGATCGACGGCGGTTGAACCGATGAGCGTGCTCGGCTGCCGAATCGAGCTGAGTGGTACCACCGTGGCGGCGGCGAAGTCGATGTCGTCGTAGCCGATCAGCGCGACATCCTGTGGCACCCGCACCTCGCCGAGCATAGTCAGCGCCTGCAGGATTCCGACCGCGAGCAGATCGTTGGCGGCGAACACGGCCTCGGGCCTGGCGAACGCGGCCCGGTCGCGCAGCGCGTCGCCGACGGCCCGCCCGTGCAGCACGGTGAGGCCATCGGAATCGATCACCTCGAGGCTCGCACCGTAGACCTCGTCGACGGCGTTCTGCGCCCCTCGGAGACGGTCGGACACCTGCCGGATGCTGTTCGGCCCGCCAACGAAGGCGATGCGGCGCCGACCGAGGTCGAGCAGGTGCCGCACGGCGAGATAACCGCCGGCGACGTCGTCGACGGAGACGGAGGAGAATTCCTGCGCGCCATCCTGCCGGTCGACCAACACGACTGCGGTTCCGCGCTCACGCAGCGTGCGCAGTCGGCTCAGGTCTTCGCTCAGAGGCGAGATGAGCACGCCGTGCACGCGCTGCTCCTGGAACAGGTCGACGTAGGCGGCCTCCCGCTCCGGCTTCTCGTCGCTGTTTCCGAGGAGCACGGAGAGCGCCCCCTCGGCGGCGCGGTCCTCCGCACCACGTGCGACGTCGGTGAAGAACGGGTTGCGCACATCGAGCACGATCAGGCCAATGCTGTGGCTCTGCCCTGCACGGAGCTGCCTGGCCGCCTCGTTGCGCACGAAACCGAGTTCGGCCACTGCCTTCTGCACGCGCTCCACCGTGACGGGTGACACCTTCTCGGGTCGGTTCAGAACGTTCGAAACGGTCCCGACGGAGACGCCGGCCAATGCGGCAACCTCCCGCACACTCACAGTCACTCGATGCACTCCTCTGCTTGTGCGAACACCCCTCGAATCTTAGGCCAACCGCGCTCGCACGCCGCGGGACGGCAGGGGACTCGACGAAAGGAACACGATCGATTTTCGTTTCCAGATTGATTTTCGAAGGCCGACACTGCATCATTGAAACGATTCATAACTTCCAACGAAAAGTGACCAGCACATGACGACCTTCGATTCCATCGCCGGCCTGCTCGACGGCCAGGCCATTGAGCTCCCATCGTGGGCGTTCGGCAACTCCGGCACCCGCTTCAAGGTGTTCTCGACCCCGGGCACTCCGCGCACCATCCAGGAGAAGTTGACGGATGCCGCGCAGGTGCACAAGCTGACCGGCCTCGCGCCGACGGTGGCCCTGCACATCCCGTGGGACAAGGTCGACGACTACAGCGCGCTCCGCGACTTCGCGGCCGGCGTCGGCGTCGAGCTCGGCACGGTCAACTCAAACACCTTCCAGGACGACGCCTACAAGTTCGGGAGCCTCACCCACACGGATGCCGTCGTGCGCCAGAAGGCCATCGACCACCACCTCGAGTGCATCGACATCATGGATGCCACCGGATCACAGGATCTGAAGATCTGGCTCGCCGACGGCACCAACTACCCGGGCCAGGGTGACATGCGCGGCCGCCAGGACCGTCTCGCCGATTCCCTGCAGCAGATTTACGCCCGCCTGGGCGACGAACAACGCTTGGTGCTGGAGTACAAGTTTTTCGAGCCGGCTTTCTACCACACCGATGTTCCCGACTGGGGTACCAGCTACGCCCAGGTCGCGGCCCTCGGTGACAAGGCCATGGTCTGCCTCGACACCGGTCACCACGCGCCGGGCACCAACATCGAGTTCATCGTGATGCAGCTGCTCCGCCTCGGCAAGCTCGGCTCCTTCGACTTCAACTCGCGTTTCTACGCCGACGATGACCTCATCGTCGGTGCGGCCGACCCGTTCCAGCTGTTCCGCATCATGTACGAGGTCGTGCGCGGCGGCGGCTACGCCCCGGCCGCCGAGAGCGGCACGTCGCCGGTCGCGTTCATGCTCGACCAGTGCCACAACGTCGAGGACAAGATCCCCGGCCAGATCCGCTCGGTGCTCAATGTGCAGGAGATGACGGCCCGGGCGCTGCTCGTCGACCGCATCGCGCTGGACGCAGCGCAGTCCACCGGCGACGTGCTCGGCGCCAACGCCATCATGATGGATGCCTTCTACACCGATGTGCGCGGTCCGCTCGCGACCTGGCGCGAGTCGCGCGGCCTCCCGGCCGACCCGATGGCGGCCTATGCGGCATCCGGCTACCAGGCCCAGATCGCGGCCGAGCGCGTCGGCGGCACCCAGTCGAGCTGGGGCGCGTAGCCCGCGACATCCGCCAGCCCCGCCACACTTCAGACCTCTGTAACGAAAGCAGCGACACCATGACGAATCAGGCAGCAGCAGACCTCATCGCCCGCAGCAACCGGCTCGGCGCCGACCCCAAGAACACCAACTACGCCGGCGGCAACACGAGCGCCAAGGGCCTGGAAACCGACCCCGTCACGGGCGAGCCGGTCGAACTGATGTGGGTCAAGGGCTCCGGCGGAGACCTCGGCACCCTGACCGAGAGCGGTCTGGCGGTGCTGCGCGTCGACCGCCTGCGCGCCCTCGTCGACGTCTACCCCGGTCTCGACCGCGAGGACGAGATGGTCGCAGCCTTCGACTACACACTGCACGGCAAGGGAGGCGCCGCCCCGTCGATCGACACCGCCATGCACGGCCTCGTCGACGCCGCCCACGTCGACCACCTGCACCCGGACTCAGGCATCGCCATCGCGACGGCCGCCGACGGTGAGGCGCTGACCACCACGATCTTCGGCGACAAGGTGGTCTGGGTGCCGTGGCGTCGTCCTGGATTCCAGCTCGGCCTCGACATCGCCGCCATCAAGGCGCAGAACCCGGCAGCGATCGGCTGCATCCTCGGCGGCCACGGCATCACGGCCTGGGGTGACACGAGCGAGGCGGCCGAGGCCAACTCACTCTGGATCATCGACACCGCAGCCGCGTACATCGCCGAGCACTCGAAGGCCGAGCCATTCGGAAGCCCGCTGCCCGGTTACGCGGCACTGCCGGAGGCGGAACGCCGCGCCAAGGCGGCCGCGCTCGCACCCGTCATCCGCGGCCTCGCCTCGACCGACAAGCCGATGGTCGGCCACTTCACCGACGGCGCCGAGGTCCTCGACTTCCTCGCATCGAGCGAGCACCCGCGCCTCGCCGCGCTCGGCACCAGCTGCCCCGACCACTTCCTGCGCACCAAGGTCAAGCCGATGTTGCTCGACCTTCCCGCGGATGCCGGCATCGAGGAGTCGATCGCCCGACTCGAGGAGCTGCACGCCGCCTACCGCGCCGACTACCAGGCCTACTACGACCGCAACGCCGACGCGGCGAGCCCGGCCATCCGCGGCGCAGACCCGCTCATTGTGCTCGTGCCCGGCGTCGGCATGTTCAGCTACGGCGCGAACAAGCAGACGGCGCGCGTCGCCGGCGAGTTCTACGTGAACGCCATCAACGTGATGCGCGGCGCGGAGGGCATCTCCAGCTACGCCCCGATCGATGAGGCCGAGAAGTTCCGGATCGAGTACTGGGCCCTCGAAGAGGCGAAGCTGCAGCGGATGCCGAAGCCGAAGCCCCTCGCCAGCCGCATCGCGCTCGTCACCGGCGCGGCATCCGGCATCGGCAAGGCCATCGCCGTGCGCCTGGCCGCCGAGGGCGCCTGCGTCGTCATCGCCGACCTCGACCTGGCCAAGGCACAGGCAGCGGCCGCGGAGCTCGGCGGCACCGACGTCGCCATCGGCGTCGCCGCCGACGTCTCGAACGAGGCGGCCGTGCAGGCCGCGATCGCCGACGCCGTCCTCGCCTTCGGCGGTCTCGACCTCGTCGTCAACAACGCGGGCCTCTCGCTCTCCAAGGCGCTGCTGGACACGACAGAGGCCGACTGGGACCTCCAGCACAACGTGATGGCCAAGGGCTCCTTCCTGGTCTCCAAGAACGCCGCGCGTGTGCTCATCGCCCAGAAGCTCGGCGGCGACATCATCTACATCTCGAGCAAGAACTCCGTCTTCGCCGGCCCGAACAACGTCGCATATTCGGCGACGAAGGCCGACCAGGCCCACCAGGTGCGCCTGCTGGCCGCCGAGCTCGGCGAGCACGGCATCAAGGTCAACGGCATCAACCCGGACGGCGTCGTGCGCGGCTCCGGCATCTTTGCCTCCGGCTGGGGCGCCAACCGTGCCGCCACCTACGGCATCGAGGAAGAGGACCTCGGCACCTTCTACGCCCAGCGCACCATCCTCAAGCGCGAGGTCGTTCCGGAGAACGTCGCCAACGCCGTGTTCGTGCTCTGCTCGGCCGACCTCTCGCACACGACCGGCCTGCACATCCCGGTCGACGCCGGCGTCGCCGCCGCCTTCTTGCGATGAGCGCCGGCACGGTCGCCGCCGTCGATCTCGGCGCCACAAGCGGCCGCGTGATCGTGGCGAAGGTCGGGCAGAACCAGCTCGACATGCGCACCGTCACGCGCTTCGCGAACACCCCGGTGCAGACGATCGACGGTCTGCACTGGAACGTGCTCGAGCTCTATCGGTGCGCGCTGGCCGGTCTCGGCACGGCGCTGCGCGAGGAGCCGGAGCTCAGCAGCATCGGGATCGACTCGTGGGCGGTCGACTACGCCCTGATGCGGGGCGAGCGGATGCTGGGAACACCGTTCCACTACCGCGACGAGCGCACGCAGCGGGGCGTTGAGGCGGCACACGCCCTCGTCCCGCCCACCGAGCTCTACGCCAGGAACGGACTGCAGTTCCTGCCGTTCAACAGCCTGTACCAGCTCACCACCGACCGCCTCGACGGTGTGCTCGAGCTGGCGGACGGCGCTCTGCTGATCCCCGATCTCTTCGCCTTCTGGCTCACCGGCCGCCGCGTCGCCGAACGCAGCAACGCCTCGACCACTGGCTTGCTCTCGGTCACGAGCGGGCAGTGGGACGCCGAGCTGCTGGCCCGACTGAAGCTGCCGGCATCCGTCTTTCCACCGCTCGTCGACGCGGGGGCGCGCATCGGCTCACTGTTACCCGCCGTCGCCACCGAACTCGGTGCGAGCAGGCCGATCGGCGTGATCGCCGTCGGCTCGCACGACACGGCCTCGGCCGTGCTCGCCGTTCCGATGCGGGCCGAGATCGCCGCGTACATCTCCTGCGGCACCTGGGGCCTCGTCGGCCTCGAACTGGAGCGGCCGGTACTGACCGAGGCGGCGAGGGAGGCCAACTTCACCAACGAAGGCGGTGTCGATGGCACCGTGCGCTTCCTGCACAACGTCATGGGCCTCTGGCTGCTGAGCGAGTCGGTGCGCACGTGGGAGAAGGCCGACGGCGCCGCGGGCCGCAAGGCCGAGGCCGACAAGGCGGGGCTCAGGAACATCGTCACCATGTACGAGACGATGAAGCCGAAGGACGCCGCGCGCGTCTTCGACCGGCTGAACCACGAGGTGCTGGTGCCGATCGTGCTCGCCATGAACCCGCGCAAGATGGCCGAGGTCCTGGCGGTGATGCAGCCCGAGACCGCCGAACGGCTTACCGTGGCGCTCGCCAACAAGGCGCGCGGCACCGGCGACAAGCAGGCCAACGCCGCGCCGGCCCTGCCGCCGAGCGAGCTCCAGGCCATCGATCCGGCCGCGCCGCCGCGTTAGCGCTCGACGGCGATCGCGAACGCGCCTGTCATCCGTCGGCCGATGCGCCGGAGCGGAACCGCTGCGGCCCCTGTCAGAGCTTGTCCACGCCGACGATGCAGAACCCGTGTCCGAAAGGATCGCTGCAGAACGCCACGGGCGGAAAGCCGGACACGCGGTGGACCTGTTCCACCGTCGCGCCGTTCGCCGACGCGAGGCGGAGCGTGTCCTCGAAGTCGTCGACGCGAAAATCGACATGAACGGGCGTCCAGTGCCGCTCGTACCGGCGCCGGTCGGCGCTCCCCGGAGCCGGCGAGGATCCCGCCGGCTTCGCGAGCAGCCCGATC
>CAZZNX010000109.1:0-11842 GCA_964655795.1 uncultured Leifsonia sp. | reverse complement strand
CGAAGCGTCCGCTCCTCCTCGCCGGCCGCGGTGCGTGGGCCGCGGACGCCGCTGAGGCGCTCGGCCGCCTGGCCGACCTCAGCGGAGCCGTGACGGCGAGCACCGCCCTCGGCCGCGGCATCTTCCCCCGCACCGAGTTCGACCTCGGCGTGACCGGCGGATTCGGCCAGGAAGCCGCGATGCACCTCGTCGGCACCGCCGACGTCGTGCTCGTCGTCGGCGCGAGCCTCAACCAGTTCACGATGCAGTTCGGCGCGCTCATCACCGCCGGCACCACCGTCATCCGCATCGATGACGAGGAACGCAGCCACCCCATCGTCACGCAGTTCGTGCACGGCGACGCGCGGCTGGCCGTCGAGGCGATCGCCGACCGCATCGAGCGGCTGCAGTCCGCGCCGTCCGGCTGGCGCGAGTCGGTCGTCGGCCTCCGCGACGGCAGTCTGCACGCACGCCCGACGGGCGAGGCGGAGCTGCCGGACGGGCTGCTCGACCCCCGCCTGATCGCGACCAGCCTGGCGGCGCTGCTGCCGGAGGACCGGGTCGTCGTCTCGGACGGCGGACACTTCATCGGCTGGGCCAACATGTACTGGCCGATCGCCTCGCCGAACCGCATGGTGATGGTCGGCACGGCGTTCCAGACCATCGGCCTCGGCTTCCCGAGCGCGGTCGGCGCCGCCCGCGCACTGCCGGACTCGACCCTCGTCGTCACCACCGGCGACGGCGGCGGACTCATGGCGCTCGCCGACCTCGATTCCGTCGTCCGCACCGCACACCGGGCGATCGTCGTCGTCTGGAACGACGCGGCATACGGCGCCGAGGTGCACCTCTACGGTCGTCTCGGCCTCGGCCAGGGCCCGATGCAGATCGAGCAGGCGGACTTCGCCGCCCTCGGTCGGGCGCTCGGGGCGCGTGGCAGCGTCATCCGCACGCTCGCCGACCTCGGCGAGTTCGAGCAGTGGCTGGCGGATGCCGGCACCGGAACCTTCGTGCTCGACTGCCGTGTCTCGCCGAGCATCGTCGCGCCGTACCAGGAGGAGATCTACGCCTTCAACACCCGCGCGCACTAGCGATCGGGCGAGGGCCGTCAGCCGCCGAGTCGGATCGCGACTATCCCGCTGACCGCGACCACGGTCGCGGTCAGCCGCCACGGGCTGAACTTTTCGCGGAACACGAAGTAGCCGATCACGCCGGCGGCGAGCACCCCCGTCTCGCGCAGTGCAGACACCACGGCCAGCGGCGCGAGCGTCTGCGCCCACACCACGATCGTGTAGGCGACGAGCGAGAGGATGCCGCCGACGGCTCCCATCGGCGCGTGCCTGCGCATTCCGCGCAGCATCTCGGCGCGGTCCCGCGAGAGCAGGAAGCAGACGAGCGGGATGCTCACGCCTTGCAGCAGGAAGAGCCACGCCGCGTAGCCCAGCGGCTCGCCGGAGAGCCGAACGCCCATGCCGTCGATCACCGAGTACGCGGTGATCGTGATGCCGACCGCGACGGCCATCCAGGTTCCACCCCCACCCGTGCGCCCCCGCGGCGACCACGAGAGCGCGAACAACGACGCGGCGACGACTGCGACACCGGCGAGCTGGGCCGGCGTCATCTGCTCACCGAGCAGCGTCGTCGCGAACAGCGTCACGCCGAGCACCGCGATGCCGCGGGTGAGTGGGTAGGTGCGCCCGAACTCCGACTTCGCGTACGCCGCCGTGAGCAACACGAGGTACAGCGTCTGCACGGCGGCCGACACGAGAATGTACGGCCAGGCCGCCGCGGGAGGGAAGGGCAGGAAGATGCAGCCGATCCCTCCGACGATCAGATAGACCAGGCCGATCAGCGCCGACGAGACGAGACGGGCCGGAATCGCCTTGGCGATGGCGTTCCAGATGCCGTGCAGCAGTGCGGCCCCGAGAACGATGAGCAGGACGGCGCCGCTCACATCGGCACTCCGAACGTGGGTGTTGTCGTCATTCGCGTCCGCACTCCTTCCAAAATGTTTGCGTTGCCATTACTTTATCCATGCGGTGAACATTGTGCGAACGATTCGTGAACGCCGCGTAACATCCGGGGCGCGGCGAACGGGCGTCGACGCGGGGCTTGCATCCGCCGCCGGATCGTATATCATTTGAAATAACGCAGACGACGAGGATGTCCATGAACGCAGATCCCAGCAGCCGGCCGGCCGAGGCCGCGCCCGCCACCACTCCGGGCACGCCGGGCAAGATCATCGCCGTGCACCTGAACTACCCGTCCAGGGCAGCGCAGCGCGGCCGCGTGCCGGCCAAGCCCTCCTACTTCCTCAAGCCGGCCAGCTCCCTCGCCGCCTCCGGCGACACGCTCGAGCGCCCGGCCGGCGCCGAACTCCTCGCGTTCGAGGGCGAGATCGCGATCATCATCGGCCGCCGCACCCGCCGCGTCTCCCCCGCAGAGGGCTGGGCGGCCGTCTCCGGCGTCACCGCCGCCAACGACTTCGGCATCTACGACCTCCGTACGGCCGACAAGGGCTCGAACCTCCGCTCCAAGGGCGGCGACGGCTTCACCCCGCTCGGCCCGCGCGTCATCCCCGCCGCCGACGTCGACCCCGCCGGGCTGCGCGTGCGCACCTGGGTCAACGGCGCGCTCGTGCAGAACGACACGACGGCCGAGCTGCTGTTTCCATTCGGCCAGCTCATCGCCGACCTCTCCCAGCTGCTCACCCTCGAATCCGGCGACGTCATCCTCACCGGAACGCCGGCCGGCTCCTCCGTGGTGCTGCCCGGCGATGTCGTCGAGGTCGAGGTCGACGCCCCGGATGCCGCAGGCGCCCCGAGCACCGGACGACTCGTCACCACGATCACCGAGGGCACGACGGCCTTCGGCGACTTCGGCAGCGCGCCGGCCGTCGACGATCTGCAGCGGATCGAGGCGTGGGGCAGCGAGGACGAGCATGCAGCCGCCGTCGCGGCCGGCCGCGCCAGCGCGTTGGACGCAACCGCGTCCGGTGCGCCGGCGGCATCCGCGTTCGAACTCACCGCCGAGCTCACCGAGCAGATCAACGCCGTCGCCGTCGCCACCCTCTCCGTTGCGCTGCGCAAGCGCGGCTATCACGACATCTTCATCGAGGGCGTCTCGTCCAACCACCCGGGCGCACGGCTGCTCGGGCGCGCCAAGACGCTGCGCTTCATCCCCTTCCGCCCCGACCTCTTCGCCGCTCACGGCGGCGGGTTCAACGCCCAGAAGCTCGCCTTCGACACCGTCGAGGCCGGCGAGGTGCTCGTCATCGAGGCCCGCGGCGAGCGCGGCACCGGAACCGTCGGCGATGTGCTGGCCCTCCGCGCCCAGGTGCGCGGCGCGACGGGCATCGTCACCGATGGCGGCGTGCGCGACTTCGACGTCGTCGCCGGTTTCGACATCCCCGTCTTCTCGCAGGGCGCACACCCGAGCGTGCTCGGCCGCCGGCACGTGCCGTGGGAGGTCGACGTGACCATCGCCTGCGGCGGCGCGGCGGTGCAGCCCGGCGACGTGATCGTCGGCGATGGCGATGGCGTCATCGTGATCCCTCCGCAGCTCGTGCACGAGGTCGTGGCCGAGGCACTCGAGCAGGAACGCCAGGACGCCTACGTGGCCGAGCAGGTCGCGGACGGCGCAGCCGTCGACGGGCTGTTCCCCATGAACGCCGCCTGGAAGGCACGCTACGACGAGTGGGAGGGCCCGCGATGAGCGACACGACGACCCAGACGAGCGACGATGTCACGCTCAGCAAGGCCCAGCGCTCCTACCGCTACATCCGCGACCGCATCAACGACGGCCGCTACGTTCCCGGCTTCCGACTGGTGCTCGGCCAGATCGCCAAGGAACTCGACGTCAGCGTCGTACCGGTGCGTGAGGCGATCCGGCTGCTCGAGGCCGAGGGCCTCGTCACCTTCGAACGGAATGTCGGCGCCCAGGTCGCCATGATCAAGGAGACCGAGTACCTGCACACCATGCAGACGCTCAGCATCGTCGAGGGCGCGGCGACCGCGCTCTCCGCCCCGTTCATCACCCCGGAGCACATCGCGCGGGCACGCGCCATCAACGAGCGCATGATCGCCTGCCTCGACGACTTCGACCCGCACAGCTTCACCGCACTCAACCTCGAGTTCCACTCTGTGCTGTTCGAGGAGTGCCCCAACCCGCACATCCTCGATCTGGTGCACCGCGGCTGGAACCGGATGAACGTCCTGCGTGATTCCAGCTTCAGCTTCGTGCCCGGCCGCGCCCGTGCCTCTGTTGAGGAACACGAGGAGATCCTCAGACTTCTCGAATCGGATGCCGCCCCTCTCGAGATCGAGCTCACCGCCAGGGCCCACCGCACGGCCACCCTCGACGCGATGCTCGCCTACCAGGCCGAACACAAACGCCCAGACCCCCGCCAGACCACGGCCTCAGCAACGGAGATTTGAGAAACCATGAGTCACTACATCCCGGAGAACCTGCCCGGTTCGATCCAGCACTTCATCGACGGACGCTTCGTCGACTCGATCGGCGGTGAGACGTTCGACGTGCTCGACCCCGTGTCGAACGAGAGCTACGTCAAGGCCGCCGCCGGTCAGAAGGCCGACATCGACCTCGCCGTCGCCGCCGCCAAGCGCGCATTCGACAGCGGCCCGTGGCCCAGGATGCTGCCGCGCCAGCGCTCGCGCGTCCTGCACACGATCGCCGACCTCATCGAGGCCCGCGACCAGCGTCTCGCCGAGCTGGAGACCTTCGACACCGGTCTGCCGATTACCCAGGCCCTCGGCCAGGCGCAGCGCGCAGCCGAGAACTTCCGCTTCTTCGCCGACCTCATCGTCGCCCAGAGCGACGACACCTACAAGGTGCCCGGCCGCCAGGTGAACTACGTCAACCGCAAGCCGATCGGTGTCGCCGGCCTGATCACGCCGTGGAACACGCCGTTCATGCTCGAGTCGTGGAAGCTGGCCCCCGCACTGGCCACCGGCAACACGGTTGTGCTGAAGCCGGCCGAGTTCACGCCGCTCTCGGCCAGCCTCTGGGCCGAGATCTTCCGCGAGGCAGGCGTTCCAGACGGTGTATTCAACCTCGTCAACGGCCTCGGCGAGGAGGCAGGCGACGCGCTCGTCAAGCACCCGGACGTCCCGCTGATCTCCTTCACCGGCGAGAGCCGCACCGGCCAGATCATCTTCGGCAACGCCGCCCCCTTCCTCAAGGGCCTCTCGATGGAGCTCGGCGGCAAGTCGCCTGCCGTCGTCTTCGCCGACGCCGACATCGAGGCCGCCCTCGACGCCACCGTGTTCGGCGTGTTCTCACTGAACGGCGAGCGCTGCACCGCCGGCAGCCGGGTGCTCGTCGAGCGCTCGATCTACGAGGACTTCGTCGCCCGCTACGCGGCCCGCGCGAAGGCCATCGTCGTCGGCGACCCGCACGACCCGAAGACCGAGGTGGGCGCGCTCGTGCACCCCGAGCACTACGAGAAGGTCATGAGCTACGTCGAGATCGGCAAGACCGAGGCTCGCCTCGTGGCCGGCGGCGGACGCCCGGAGGGCTTGCCGACCGGCAACTACGTCGCGCCGACCGTCTTCGCCGATGTGTCGCCGGACGCCCGCATCTTCCAGGAGGAGATCTTCGGCCCCGTGGTCGCCATCACCCCCTTCGACAGCGACGAGGAGGCGCTCGAGCTCGCCAACAACACCCGCTATGGACTGGCCGCGTACATCTGGACGAACAACCTCAAGCGCGCCCACAACTTCTCGCAGCAGGTCGAGGCTGGCATGGTGTGGCTGAACTCGAACAACGTCCGCGACCTCCGCACCCCGTTCGGCGGCGTCAAGGCCTCCGGTCTCGGGCACGAGGGCGGCTACCGCTCCATCGACTT
Organism: uncultured Leifsonia sp.; assembly: GCA_964655795.1. GTDB lineage: Bacteria > Actinomycetota > Actinomycetes > Actinomycetales > Microbacteriaceae > Microterricola. Next base: position 6,000 of record CAZZNX010000109.1, on the reverse strand, counting down.
CTACACCGACCAGCAGGCCGTGCACATCACCCTCAACGAGGCGCACTCGCCGCGCTTCGGCACCGGCGGCCGCTGACCGGCGGCCCGCCGGCATCCGATCACCCCAGAATTTCGACTCAACGAAGAGAAAGCACCACCATGACCGAACCCGTCATCACCGATTCCAGCCCGATCCCCGTTCCGGTGAACCGCGTACCAACGCCCACCGCTCCGGCCCCCGACATCCTGCGCTGCGCGTACATGGAGATCGTCGTCACCGACCTCGCCGCCTCGCGGGAGTTCTACGTCGACGTGCTCGGCCTCGTCGTCACAGAGGAGGACGAGACCACGATCTACCTGCGCAGCTTCGAGGAGTTCATCCACCACAACCTCGTACTGCGCCAGGGCCCCGTCGCTGCCGTCGCCGCCTTCAGCTACCGCGTGCGCACGCCGGAAGACCTCGACAAGGCCGTCGCCTTCTACACCGAGCTCGGATGCCGCGTCGAGCGCAACACCGCCGGCTACACCAAGGGCATCGGCGACTCCGTGCGCGTCGAAGACCCGCTCGGCTTCCCCTACGAGTTCTTCCACGACGTCGAGCACGTCGAGCGTCTGGCGTGGGCCTACCACCTGCAGACGCCCGGCTGCCTCGTGCGCCTGGACCACTTCAACCAGGTCACCCCCGACGTACCCCGTGCGGTCGCCTACATGGAAGACCTCGGCTTCCGCGTCACGGAGGACATCCAGGACGAGGCAGGCACCACCTACGCCGCGTGGATGCGCCGCAAGCCCACCGTGCACGACACGGCCATGACCGGCGGTGACGGCCCGCGCATGCACCACGTCGCGTTCGCCACGCACGAGAAGCACAACATCATCGCGATCTGCGACAAGCTCGGCGCGCTTCGCAAGTCCGACACGATCGAGCGCGGCCCCGGCCGTCACGGTGTCTCGAACGCGTTCTACCTGTACCTGCGCGACCCGGACGGCCACCGCGTCGAGATCTACACGCAGGACTACTACACGGGCGACCCGGACAACCCCGTCGTCACCTGGGACGTGCACGACAACCAGCGCCGCGACTGGTGGGGCAACCCGGTCGTGCCGAGCTGGTACACGGACGCATCGCTCGTGCTCGACCTCGACGGCCAGCCGCAGCCGCTCGTTGCACGCACCGACGACTCTGAGATGGAGGTGACCGTCGGCGCCGACGGCTTCTCCTACACGCGCAAGGAAGACGGCGACTTCAAGCTCGGACACACGCTGTAGCCGCCGCTCCGCCGCACGATTCGGTCATTCGAACCGTGCGTGCCAGCGAGAAGCGCAGGGGCCCGGGATCATTCCCGGGCCCCTGCGCTTCTTCCGCGCCGCGAGGATGCCGCACGAAACGCGCAGAATCTATTATATTGATTAACAGTATTAGCTGCGGTCGGATCGGCCGCTCGAGCGAACGGATCTCTTTGTGAACGACTCCAGCGCCGCGCTTTCGGCGGAGCAGCCCCCCGCCCCCGACACCGAGACGTTCACGAGCCCCGCGCAGGGCAGCGCGCCCGGCGGGGGCACGATCGACTATCAGGCCGGCGCCGGCACTGTGATCGTGCGCGATGACGAGCACCGCCCGCTCGCCAGTGTCTTCTACATCTCCTACGTCGCCGAGCGGAAGCCCGACGAACCGCGACGCCCGGTCACCTTCTTCTTCAACGGGGGGCCCGGCTCCGCCAGTCTCTGGCTGAACATCGGCGGATTCGGACCCAAGCGTGCACCAACCCGCACCCCGGAGGCCACGCCCCCCGCCCCGTATGTTGTCGGCGATAACCCGCACAGCCTGCTGGCCCAGAGCGACCTCGTCTTCATCGATGCGCCAGGAACCGGCTACTCCAGGCTGCTCGGCGATGCCACCCCGGCCGAGCTCTGGGGCGTGGACCAGGACGTCGATGCCTTCGCTCGCGCCATCACGCGCTACCTGACCATCACCAACAACTGGAACGCGCCACGCTTCCTGTTCGGCGAGTCGTACGGCACAACCCGCGCCGCTGCCCTCGTGCACAAGCTGCAGAACCAGGGCCTCGACTTCAACGGCGTCGTCCTGCTGTCGACGATGCTCAACTGGGGAGAGAACCATCTGGGGGCCGATCAGGGCTTCATCAACATGCTTCCGTCGTTCGCGGCCAGCGCGTGGTACCACGGCCGCGCGCGCACCGAAGCGACGTCACTCGATATGTTCCTCGACGAGGTGCGGGACTTCGCCCAGGGCCCGTTCGCCGAGGCGCTCCAGCGCGGCGACAGGCTCGCCGTCGACAAGGAGCGGCTCGTCGCCGCGCAGCTGAGCGCGTACATCGGGCTCGATGAAGAAATGCTCGTCAAGAATCGCTTCCGCATCGGAATGGAGCAGTACCGCTACGCACTGCTGGCCGATGAGGGCCGCGTCATCGGCCGCTTCGACACACGCTTCACCGCGGACCACCAGTACGTCGTCGGCAACGGCTCACACGACCCCGCCACCGACGACGCGGCAACGGCCGGCGTCAACAGCGCCCACCTGTCCACCTTCCGCGAGCACCTGGTGAGCGACATCGGGTTCAGGAGCGACTTGCACTACCGCCACCTCTACAACATGCCGATCTCGCGCGCCTGGAACTGGTACCACAAGGCTCCTGGCATCGACGCGCCCTCGCCGGTGCCCGATGTGTCGATCGACCTCTCCGCCGCTCTGCGCCGCAACACCAAGCTCAAGGTCTACGTGATGGGCGGCTACTACGACCTGGCTACGCCATTCTTCGGCGCCGAGTTCGACATCTCGCACCTCTACCTCGCCCCCGCCCTGCGCGACAACGTCCGATTCTCGTTCTATGAATCCGGACACATGACCTTCGTCGACGAAGGGGAGATCGTGCGCATGAAGCGCGATCTCGATTCCTTCTACGCCGACGCCACAGCCGCGCACTGACAGAAACGCGAAGGCCGCGATCCACACTTCGGGGATCGCGGCCTTCGCGTTCTCGCACGCGTCCGGCTAGTCGGCCGGCTGCAATCGCGCCAGGGCCAACTGAGCAAGCGCAGCCGCCTGATCGGCCAACACGGCATCGTCAAAGATCACGTCCGGAGAGTGGTTCGGTGCGATCTCGTCGAGGTCGGCGCCGGGTGGCGATGCGCGGAGGAAGAGGTACGTGCCCGGCACGCGCTCCAGCACGTAGGAGAAGTCCTCTGAACCCATCACGGGGTTCGGTGTCAGCCAGACGCGCTCATCTCCGAAGGTGGCGCGCAGCACGTCGAACACGTCGGCCGTCGCGGCCTCGTCGTTCACAGTGGCCGGGCACAGCAGGCTCAGCTCGATCTCGGCGGTGCAGCCGTGCGCAGCGGCGATCGCGGTGATCAAGCGCGGCAGCTCGGTCTGCACCAACTGCTGTGCCGCGGGCGAGAGCACCCGGATCGAGGCCCCGAGCGTCGCCGTGTCTGCGACGATGTTGCGCGCGGCGCCGCCGGCCCTCAGCTGCGTGACGGTGAGCACCACCGGGTCGAAGACGTCGAAACGGCGGGTGACGAAGGTCTGCATGGCCGTCACCAGCTCGGCGACGACGGGCACAGGGTCGACGGTGAGGTGCGGCGCTGATGCATGACCACCGCTGCCGACGATGGTCACCGCGAGCTCGAGCGATCCCGCCATGATGGGTCCGGGTCTCGTGGAGAAGATCCCGTACTCGCCTGGCACCACGTGGATGCCGTAGGCGGCGACGGGGGCGCTGCCGCTCAGCCGCAACAACCCCTCCTCGATCATCGTGGCCGCGCCGTCTCCAACCTCTTCGCCCGGTTGGAACATGAACAACACATCGCCTGCCAACTCCTCCCTGTGCGCATGGAGCAGCCGTGCGGCGCCGACCAGGCCGGCGACGTGCAGGTCGTGTCCGCAGGCGTGCATGACGTCGGCATCCGCCGCGTAATCGAGGCCGGTGCGCTCGCGCATTGGCAGGGCATCCATGTCACCGCGCAGGAGCACGGTCGGCCCCGGAGCGCCGCCGCGCAGCACCGCTGCGACCGAGCCGAGCGAGGCGCCCAGCGTGATTTCGAGCCCCAGCGGCGCGAGTGCGTCCACCACTCTGGCCTGGGTTCGCGGGAGCTCCATGCCCAGCTCGGGGTCGGAGTGAATCTCTCGGCGAAGCCGCACGAGCGATGGGAGGAGCGCAGCGGCCTCATCAACGAGCGTGCTCACGGTGGCTGTGGTCATCTCACGCCTCCAAGCTCTGGAGCAGGCGGTCGCCCCCGGCGTTCTCGATGCGTGGGATCGCCTCAATGAGTGTCTGCGTGTACGGGTGCCGCGGGCTCGCCACGAGTTCGGCCGACGGGCCGTGCTCGACAATTCGCCCCGCGCTCATCACGGCGGTGGTGTCGGCGATATAGCGCACGGCGGCCAGGTTGTGCGTGATGAACAGCATCGACAACTGCAGCTCGCGCTGCAGATCGCGGATGAGGTTGAGCACGGAACCCTGCACCGATGCGTCCAGTGCCGAGGTGATCTCATCGGCGACGATGAGCTTGGGCCTGGCGGCGAGTGCGCGCGCGATCGCAACACGCTGGCGCATGCCGCCGGACATCTGACCGGGATACTGGTCGATGGCATTCGCCTTCAGGCGCACCAGATCGAGCAACTCCTTCACGGATGCCCGACGCGCGGCACCGCCCGCGTCGGTGTGGGTGAGCAGCACCTCATCGATCGCATCGCCGATCGTCATACGGGGGTTCAACGATGAGTACGGGTCTTGGAAGATCATCTGCACCTGCGTGGCCCTGCGGCGACGATCGACTCCACGGGAAGCCAACAGGTCTTCTCCGTCGAGCCGCACGGATCCGGATGACGCCTTCTGCAGCCCCGCAACCGTGCGCGCGACCGTCGACTTGCCGGAACCGGATTCCCCAACCAGACCGACGATCGTTCCGTGCGGCACGACGAGCGAGACGCCGTCGACAGCATTGAATGCGCTCGCCCCGGTGCCGAAGGTCACGACGAGGTTCTCAACTGTGAGCTCGGCCATCAGACGAGCGCTCCTTCCGTTTCGCGGCGGTCTGGTGCCCCGTCGGCATCGCCGACGTCGGCGGAGTCTTGTGGGTGCCAGCAGGCGATGCGACCGCCGTGACGGTGCTCGCGCAGCGGCGGCGCCTCGCTGCGGCAGCGATCACTCGCGAAGGCGCACCGAGCGGCGAAGCCGCATCCGATCAGGGGAAGCGAGAGATCCGGTGGCTCGCCGGGGATTGTCGCCAACGGCTTCGTCAGATCGGTCTCCAGGTCAGGAAGCGATGCCGCGAGCGCCCGAGTGTACGGATGGGCGAGCTTGTCGGGCTCGGCGAGCAGTCGCACGTCAACGTCCTCAACGATCCGACCGGCGTACATCACGAGGATGCGCTGGCAGAGCTCGGCGAGCACGGCGATGTCGTGCGAGACGACGATGGCGGCCGCACCTGTCTGCTCGCACTCACGGCGCAACAGGGCGAGCACGCGTTGCTGCACCGTGACGTCGAGCGCGGTGGTCGGCTCGTCGGCGATGATGAGCGACGGCTTGCCGATCTGCGCCATGGCGATCAGGGTGCGCTGTCGCATTCCCCCGGAGAACTCGTGCGGGAACTGCTTGGCGCGCCGCTCCGGATCCGGGATGCTGACGTCGGCCAGCGCGGCGACCGCTTGCTCGTTCGCAGTGCGACCAGAAGTGTTGTGGTGCACACGGGGAATCTCCGCGAGCTGACTTCCGACCTTCTTGGCCGGGTTCAGCGCCGTCAGCGAATCCTGGAAGACGACACCGATCGAGGTCGTCAGCGTCTTGCGAAGTTCCGCGGGTTCCAGCTCGAGCAGATCCTGCCCCGAGAAATTCAGCGTGCGCGCGGTGACACCGGCACCCGCCGCGGCAAGTTGCGCGATGGCCATCATGGTCACGCTCTTGCCGCTGCCCGATTCACCGACGGTGATATTCACGCCCGGGTGCGTCGCCATGTACTCCTGCGCGAACGCCTTCGCGATCGGACCGACCGTCGTCG
>CAZZNX010000108.1:6727-11970 GCA_964655795.1 uncultured Leifsonia sp. | reverse complement strand
ACCTCTGGGTTATGAGCCCAGCGAGCTACCGAACTGCTCCACCCCGCGCTACAAGAGATACGTTACCAAAGCTGCGCGAGACGGTCGAATCGAGGGCATTTTCGGCGCTGTCCCGGGCGCGCCGCCGCCCCGTTGTCTACCCGTTGTCTACCCATTGTGGACCCGTGCGGCCGAGGCCTGCTGACGGGTGAACGCAGCCGGCCGGTGGAACGAATTCCACCGGCCGGCTGCGTTGTGTTCACTCTCGTGAGTGAGTGGCTACTCTCCGAGCAGGGACATCAGCTGGGCCAGCGTGTCTGCGAGCTTCTTGTCCGCTGCGCCGTAGGCCGCCCAGTCGCCGTCGGCCATGGCCGCCTGCTTCTCCTTGAGTGCCTCGTTGGCGACCTCGAGGAGCGCCTTCGCCTGCGCGTCGGTCGTGCTGTCGGCGGGCGGGGTCGTCTCGCCATCCGTCGGCGGCGTCGTCTCGCCCTCCGTCGGCGGCACAGGCTCACCCTCCGGCTGGGTTCCGCCGTCACCGGCCTGAGCGCCGGAGTCGCCTCCGAAGAGCACGTTCAGCGCCTCGTCGAGGGTGTCCTCGAATGCGATCTGGTCGCCGAAACCGACGAGCACCTTCTGCAGCAACGGGAAGCTGGTTCCACCGGTGGACTGCACGTAGACGGGCTGCACGTACAGCAGACCACCGCCGACGGGCAGCGTCAGCAGGTTTCCGTTGCGCACCTTCGACTGGCCCTGCTTGAGCAGGTTGAGCACCTGTGAGACGGCAGGGTCGGAGTCGAAGGAGTTCTGCACCTGGCCGGGGCCGGGGATGCGGTCGTTCGGCAGCGTCAGCAAGCGGAGCTTGCCGTAACTGTCGGCTCGCTCGCCGGTCTTGTCGCCGGCATCCGCGTCAACGGCGAGATAGCCGGTGAGCACGTCGCGGGTGCTCTCGCCCTTCTGATCAGGGATGAAGGTCGAGTAGAGCGAGTACGACGGCCCCTTCTGACCCGGCATCTGCATCGTGAGGTAGTACGGCGGCTGCAGCGTCTTGTCTTCCTTGGGAAGCGTCGGCTCCTTCGGGGTCGTCCAGGCGTCGTCGCTCGAGTAGAACGAGCCGGCATCCGTCACGTGGTACTGGCCCATGATCGAGCGCTGCATCTTGAACAGATCGGACGGGTAGCGCACGTGGCTCATCAGGCTGCCGGAGATCTCGCTCATCGGCTTCACCGTGCTCGGGAAGATCTTCTGCCAGGTGGAGAGCAGCGGGTCCTCGTCGTCCCACGCGTAGAGCGTGACGGTTCCGTCGTAGGCGTCAACCGTTGCCTTGACCGAGTTGCGCACATAGTTCACGTCGTCGAGCGCGAAGGTCTCTGCCGTTGTCTGCGCGTCGTTGATCGCCGAGCTCATGCTGATCTTCGTCGAGTACGGGTAGTTGGCGCTCGTGGTGTAGCCGTCGACGATCCACACGATCTTGCCGTCGATGACCGAGGGGTACGGGTCGGAGTCGAGCGTCAGGTACGGCGCGACCTTCTGCACCCGGTCGAGCGGGCTCCGGTCGAAGAGGATCTGCGAGGAGTCGGTGACCGAGTCGGAGAGGAAGATCTGCTCGCTCTGGAACTTGAGCGCGAAGACCAACTTCTTGAAGAGATTGTCGAGCTTCGGCCCGCCGTCGCCGGCGAAGCTCGTGTAGGTCTGCTCGGTTCCGTCGCCGCCGGCCGGGTAGTCAAGCTCGACCGGCTTGGCGCCCTCCGGCGCACCGACGATGGAGTACTCCGGCGAATCCTCACCGAAGTACACGCGCGGCTCGAACTCGCCGAGCGAGCCGGTGCTGGGGATGCCGGACTCGAGGAACACCGGCTGTCCGTCGACGGAGCGCTGGTTGCCGTAGGCAGCGACCATGCCGTAGCCGTGGGTGTAGACGATGGTGCGGTTCACCCAGTCGGGGGCGTCGCTCAGGCCGCTGAGGCGCAGATCGCGCACGGCGACGACGGCATCCTGGGACTTGCCGTCGATCGTGTAGCGGTCGACATCCAGCTGGTCGGGGAACTGGTAGTACTGACGGAACTGCTCGAGCTGCTCGAGCGAGTCGCTGACGATCGCGGGGTCGATGATGCGGATGTTCGCGGCGGTCTCCGCGTCGGCGCGCAGGGCGCCCGGCTCGGCCTCCGTCGTTGCGTTGTACGCAATCTCCTCGACGTCGGAGAGCCCATAGGCCTCCCGGGTGAGGTCGATGTTGCGTTGGATGTACTCGGCCTCGAGGGTCTTCGCGCTCGGGACGACCTGGAAGCGCTGCACGACCCACGGGTAGAGCGAGCCGATGAGGAGGCTGGTGACGATGAGCAGCACCGTACCGATGATCGGCAGGCGCCAGCGGCCCATGATGGCCGTGATGAGGAAGAGCACCGCGACGACGACGGCGATGCCGGCGAGGATCGCGCGGCCCGGGATCGTTGCGTTGACGTCGGTGTAGCCGGCGCCCGTGATCAGGCCATTGTCATCGGTCAGCGTCGTGTACTGGTCGAGCCAGAGGCTGGCGGCCTGGAGCAGCAGGTACAGCGAGGCCATGACCGCGATCTGCACGCGCGCGGCCTTGGAGATGATGACCTCACGGCCACTGATGCGGATCGCACCGTAGAGGTAGGCGGTCGCTGCGGAGAGGATCAGCGCGATCAGGAGTACGGCCGACGCGAAGCCGAGTACCGAGTGCAGGAACGGCAGGTCGAAGAGGTAGAAGGAGGTGTCGAGCCCGAACTGCGGATCCGTCGTGCCGCTCGGCGTGCGGTTGAGCCACATGAGCGTGGTCTCCCAGCGCGAGGCGGCCGAGACACCGGCGAAGAGGCCGAGCAGTGCGGGGATGCCGTACATCGCGAGGCGGCGGAGCGGCTCGATGACCTGCTGGTAGCGGTCAAGCTGCGCGTTGAGCTTCGCGTACACCGGGCGCGAGCGGTAGGCGATCTGGATGCTGATCCAGACGGGCAGCGCCATTCCGAGGAAGCCGACGACGAACAGCACGAGGCTGGCGATCCACTGGGTCGTCAGAACGTTGAGGTAGCCGAGCTGGTCAAACCAGAGCACATCGGCGTAGAAGCCCGCGAATGCGAAGAACGCCATCACGAGCCCGGCCACGATGGCCACGGTGATGGCGAGCGGCGCTCGGTTCGGGCGGGCGGGTGCGTCGTCTGCTGGGGATGTCACGGGGCCTCAATGCTCGGTGTGGGGTGTTTCGATGACTCGGTCGTGGGGTTGACACAGTCGTGGGGTGCTGGATCCATCCTATGGAGCCGAAGCTGGGAGTGAGCAGGAGGGCAGCTCTGAGGTGTCCCCACCGGCGCTGACCGTCTCGATCGCGGTGAGCGCCTGCTCGAGCGTCTCGACCGCGAAAACGTTCAGCCCGGCCGGCACGTGCCCGACGACCTCATCACAATTCGACTGCGGTGCGAGGAACCAGTCGGCCCCCTCGCCCTGTGCACCGAACATCTTCTGCTGGATCCCGCCGATCGGCCCGACATTGCCTGCCGAGTCGATCGTTCCGGTTCCCGCCCAGTCCTCGCCGGCCGTGAGCGCGCCGGGGGTGAGCTTGTCGATGATGCCGAGCGCGAACATCATGCCTGCGCTCGGGCCGCCGACATTGTCGAGCTGAATCTGCACGTCAATGGGCAGCTCGTACTCCATGGCCACGTTGACGCCGAGCACCGCGACATCGCCAACGGTTCCGGGAACGATCTGCGCGTCGAAGGTCTCGCCATCCCTGTTGACGGTGACGGATGCCGGCGACTCCGTGCCGTTCTCGGCGATCGCCGTGCGGAGGTCGGCCACCGCGTGCACCTCTGTGCCGTTGACGGCGACGATCTCGTCGCCGACCTCGATCTTCCCGGTCGATGCCGATTCGGGGGTGAGCGACTTGACGATGATGCGGCGGGGGAAGTCGTAGTCGAGCTCCACGAGCGCGGCGGCGATGGCATCTTGCTGCGAGTTGACCATGGCAGCCTGATTGGCCTGTTCACGGTCCTCGGTCGAGACGTTCGGAGGGAACACGGCGTCGATGGGGAGCACGGCCTTCTGTGGGCTGGCCCAGGCGGAGAGCACCTCGAACCAGCCGGGCCGGGTCTCGCGGTTGCCGACGACGGAGACGGTGAGCAGATTCAGCTCGCCCTCTGTGGGGTAGGTCGTCTCGTCCGGGATCTCGATGAGCGGGCGCTCCTCGCCCTCGTGCTCCGCGGTGCCGAGCGTGTTGAAGACGGGGCCGGGCTGCTCGATCACATACGGCGCCGGAGCGATGCCGAGGAGCAGGCCGATGACGATCGCGACACCGAGGAAGATCCAGCCGGTCCGCACACGCCGATCACGGCGGCTGCGGGGGGCATTTGAGCCCGTCTGGCCTTCGCTGAACAGTGCCACGGGCATCCCTTCTCACTCCTGCTGTTCGCGACAGGCGGACAGCAGAGCACCTCAGCCTAGGGCATTTCCCATCGAAGCCGCAGGATCTCGCACTAGCGTAGAGACACGCGACTGAGAGGTGGCTGAAGTGGCCGACAACGCCCAGCCCGGTGACAATCTGAACCCCGACGACAACACGCCAGACGACGACCTCCAGAAGATGCTGCGAGACCTGCTCTCCGGCAATTTCTCCGGGGATGCCGCCTCGCTCGACCCTGCGCAGCTGGCAGGCGCAGCAGGGCTCCCGAACGATCCGGCGAGCATCGCCGCGCTGATGAATCAGCTGCGCGGTGCGATGAGCAACACGGGTGACGGAATCAACTGGGACCTCGCGCTGCGCCGCGCAGAGGAGAAGGTCGCGGCCGCACAGAACCAGGTCACGCCAGAGCAGCGGGCGCAGTTCGACCAGGCGTTCAACATCGCGGCGCTCTGGCTCGACGAGGTCATCGCGGTCAGCGAGATCACCGTGCCTCCGACACTGATCACCCGCAGGCAGTGGGTGACGCAGACGATGCCCGTCTGGACGCAGCTGGCCGAACCGGTCGCCACGAGCATCGCAGACACCCTCACCACCGCGCTCGGCGATCAGCTGCCGGAAGAGATGCGCAGCATGTTGGCACAGGCCACTCCGATGATGCGCTCCCTGAGCGGCACGCTCTTCGCAATGCAGCTCGGCGAGGTCGTCGGCGAACTCGCAACCGAGGTCATCTCCGGCGGCGACATCGGCATCCCCCTGCTCGCAGAGCAGCAGGCGGCACTGCTGCCGCAGAACGTCATGGAGTTCGGCGATGATCTCGACGTCTCCGTCGACCAGGTGCAGATCTACCTGG
>CAZZNX010000108.1:0-6701 GCA_964655795.1 uncultured Leifsonia sp. | reverse complement strand
TGTTCCGGCACGCCCGCTGGCTGCGACTGCACCTGATCAGCGCGATCACCTCCTTCGCGCAGGGAATCAGTGTCGACGCGAGCAAGCTCGAGGAGCTGGCATCCGGATTCGACCCGTCGAATCCCGAGGAACTGCGCCAGGCCATGGTCGACGGCTCCCTGATCCCGCCCAAGAGCGAGGCACAGCTCGCCGCCCTCGCCCAGCTCGAGACGATGCTGGCACTGATCGAGGGCTGGGTCACCGTCGTCACGAGCGAGGCCACCCACCGCCTGCCGGGTGCCGTGTCGATCGCCGAGATGGTGCGCAGACGCCGGGCGGCCGGCGGACCGGCCGAGTCGGCCTTCGCGACGCTCGTCGGCCTGGAGCTGCGCCCCCGGCGTCAGCGTGACGCCGCCGCCATGTGGCAGGCCGTCACGGATGCCGTCGGCAACGACGCCCGCGATGCGCTCTGGGCCCACCCCGACATCCTGCCGACGGCTGCCGACCTCGACGACCCGCAGGCGCTCGTCGCCCGCCTGGTCGCGAAGGCCGCCGGTGTCGAGCCGGAACTCGACGAGGTCGATCAGGCTCTCGAGGCGCTGCTGCGCGGCGACGGCCCCGAACGCCCGCAGGACCCGAACGAGCCGCAGGCCTGAACCGCTGAGTGAGCCCGCCCGTTGGCTGAGCTTGTAAACCCTGCCAGCATCGGTAACCGTTCCCGAGGCTTCCTTGGACATGGCTGCCGCCTTTCGCGACGCTTCGCGTCGCGCTGGGCTGTGGATAACTTTCGACGTGCCGGGCGGGAATGCGAGAGTCTTCTGCCATGACCCTGCGATTGGACCCCCGCGTCCCGGTGGTGTGGCGCAGCCCGAGCTCGCTGCAATTCGGCGTCGACAGCCCGCGGCTCGTGCTCGAGCAGCTCGGAGCGCTCGATGAGCTGCTGATCTCCGCGCTCCGCGGCGGCGCGCCCCGGGAACGCCTGCTCAGCCTGGCGCGGCAGGCCGGCGGCGATGCCGCGCACGTGCGCGCGCTGCTGGACACGCTCGACGCCGTGCTGCTGCCGAGCACACCCGTCAGCACCCGAGTGCCCGGACACGTGCTCGTTGACGGGATCGGCCCCTGCGCCGACGCCATGCTGGCGGAGCTGGAACGCGCCGGAATCAGCACCTCCCCCGAGCCGGATGCCGCAGCGGCAGAGCCCGCTCTGGTGATCCTGATCGCGCACTACGCGCTGCCGCCGCGCCGATACGGGCATTGGCTGCGCGCGGATGTGCCGCATCTGCCGATCGTCTTCGGAGACAGCGGGGTGCGTGTCGGCCCGCTCGTGCTACCGGGTGCCGGGCCGTGCCTGTTCTGCATCGACCTGGATCACACCGATCGGGATCCGGCGTGGCCGGCGCTGGCCAGTCAGCTCGTCGACCGCTCTGCTCCGGGTGAGACCGGGCAGACGGCGCGGCTCGCGGCGACGCTCTGCGGTGAGCTGGTCAGCGCGCGGTTGGCCGGCTCAGACGCGGCCGTCGAGCGCTGGTCGACGGCATCCGTGCACATCGGGGTCGATGCCTGGATCAGCTGCGATCGGCACGCGCCGCACCCGGAGTGCGGCTGTCGGGCGTTGCAAGACGCTCCATCTCGGCCAGAAAACGGGAGCGCTCCCGCGGTGCGCGCTGACCGGCGCCCATCGCGCCCCAGCTCAGCGCGAGTCGTTGCTTTGCCCGGGTGATGCCGACGTAGAGCAGTCGGCGCTCCTCGTCGATCTGCTCAGGGCTCTGGGCGTAGCTGATCGGCACGAGGCCCTCGCTCACGCCGACGACGAAGACGTTCTCCCACTCGAGGCCCTTGGCCGAGTGCAGCGTGGCCAGGGTGACGGCGGCGACCGTCGGCTCGTGCTGGCTGGCCTGGCGTTCCATCAGCTCGTCGGTGAAGGCGCGGAAGGTGGTTCCCGGTGCGGCCAGGTCGACGAGGCCCATGAGCGCGTTGAGCGACTCCCAGCGCTCGCGCACAGCACCCCGCGTCTCCGGCGCGCTCTGGCTCCAGCCGAGGCCGCGCAACACATCGCTCACCGACTTGAACAGCGGCTCCCCCGAGATCGACACCGAGGCGGCGCGGAGCGACATGACGGCCTGCTTCACCTCCGGCAGATCGAAGAAGCGCTTGGATCCGCGGATCTGGTAGCTGATCCCTGCCTCGCCGAGCGCCGTCTCGAGCGCGGCAGCCTGCACGTTGATGCGATAGAGCACGGCAATGTCCTGCGGGGCCTGACCGGCGGCGATGAGGTCGAGGATCTTCTGCGCGACGGCGCGGGCCTCCGCGATGTCGCTCGGGTGCGCGCTCAGGGTGATCGGCGTCTTCGCCGCGGATTCGCCCTGCGCGGCGTGCAGCATGAGCGCGCCCGGCCGCCCGCGCATCAGCCGGTTGGCGGTCTCGATGATCGGCGGGCTCGAGCGGTAGTTCTGCTCGAGGCGCACGACCGTGGCATTCGGATGCCGCTTCGGGAAGTCGAGCAGGTAGTCGGCGCGGGCTCCCGCGAAGGAGTAGATCGTCTGGCTCGCGTCGCCGACGACGCAGAGCTCGTTCCGCTCCCCCACCCACAGGCTCAACAACTGGTGCTGCAGCGGCGACACGTCCTGGAACTCGTCGACGACGAAGAAGCGGTACTGCTCGTGCACCTGCATCGCGACGGAGGGTTCCTGCTCGATCATGCCCGCCATGCTGAGCAGCACGTCTTCGAAGTCGAGCTGGCGGCGCTCATCCTTGAGCGTCTCGTAGCCCTGCTGCAGTTCGACGGCCTGTTCGGCGCTGAGCCGCCCCGGCAGCCCGCGGGTGGCGAGGGATGCCGCGTAGGCGTCGAAGCTCAGGCCGGAGACCTTGCGCCACTCGATCTCGCCGGCGACATCGCGCAGCGTCGCCGTGTCGAGCTTGAGCTTGAGCCGCTCCGCGACGTGGCCGAGCAGGCGGGCCTTGCCGTCGAGGATGCTCGGCGTCGCCCCGCCGACCACCTGCGGCCAGAAGAAGTTCAGCTGCGAGAGCGCGGCGGAGTGGAAGGTGCGGGCGGCGACGCCTGAGGCACCGAGCTCACGCAGCCTGCCGCGCAGCTCGGCCGCCGCACGCGTGGTGAAGGTGAGCGCCATCACCCGGCTCGGCGTGTACGCGCCGGTGGCGACCCCGTAGGCGATGCGGTGGGTGATGGCCCTGGTCTTGCCGGTTCCGGCACCGGCGAGCATGCAGACGGGGCCGACGAGCGCCTCGGCGGCGACACGCTGTTGCTCGTCGAGGCCGGCGAGCAGGGCATCCGCTGTTGGGATCACGCGTCCGCACCGAGCCAGTCGTTGATGATGGCCCCGGCGATCGAGATGGGGCCGGGCAGCAGGATGTCGCCGCCTGCGGCGCGGAGCTCCGCGCGGCTGAACCAGCGCAGCTCGAGGATCTCCTCGCCGTCCGGGACCGTCTCGTGCGGGGCCTGCCCGGCGGCGAGCGTCGCCCGGAACCCCACCATGAGCGATGCGGGGAACGGCCACGGCTGGGAGCCGAGGTACTGCGGGTCGGCGACGCGCAGCCCGGACTCCTCGAACACCTCGCGCAGCACGGCCGCCTCGAGCGACTCCCCCGGTTCGACGAAGCCCGCCAGAAGCGAGTAGCGGTTGTTCTCCCAGAGGGCGTTGGAGCCGAGCAACAGCCGGTCGTCGGCGTCGGTGATCAGCACGATGACCGCCGCGTCGGTGCGGGGGAAGATCTGGGTGTTCTCCGCCGGGCAGCGACGCACCCAACCGGACTGTTCGACGAGCGTCGCCGTTCCGCAGCGCGGGCAGAATCCGTGGGAGTCGTGCCAGTTCGCCACGGAGAGCGCCTCGGTGAACAGGGCGTTGTCGGAGTCGCCGAGCACGGGGGCGAGCGCGCGCAGGCCGGCCCAGCGCAGCTGCTCCGGTTGCAGCGCCTCTGCCTGTTCCGCGCTGATCATTGCGGCGAGCAGGGGACGCTGCTCGGCATCGCCGACGCTGCCGCGACCGAGGTACAGCCAGGTGGCGGTATCCGGAAGCTCATCGGGGCGAAGCCACGCCAGGGCAGGCGCCGAGCCCTCGAACTGCTGGGCACTCAGTGCGGTGCCGGCGCTGAGTGCGAGCACCCGCGTCGTGGGGTCCGCCCGCAGCCGGGCGATGAGCCCGGCGTCGCTGCGGGCCACGGCATCACGGTCGAGTTCATGCCGGGCGAGCGGCAGTGCGTGAAGCAACACGGCGTGATCCTTCCGAAGTGATGTCGAGCGGTGGGTGCCTGCCGGAGCAGCCGGTTTCCCGGCCGCGTGCCCGCGTGTTTTACGGCGTGATTGCCCCGCACGATTGCCCCGTGATTGCTCAGGGGGCGTGGCGCACAGTCGCACGGGCCCGATCTCGACCTAACCTAGTTGGCATGGCCAGATCCCCTCTCACTTTAGCTGCGTTGGCCACTTCGGCCGTGCCCGAGCTCGACGTGGTTGCCACGCGCAATCACTCCCGCCTGCTGCACGGAGACTTCGACGCCGCCGTTCTGCTCACGCGCGACGGCGATGAACTGATTGTGCGCATCCCGCGCAACCAGGCCGCGGAGTCAGAACAGTCGGCAGACCTCGTCGCGCTGCGCGCCCTGAGCACAGGCGTGCGCAGCCGTCTGCCGTTCTCGGTCCCCGAATTCGTGGGGCAGGCCCCGGCCGGCGGGACACGCGCCATCGTCTACATCTTCCTGCCCGGCAGCACCGCCGAGAACGCAGAGATCGAGCACAATGCGGAGCTCGCGGCATCCATCGGTCGTTCGATCGCCGCCGTGCACTCGCTTCCGACCTCGTTCATCGGTGACGCCGGCCTCCCGCAGCAGAGCGCCGAGGAATCCCGTGCGGCGACGATCGCCCTGATCGGACGCGCGGCCGACACCGGCAAGCTGCCCGCCGCACTGCTGCGCCGCTGGGAACAGGCAACCGACGACTCCGCACTCTGGCAGTTCGCCCCCTCCGTCATCCACGGCAAGCTGAGCGCGGAGTCCTTCCTGGTCGATGGCGACACCGTCACCGCGGTGCTGGGCTGGTCGGAGCTGCGCGTCGGCGATGCCGCCCGCGATCTGCACTGGATCCTCGCGACGCCCGGCGAAGCCGGCGAGTCGACCCTCGCGGCGTACACGGCCGCGCAGAGCGGCGGCATCGACAGGATGCTCACCCAGCGGGCGATGCTCTACGCAGAACTCGAGCTGGCACGCTGGCTGTTGCACGGCGTCGAGAGCCACAATGCGGCCATCGTCGAGGATGCCGTGCACATGCTCGACGCGCTCGTGGAGACCGTGCACAGCCACAGCATGAACCAGCTCTCCCCCGCGACCGGGCCGATCCTGGCTGTCGACGACGTCGAGCAGCTGCTGACCCAGACCCCGCGATCGCAGGGTGCTGCGGCGCTCAGGGAGACCTCCGGAGCGATGCACACCGACAGCTACGACCTGTCCGAGTTCGAGCTCGACGACGAGGCAGCTGCGGACGCGGCGTCGGACGCCGCGGGTGCCGGTGTGAGCGCCGATCGCGACGGCACGACGCTCATCGAGCGGCTGCCGCACGCGCAGAGGGCCGCAGACGATGTCGCCACCGGCCCGATCGAGCTGCCGGAGCGGTAGTTCTCGCCGACACGCTCCCGAATGGACCGACTCCCGTCGGTTGGTAGAGCGCGATGCGAAGCGTCGCGAAGGGCGGCAGCCTTCACCCAGGCAGCCTCAAGAACCGTCACCGATGCTGGTGCGGTGTCGATCCGCGGCCTCCTCTCCTCCACAGGCGCCAATCCCCCGAAACTTATCCACATCAGGCCTTTTTCCTAGGTCAATGGGTTCCATCGGGGTAAAATTGAACCCATGGGAACCCCGACGGAGACAGTCAAAGAGGCACACGCCCTACTGCTCTCCGCCCTCGCTGATTGCGACGCCCGGATGCTCCACGACGACGCCCTGTTGGAATTCACGGCCTCCGCGGAAGCCGTTGGCCGGCTCGCTGATGCCCTCCGCATCAAAGCGGCCGGGGAGGTCGCGTTCCAGTCCCGGCCCGAGCTCGGCGACGACCGCCTCTCGGCAAGGAAGGGTTGCCGGAACGGCGTCGAGCTCCTCGCCCGCGTCACGCTCGCGTCCGAACGCACGTTGATGCAGCGGATGCGCCTCGGTGAAGCCACCCGGGGCCGGGTCGCGCTCAGCGGCGAGTTGATGCCGGCTCGTTTCGGCCAGGTCGCTTCTGCGCTGGGCGAGGGCTCCATCGGCTACGACAGTGCGGCGGCGATCATCGACACCCTCGATCCGATCCGCGGCCGGGTCGGCGACCTCAATGTCGAACACGCCGAGCATGCCCTCGTGGCTGCCGCCACCGGGCCCACCATCGAATCTCCGTTGCCGTTCGCCGCCGACGAGATCCGCGGCCAAGCCCGCGTCTGGGAGACCGTGCTCGATGAGGACGGCGTGGTCCCGGCCGAGGAGCGCGCCATACAGGCGCGCGGCATCAGCGCCGGCGTCACCCGGGACGGTGTCGTGCACCGCCGGATGACGCTACTGCCCGAGATTGACGCGAAGTTCGAGACCCTTCTGAATGCGTACCTGAACCCGCGCAGTAAACCCACCTTCGAGAACCCCGACCCGGACGCCCCGAAAGACCCACGCGCCACCGCCCAAGCCCGGCACGACGTTTTCGCGAGCCTGATCGACGGCGCCGCCCGGTCTGCGGACAGCCCGACGATTGG
>CAZZNX010000107.1:11110-12716 GCA_964655795.1 uncultured Leifsonia sp. | reverse complement strand
CGTGCACTGCAGCATCCACGCGAGATCGGCGCCGGGAACGAAGTGGAGTGTTCCGCGCATCGGCCACGACCGCACGATCTCGCCACTGTCAATCGCCGAGTCAATCGATGCGAGCGTCGCACCCGGCATCCGGGCTCCGATGGCCCATTTCGCGGCCGCGAGATCCTGTGCCTGCAGCGCGAGAAGACGCTCGGTGACGGCGGCGGGTCGTGCGGCATCCGCGGGGAACAGACCCTGTGCTCTGGCCCGCAGAAGTGCGAGCTCGCGCTGTGCGCTGAGGCGTGGCATGACCCCAGTATTCTGCATCGGGCACTTGTGCAGGGTGAGCTTCGGTAGAATGGTGCGTTGCGCCTCATGTCGGATGACCGTGCGCACCCACCCCACACTTCCCGGACATCACTTGTCCTCAATCGAAACGGATGCGCCGTGCTGAACGTTCAAGACCTCGAGATTCGCGTCGGAGCGCGCGTACTCATGGAGAACGTGAACTTTCGCGTATCCGCCGGTGACAAGATCGGCCTCGTCGGCCGCAACGGTGCGGGCAAGACCACACTGACCAAGACCCTCGCGGGGGAGACCCTGCCGACCGGCGGCACCATCGAGCGCACCGGCGAGATCGGCTACCTGCCGCAGGACCCGCGCTCCGGTGACCCGGAGATGCTGGCCCGCACCCGCATCCTCGATGCCCGCGGCCTCGGCACCATCGTGCTCGAGATGCAGCAGGCGACGATCGACATGGGCAGCAGCGACGAGGCCGTCGCCGCTGCAGGCATGAAGAAGTACGGCAACCTGACCGACCGCTTCCAGGCGCTCGGCGGCTATGCCGCAGAGGCAGAGGCCGCGTCCATCGCGAGCAATCTCAACCTGCCCGACCGCATCCTCGAGCAGCCTCTGAAGACCCTCTCCGGTGGTCAGCGCCGCCGTATCGAGCTGGCCCGCATCCTGTTCTCGGATGCCGGCACCATGATCCTCGATGAGCCCACCAACCACCTGGACGCCGATTCCGTCGTCTGGTTGCGCGAGTTCCTGAAGAACTACAAGGGCGGGTTCATCGTCATCACCCACGACATCGAGCTCGTCGGCGAGACCGTGAACCGCGTGTTCTACCTCGACGCCAACCGCATGGTGATCGACACGTACAACATGAACTGGAAGAACTACCAGCGCCAGCGTGCGGCCGACGAGGAGCGCCGCAAGAAGGAGCGCTCCAACGCTGAGAAGAAGGCCGGTGTGCTGCAGATGCAGGCCGCCCGCTTCGGCGCCAAGGCGTCCAAGGCCGCCGCCGCCCACCAGATGGTCGCGCGCGCCGAGAAGCTGCTCGCCGGCCTCGACGAGGTGCGCGTCGCCGATCGCGTCGCGAAGCTCCGCTTCCCGACCCCGGCCGCGTGCGGTCGCACGCCGCTCATGGCGGAGAACCTCAGCAAGAGCTACGGCTCTCTGGAGATCTTCACCGCCGTCGACCTGGCGATCGACCGCGGCTCCAAGGTCGTCATCATCGGGCTGAACGGTGCCGGAAAGACGACGCTGCTGCGCATCCTCGGCGGAGCGGATCAGCCGGACACCGGCTCCATCCAGCCCGGGCACGGCCTGCGCATCGGTTACTTCG
>CAZZNX010000107.1:2518-11090 GCA_964655795.1 uncultured Leifsonia sp. | reverse complement strand
ACGATCGACGTCAACCGCACCGTGCTCGAGAACATGGTCTCCTCCTCGCCGAACATCACCGAAACCGAGGCCCGCAAGGTGCTCGGCTCGTTCCTGTTCACCGGCGACGACGGCCACAAGAAGGCCGGTGTGCTCTCCGGTGGTGAGAAGACGCGTCTGGCCCTGGCCATGATCGTCGTCTCCGGTGCCAACGTGCTGCTCCTCGATGAGCCGACGAACAACCTCGACCCCGCGAGCCGCCTCGAGATCCTCGATGCCCTGGCGCACTTCGAGGGCGCCGTCGTCCTCGTCAGCCACGACCCGGGCGCCGTCGAGGCGCTGAACCCGGAGCGCGTGCTGATTCTGCCCGACGGTGTCGAAGACCACTGGAACAAGGACTACGCGGACCTCATCGCCCTGGCCTGATCCTCGGACCGGCTAGGCGACGGGGTACTTGAACCCCACGTGGGAGCCGACGAAGCCGAGGCGCTCGTAGAAGCGATGCGCGTCGGTCCTCGCGGCATCCGAGGTGAGCTGCACGAGACGTGAACCGAGCGCCGGAGCGGCCGTGTCGGTGACCCAGCGCATCATCGCCCCGCCGATACCGGAGGAGCGCATGCCGCTGTTCACCCGCACGGCTTCGACGAGCAGGCGCGTCGAACCGCGCCGCGCCATCCCCGGGATCCGTGTCAGCTGCATGGTCGCGATGGGCGCGTCAGAGCCGTCGACGACCACGAGCAGCTCGTTCGCCGCATCCGCGATGATCTGTGCCAGCGCCGCCTGGTACGCGTCCCGGTCGCCCGAGTCGGCGACGTCGCCACGCGAAGTGCTGATCGGGTCATCGGAGAGCAGCGTCATCAGTACGTCGAGGTCGCTCTCGGTCGCCCGCCGCAGGGTGACGTCTCCCGCGCGGGTCTCGAGGGTCGTCGGGAGGGTGAGATCGATCAGCATGCCTCCATCCTCGCAGCCGAGGGGCGGGGGACTGGCGCCCGCTCGAAAAGGAAGATAGATTCCTGAGACCAGAGCTCGGGGGAGAGTGGCAGTGACGGTTCCGGGGGGAAACGGCGGGGATGTGCGGGCGGTGCTCGTCTCGCCGCGCGCATTATTGCGTGTGGCGATGGTCACGATCCTCGCCAACAACACACGCGTCCAGGTGGTGGCGCAGGCTGCGACACTCGGCGATGCGCGAGCGCTCATCACGGAGGCTGCACCGGACATCCTGTTGATCGATCTGGACATCCCGGACCGGCTCACCGACATCGAACGCGTGATCAGCGATGCCGGGCCCGATGCGGCGGTGCTCGGCTTCGACGCGCCACGCATGTCGGAGTCCGTCCGCGTCATCAACGGGCTGCGGCGTGGCGCAGTGGTGCACCATGACGCGAGCCCGGCGCTCCTGCTCGGTGCCGTGGCCGGCTTGATCGAACGGTCCAACCGTCGGCGCCCGCCGGCGCCACTCCTGACCGCTCGTCAGGCCCAGACGCTCTCACTCGCGGCGGGAGGGATGTCGAACGCCCAGATCGCGGAACACCTCTACATCTCCGTCGGAACGGTCAAGCGTCACCTCTCCGATTCCTTCGTCGCGTTGGGCGCGCGCTCCCGCATCGACGCGATCAATCTGGCCCGCACCGTCGGCCAGCTGGACATGGCCTGAGCTACGGGAGCTTCCCCACCGTGATGGTCACCGCGCTGCCGGCCCTGATCGGGGTGCCGGCCGCCGGAGCGCTCGCGGTCACGGTGCCGTTCTGCCCTGGGGCGGTGACAGCCTGGGCCACCGACGCGACCGCGAAGGCGGAGAGCGCGGCACGCGCATCCTTCTCCTGCATGCCGACCACATCAGGCATCAACACGAGGGAGCCGTTGCTGGTGTGCACCCCGACGACGGAGCCTCGTGGAGCACTGCCGGAGGGGTTCGTTCCCGACACCTGACCGGCGGGCAACTCGGAATCCTGCGGCCCGGCATCCTCCGTGCCGAAGCCCGCGTTCTCAATCATCGACCGTGCCTCGTCGAGCGTCTTGCCCCGAACGTCGGGGATGTCGGCCTGGATGACGCGGAAGGCCGAGTCGTCCGGCTCCGCGAATGCCGCTCCACCCCAGCGCGCGTCGGCGTTCGCCATGATCCGTGGCCAGATGCGGTGACGCGCCGTCGCCGCCGGACCGCTCTCGAAACGAAGCTCGCGGAGGTTGGCGTCGTAGTTCACATTGCCCACCCAGACCGCCGTCGCGGCGGCCGTGCTCGCCCCGATCATCCAGGTGTCCTTGGCAGAGTCCGTCGTGCCCGTCTTGCCGATGTGCGGAACGCCGGAACCCGTGTTCGACGCCACCGCGGTGCCGTCCCCGGAGAAGGTCTCCTTCATCGCGTACGCCATCGCCGCAGCGACAGAGGGCTCAACGGATTGCCGGCAGGTGGTTTTCGGCGGCGGGACCTCGACTCCGGAGCGGTCCAGGATCCGGTCGATGACGATGGGCGAGCAGGTCAGCCCGCCGTTGGCGATACCGGCGAACGCCGTGGCCATCGTGATCGGAGCGACCACCTGGCTGCCGAGGACGTCACCGGGGTTCATCTCCAGCGCCTCCCCGTCGGCTCTGTGGACGAGAAAAGCCTCGGCGGTCTGCTTGATCTTGCAGAGGTCGAGCTGGGTGGCCATCGCCATGAATCCGGAGTTCACGGACCACTTGGTGGCGTTGATCGCGTTGCTGGCTATGCGGCCGTCGTCATTGCGCGGCTCGTAGCTTCCCGACCAGTTTCCGACGCAGCTGTCGGTGAATCGCGTGAACGCCCGCTTGCGCCCGTCGAAGGACTCCCGCAGCGAGTGGCCGGCGTTCAACCACTCGGCGAGCGTGAACACCTTGTACGTGGAGCCTGGCTGGAAGCCGCTCGACCCGCCGTAGTCGATGTCGGTGTTGTAGTTGACGGAGGTCCACCCCGGGCCGTTTGCGGCGAGCACCTCAGGGTCATTGCTGAATGACTTGTTCTGCACCATGGCGAGCACACGCCCGGTCCCCGGCTGAACGGTCACGGCCGCCGCTCCGACGTCGAAACGGGGGTCGATGCTCGGAACGTTCTCGTTCACGGCAGCTTCCGTCGTCGCCTGCAGTTCCAGATCGAGTGAGGTGTAGATGTCGAGGCCCCCGCGACGGAGCTTCTCGTCTCGTTCCTCAGGGGTCGCGCCGAAGGCGTCGTCATTGCGGATGGTCCAGTAGACGTAATCGCAGAAGAATCCGGATCCCCCTGCTGCCTGGCAGCCTGTGCTCGGAGGCGTGATGGCCGGCGTGACGGGGACGGCGATCGCCGCCGCGTGCTGCTCTGCGGTGATCTTCTTGTGCTGGAGCATCTTGCCGAGGATGTAGTCGCGGCGCTGCTGGTTGGCCCTGAACGCGTTGGCCGTGCCGTTGTTCTCGTTGTCTGGACGGTCGAGCCGGAACTTCTCGGGATTGTTCACGATGGCGATGAGGCTCGCCGCCTGTTCCAGCGTCAGGTCCTTCGCGCTCACGCCGCCGAAGTAGTACTTGCTCGCGGCCTCGATGCCGTACACGGTGCCACCGAAGTAGGCGATGTTGAGATAGCCACGCAGGATCTCGTCCTTCGAGTACTTCTTCTCGAGTCCGATCGCCATGCGCATCTCCTGCAGCTTGCGCTCCGGGGTCGTTTCGATTGCCGCGGCGACCGCGGCATCCCGTTCCTCCTCCGTGCCCGGCGCCATCACCGCGTTCTGTACGCGCACGTTCTTGACGTATTGCTGCGTGATCGACGAGCCACCCTGCGGATCGTCGTTGTCGAGCAGCGTCTTCGCAACTGCGCGCACCGTGCCCTGGAGGTCGATGCCGCCGTGATCGTAGAAGCGTGGGTCCTCGACGGCGACGGCGGCGTCCTTCGCGAACTGGGACATCGCCTCCCAGCCCACCTCCTCGCGATTCTGCTCGTAGAAGGTCGCGAGCTTGTGGAAGCTGCCATCGGCGTTCGTCGCGTAGATGTTGGAGCCCTCTGCCAGCTCGCCGATCGCCACGTAGTCCGGCAGGCTCTCGAATATGTCTATCGAGCTGCTGGCCGCGATCCCGGCGACGGCGACCGCCGGCGTCAGGGCTGCGGCGACGAGCACGGATGCCACGGCACTCACCGCAACGAAGGAGAGGAACGCACCCGTTGCGCCGAGGAGTGTCCGGTCGTCGTCAGCCATGGGGAGAGGCTATGGGCGGGCGGGGGCGCGGCCGGGCGATACCGCGCGAAATGTGACTTTAGACACAGTTCAATCCGGCGTTTTCCCAGCTTGTGGGTGCGGTTCCGGCCGGCGAGGTTCTATCGGGCGTTGTCGAGGATCTCGTCTTCGATGTCGGCATCGCTCCGCGTCTTGAGCGACTGCTTCTTGGCACGCGCAGCCGCGCGCTTGCGCTCGGCTGGATCGTCGATGTTGACGGCGCGGAACTCCTGACGGGCCGCCCAGCCCAGCCCGATGAAGGCCATGATCGCGAACACGTACCACTGGAAGGCGTATGAGAGGTGGGGGCCTTCGTCGCGTGGCGGCTTGATCACGGCGAGGGGACGGGGCTCGATCGCCTCAGGGCTCTCCGAGATCATCAGTCCGTATGCGCCGGTGTAGTTGTCGGTTCCCAGCCGGTCCGAGATCTCGTGGAGCTGAATCGTCGAGATCTGGTTGCCGCTCGAGCTGCGGCCGGCCAGGGACGGCTCTCCGGCCTTGAGCCTGGCGACGACCGTCACGGTGCCTTCAGGGGCGGAGGGCACGGCATCCGGGGCATCTTGCGCAGAACCCGTCGGCAGCCAGCCGCGGTTGACGATGAAGACGGTGCCGTCGGCCAGCTGCAGGGGAGTGAGCACCTCGAATCCGGGCATTCCGGCGCGCGGACGGGTGCGCACCAGCAGCTCGTCCTCCTGGAGGTAGGTGCCCTCCATGACGACGGGGAGCCACTTCTGCGACTCATCGAAGCTGTCGAGCGTCGGCAGGGCATCGGTCAGTGGGACCGGTTCCGCCGACCAGTTGGTGTCGACACGGTGGATCTCGGCCTGGGCCTCGGCACGGCGGGCGAGCTGCCAGTTGCCGAGGAAGACACAGACGACGGCGAAGAGCACCGTGAGGGCCAGGTATCCGGCCCAGCGTTTGCTGAGCAGGAAGCGCCAGCCGCTCACGAGGCGTCCTCCAGCGCGCTCACGGTGAGGGGGAACTCCCTGGCCGCGAGGAAGTCACGCAGATAGTCGACATGCTCATCGCAGGCCAACCAGGTCTTGAACCGCTCGCCCGTGTGGATGCGCGGATTGCGCCAGTCGATGCGCCAGCGGGCATCCGCCGAGCACGCGGCGCGCGAACACGCTTCGCGGGGCAGCGCTCCGCCGAGGAGGCCCATCCCGATGAGGTCAGTCATTCTTGCGCTTCCAGGCCCTTTCGATGGCGCCGGGGCGCAGGATGTTCGACGTCTTCGCCTTCGACGGCACATTGGCGATGACGACCGCGAAGTACGGGAGCACCACCGCTCCGATCGCCGGCAGCAGCAGCCACCAGCCTTCCAGGAACAGCATGGACAGCACGCAGAGCACACGAATCCCCATCGCAAGCGTGTATTTGAGCATGCGATTGCGCCGCTCCACCTCGGGGGAGACGGGAAGTGAGGTGATGGATTGCTGCTTCATGGCGATGCCTTAAGCCTACGTCTCCTGAGGGGCGGCGAAGACGCTCTAAACTGGGTCAGATTTGCCCGTTCGCCTCGCTTGTAAGCACTGCCCGATTGGACCACACCATGACCACGCCCCGCACAGTACTCGTCACCGGAGGGAACCGGGGCATCGGTTTCGCCATCGCCGAGGAGTTCGTGGCGCAAGGCCACCGCGTCGCCGTGACCGCCCGTTCCGGTGAAGGCCCTGCCGGATCCTTCACCGTCCAGGCCGATGTGACGGATGCCGCATCGATCGACGCCGCCTTCACCGCGATCGAGGCCGAGCTCGGCCCGGTCGAGGTGCTCGTGGCCAACGCCGGCATCACCCGCGACACGCTGCTCATGCGGATGAGCGAAGAAGACTTCGTCGATGTCATCGACACCAACCTCACCGGAGCATTCCGCGTGGTCAAGCGGGCCTCCAAGGGCATGCTCAAGGCCCGCTACGGTCGCATCGTGCTGATCTCCAGCGTCGTCGGCCTCTACGGCGGCCCCGGCCAGGTCAACTACTCCGCATCCAAGGCGGCACTCGTCGGCATGGCCCGCTCCATCACCCGCGAGCTCGGTGCCCGCGGCATCACGGCTAACGTCGTGGCCCCCGGTTTCATCGAGACCGACATGACCGCCGCGCTCCCCGCCGAGCAGCAGGCCGAGTACAAGAAGAACATCCCGGCCGGCCGTTTCGCCACGCCGAGCGAGGTCGCCAAGGTCGTTGCCTGGGTCGGCAGCGACGAGGCAGCGTACATCTCCGGAGCCGTGATCCCGGTCGACGGCGGCCTCGGTATGGGGCACTAGCGCCGATCAGCCCCGCAGGCCGAGCAGCGGAAGCACCTGGCCGAGGTCGGCGACGTCGATGGCGACGTCGGCCTCAGCCCGCACCCGTGGCTTGGCGTTGAACGCGACGGAGAGTCCGGCGACAGCCATCATGGCGAGGTCGTTGGCGCCGTCGCCGACGGCGATCGTGCGATTGAGCGGGATGCCGGCGGCATCCGCCCACTCCCGCAGCGCCTGTGCCTTCGCCGCGGCGTCGACGATCGGTCCTGAGACGCGACCCGTGAGCTTGCCGTCCTCCAGCTCCAGGCGGTTGGCCCGCCAGCTGTCGAGGCCGAATCGGGCCGCCAGCGGGTCGAGGAGCTCGTGGAAACCACCCGAGACGACCCCGAAGAGTCCGCCGGCCGCCTGAACGCCCGCGATGAGTTCGTGCACGCCAGGCGTCGGGCGGATCAGCGCTCCAACCTCGGCGAAGACGCTCTCCGGCAGGCCGCCGAGCGTCGCGACGCGGGCGCGCAGGCTCTCGGCGAAATCGAGTTCCCCGCGCATGGCCTGCTCCGTGACGTCTGCGACGAGTTCACGGGAGCCGGCGGCATCCGCCAGAAGTTCGATGACCTCGTCCTGGATCAGGGTGGAATCGGCATCGAGGACAACAAGGAAACGCGGCGAGCTCATGCGGTGACTGTAACACCCTTGCCGACGACGGTGATTCCCGAGGCCGTCACGCTGAAGCCCCGCGCGCGGTCGTGGTCGAGGTCGACGCCGACCGTCGCTCCAGCCTCGACGACGACGTTCTTGTCGAGAACTGCGCGGATGACGCGGGCGCCGGCCTCGATGCGCACGCGCTCGAACAGAATCGAGTCGACGACCTGTGAGCCGGAGTCGACGTGCACCCACGGGCCGAGCACGCTGCGCTCGATGTGGGCACCGGAGATGAGTGAGCCGAGCGAGACGATGGAGTCGATCATCGTGCCGAGCGCCCCGTGCGCGTCGCGGACGAACTTCGCCGGCGGGGAGTTGCGCTGCTGCGTGAAGATCGGCCACGCCTGGTTGTAGAGGTTGAAGACGGGCAGCGCCGAGATGAGGTCCTGGTGCGCGTCGAAGAAGGAGTCGATCGTTCCGACATCGCGCCAGTAGTAGCGGTCGCGATCGGTCGAGCCGGGCACGTCGTTGCGTCGGAGGTCGTAGACGCCGGCCTCGCCGCGCGCCACGAAGTCGGGGATGATGTCGCCGCCCATGTCGTGGCTGGAATCGGTGCGCTCACCATCGCGCAGCACGGCCTCGATCAGGGCGTCGGCGTCGAAGACGTAGTTACCCATCGATGCCAGCACCTCGTGCGGGGCGTCGGCGAGCCCGACGGGGTTCTGCGGCTTCTCGAGGAACGCCCGGATCGACTCCGGCGTGGCCGGATCGACGTCGATCACGCCGAACTGGTCCGCCAGTTCGATCGGCTGACGGATGGCGGCAACGGTCGCCTTCGCGCCAGAGGCGATGTGCGCCTCGATCATCTGGCTGAAGTCCATGCGGTAGACGTGATCGGCACCGACGACGACGACGATGTCGGGCTTCTCATCGCGCAACAGGTTGAGGCTCTGCAGAATGGCGTCGGCCGATCCGCTGAACCACCGCTTGCCCAGGCGCTGCTGCGCGGGCACGGAGGCGATGTAGGAGTTCAGCAGGCCGGAGACGTGCCACGTCTGCGAGACGTGGCGGTCGAGGCTGTGCGACTTGTACTGCGTCAGAACGACGATCTGCGAGAGCCCGGAGTTGATCAGGTTCGACAGCGCGAAGTCCACGAGGCGATAGTGCCCGCCGAAGGGAACGGCTGGCTTGGCACGGTCTTCTGTGAGCGGCATGAGTCGCTTGCCCTCGCCACCGGCGAGGACGATTCCGAAGATCTTCTTGGGCTTCATGACTTCACCCTAGGGCAGCGGAATGACACTTCCTAGACGCATTCCGCTCTGTGTCGACGCGGCTGCGCTAGCGTTGCCCCATGCGAGTCGATCTGCTCACCAAGGAGTATCCACCTGAGGTCTACGGCGGTGCCGGAGTGCACGTCGCGGAGCTCGTCCGCGCCCTCCGCACCGACATCGACGTCGTCGTGCGCTGTTTCGGCGCGGAGCGCAACGCTCCGGACACCGTCGCGTATGCCGCACCC
>CAZZNX010000107.1:0-2503 GCA_964655795.1 uncultured Leifsonia sp. | reverse complement strand
CCGGCTCTCAGCACGCTCGGCGTTGACCTCGCGATGGCTCAGGATGTCGCCGGCGCCAGCCTCGTGCACTCCCACACCTGGTACGCGAACGGGGCGGGACACATCGCCAAACTTTTGCACGATGTTCCCCATGTGGTCACCGCGCACAGCCTCGAGCCGCTCCGGCCGTGGAAGGCCGAACAGCTCGGAGGCGGCTACCGGGTCTCGAGCTGGGTCGAGAAGACGGCATTCGAGGCGGCGGACGCGGTCATCGCGGTGAGCGGCGGCATGGCCCGCGACATCCTGCGCTCCTACCCGTCGCTCGACGAGCAGCGGGTGCACGTCGTCTACAACGGCATCGATCTGAACCGCTGGAAGCCGCTGCACGACAGCGACACCGTGCGCGCCCTCGGCATCGACCCCGACCGGCCGTCGATCGTCTTCGTCGGGCGCATCACGCGGCAGAAGGGGCTGCCGTATCTGTTGCGCGCAGCGAGGCTGCTGCCGGCCGATGTGCAGCTCGTGCTCTGCGCAGGCGCGCCGGACACGGCCGAGATCATGGCCGAGGTCAGCGCCGGCGTTGAGCTGCTGCAGCGTGAGCGCGACGGCGTTGTCTGGATTGACCGGCTGCTCAGCCAACACGAGCTCTCCGCGGTGCTCACGGCGGGAACCGCCTTCGTCTGCCCCTCGGTCTACGAACCACTCGGGATCGTCAACCTCGAGGCGATGGCGTGCGGGCTGCCCGTCGTCGGAACGGCGACGGGTGGCATCCCCGAGGTCGTCGTCGACGGAGTGACCGGGCGCCTGGTGCCGATCGAGCAGCTGGATGACGGCACAGGAACGCCGATCGATCCCGACCGTTTCGTGGCCGATCTCGCTGCAGCGCTCACCGAGGTTGTGAGCGACCCCGCGCGCGCCGCGGTGATGGGCGCGGCGGGCAGGGAGCGCGCCGAGAAGGAATTCGATTGGACGCAGATCGCGGCGCGCACCCGCGAGATCTACGCCGGCCTGCTCTGAGCGGCCCCCGGGGCTCGGTAGCATAGGAGCATGGCCAGCGTTCTTCAGCTCACAGACGTCTCCGTCGTTCGCGACGGCAACACAATCCTCGACTCGGTGAACTGGACGGTGAATCCCGACGAACGCTGGGTCGTGCTCGGTCCAAACGGTGCGGGCAAGACCACGCTGCTGCGCATCGCCGCAGCGGCACTGCACCCGAGCAGCGGCACCGCCCTGGTGCTCGAGGAGCAGCTCGGCAAGGTCGACCTGTTCGAGCTGCGCCCGATGATCGGCTTCGCATCGACCGCGATGGCCAGGACGATCCCGAAGAACGAAAAGGTTCTGGATGTCGTGCTGACCGCCGCATACTCGGTGACGGGTCGCTGGAACGAGGAGTACGACGAGCTCGACACGCGTCGTGCACAGCGGGTTCTGGCCGAGTGGAAGCTCGACCACCTCGCCGAGCGCCAGTTCGGCACCCTCAGCGACGGCGAGCAGAAGCGCGTGCAGATCGCGCGCTCCGTGATGACCGACCCGGAGCTGTTGCTGCTCGACGAGCCGGCTGCCAGCCTCGACCTCGGCGCACGTGAAGAGCTGCTGCACCTGCTCGGTGGCTACGCACAGTCGCCGAACGCTCCGGCCATCGTCATGGTCACCCACCACGCGGAAGAGATCCCCCTCGGCTTCACGCACGCCCTCGTGATCGCGGCCGGTCGGGTTGTCGCCGCCGGACCTTTTGCCGAGGCACTCACCTCTGAGGTGCTCACCGAGGCATTCGGGCTCGGCATCGAGCTGAGCGAACAGGACGGGCGCTTCGGCGCACGTGCGGTCTGACAGCTCGAATTCTGCTAAGCTCGGTAGCTGGCCCCCGGGCCGCAAGCTTTCTCGCCTGATCGGACTGTGATCGGCAAGACAGATCACACCAGTCTCAACACACAAATAACTTTCAACGCTAGGAAATTCGATGAAGTCTGAAATCCACCCCACTTACGCACCGATCGTGTTCCGCGACCTTGCTTCGGGTGCAACCTTCCTGACCCGTTCGACGGTCGGCAGCGCCAAGACCATCGAGTGGGAAGACGGCAACACCTACCCCGTCATCGACGTGGAAATCTCCTCCGAGTCGCACCCGTTCTACACGGGCAAGCAGCGCATCATGGACTCGGCCGGACGCGTCGAGAAGTTCAACCAGCGCTTCAAGGGCTTCGGCGCCTAAGAACGTCAACCAAACAGGGCAACCGGCTTTCGCCGGTTGCCCTGTTTGCGTTAAGCCGGTGATTCAGCGCTGCGGCCAGGAGCCGTCGGCAGTGAACCCGGGGTCGCGGTTGGCGCGCATGTACTGCTGGAAGCTGGCGGCCTGCTCCGCGGCCCAGGTGACCTGCTGCTCGTGCAGTGCGGCGGCCGTTGCCGGCAGGGCAGCGCCGTGCTCGCGGGCGATCGCCTGCGCGACGCGACCGGCCGCGATGGCGTCGGCGCCCGCGTCGTGCGCGTCATCCAGTGGAACGCCGTAGAAGGCCGCTGCCGCCTC
>CAZZNX010000106.1:2606-12772 GCA_964655795.1 uncultured Leifsonia sp. | reverse complement strand
GGGGACCGGTCGAACCGATGTACATTCCCGGACGCTTGCGCACCGCCTCAAGTCCTTCGAGAACCTGGATGTCGTCTGCTCCGTATTCGGGCACTGCATCGCTCGTATTCGGTTCCGATGTCATATGAAATTAGGCTCCTGACCGTCGTTTAGGCGACTCCCCATGCTACCAAGAAGGGCACCATCCCCGGGGAGATTTTGCGATCTGACGGCCTTGATTTCGGCAGTTGACCGAATTTGTTTGCCTAGCCGTAGGTATCGCGTGGGCCACGCCCTGGAATCGATCTGGGGCCCTTTTTCCAGGAAGGGGCGTTCGGCCCCTGAAAGCGGATGGACACGACGCCGGCTTCGGTGAACTCCGTGACGATGCGCGTCATGATCTCGACACGCATGAGCCGCAACTGCGTCGCCCACGCAGTCGACTCGCATTGCACCGTGAGCACACCCTCGTCGATGCCGAGCGGCGTCGAGTGTTTGGCTGTCTCGGCTCCAGCGATCGCCGCCCAGGAGTTCAACAGATCTGCCTGGGTAAGCGGGGTTCGCCAGCCCAGTTGTTTCGTGAGCACCTCGAGGGAGTCGCCGAGCCCCTTCGGGTCGCGGCCGATGCCGAACGCCTCGCTCTCCGCCGGGTCGTGGCGCTTCTTGCGCTTGAGGCGCGCACCGCGCGGGAATCCGCCGAAGACCTCTTTGAGATGCAGATAGACCCGACTCGCCTCGGTCTCGTCCGGCAGCGCTGATCGGTGCTGGACCGTCGGATTCGCCTGGTTCGGCGCATTGTCCTGGCTCGCGGGGTCCGGCAGGTGCTCCGGCTTCTCTGGCAGATCAGGCATCGACGACCTCCCCCGCGCGGATGTGGATGGTGTGTGCGGCGAGGGCCGCAGGAACGTCGTCGAGCACGGCGGCGGTGATCAGCACCTGCTCATAGCCGGTGACGGCTTCGGCCAGGCGGCTCCTGCGCTGCTGGTCGAGTTCGGCGAAGACATCGTCGAGGATCAACACCGGGTCCCCGGCCGTGGCCTCACGGCGGAGTATCTCGGCTGCGGCCAGCTTCAGGGCGAGGGCGAAGGACCACGACTCACCGTGACTCGCATAGCCCTTGGCCGGCAGGCCGTTCAACATGAAGACGAGGTCGTCGCGGTGCGGCCCCACCAGGGTGATCGCCCGATCGAGCTCCTTGCCGCGCACGGCAGCGAGTGCCGCGCGGAAGCGCCCCGCCGTGCCGCCGTCCGATGGGGCCTCGCTGCTCGAGTCACGAGGAAGGAGCTCCGGCCCGGGACGCGGTGCCACGTCGTCCGCGTCGATGTCGGCGCCGAGAATGCTGAGCTGCGGGCGCAGATCGGGCCCGTGGTCTTCTCCGGCGACGGCGTGGTAGGCGCGGCGCAGCGGCTCCAGCAGGGCGCGGGTCAGCTCCAGTCGCTCATCGATGATCTCCGAGCCCAGCGCGACCAGACGCTCATCCCAAATGTCGAGGGTCGACAGCGCGTCACCGCGCACCCCGCGCGCCCTGGCCGATTTCAACAGCGTGTTGCGCTGCTTCAGCACACGGTCGTAGTCGGCGAGCACGCCGGAGAGCCGCGGAGAGCGCAGGATCAGCAGCTGGTCGAGGAAACGCCGCCTGCCCGACGGTTCGCCGCGCACGAGCGCGAGATCCTCCGGTGCGAACAGCACGCTGGAGAAGTAGCGCGGCAGTTCGCGGGGCTTGATCGCCGACCGGTTGATCTGTGCCCGATTCGCGCCGACCCGGTTGAGCTGGACCTCAGCGAGAATCGAACGCTGCCCGTTCTCGAGCCTGGCCCGGATGATCGCGGCATCCCGGCCTGCACGGATCATGGCGTGATCGTTCGACACTCGGTGCGAGCCGAGGGTGCTGAGGTAGCCGAGCGCCTCAACGAGGTTGGTCTTGCCTTGTCCGTTCCGCCCGACGATGAGGTTCGCCCCGGGGCGCAACTCAACTTCGGCGACCGCATAATTGCGGAAGTCGCTGAGACTCAGATGCGAAACGAACACGGCCCCAACTTTATCGGGCTCCCTCTGACAGCCCGCCGGTCACGCTATCCTTCGGACTTCTTGACCTCGTGGCCACCGAACTGGTTGCGCAGGGCGGCAACGGCCTTCATCGCCGGCGAATCGTCCTGGCGCGAGACGAAGCGGGCGAAGATCGAAGCGCTGATCGTGGGAACCGGAACCGCGTTGGCGATGGCTTCCTCGACCGTCCAACGGCCTTCGCCGGAGTCATCGACGTAGCCCTCGATGTCGCTGAGATCGGCGTCCTCGTCCAGCGCGCGCACGAGCAGCTCAAGCAGCCAGGAACGCACGACGGTGCCGCGCTGCCAGGCCTTGAACGTTCCCGGCACGTCCTTGATCAGGTCGCTGCGTGCGTCGAGGAGTTCATAGCCCTCGGCGTAGGCCTGCATCAGTGCGTACTCGATGCCGTTGTGCACCATCTTGGCGTAGTGGCCCGCGCCGACCTCGCCGACGTGCACGAAACCTTCCTCGCGCGGACCATCCGGGCGCAGCGCGTCGAAGACGGGCATCACGCGCTCGACCTGGGCCGCGCTTCCGCCGACCATCAGGCCGTAACCGTTCTCACGGCCCCAGACCCCGCCGGAGACACCGGCATCGATGTAGTCGATGCCCTTCGCTCCGAGTAGTTCCGCGTGCTTGAAGTCCTCGGTGAAGCGGGAGTTGCCACCGTCGATGACGAGATCGCCCGGCTCAAGCAGCTCGTTCAGTTCGCCGATCACGGCATCGGTGATGGCGCCGGCTGGGACCATCACCCACACGGTGCGAGGCGAGGGCAGGGCGGCGACCATCTCGGCGACGGTCGCGACATCCGTGACATCGGGATTGCGATCGAAGCCGGTGACCTCGATGCCCTGCGCGCGCAGGCGGCTGCGCATGTTGCCGCCCATTTTTCCGAGACCGATGAGACCGATGTGCATTGCGTTTCCTTGGCTTGAGGTGCAGCCGCGACGGATGTCGCGGCTATCGTGCGACTGGCGCGACGTTGCGTCAAGTTCGGGGTGGTTGATGTTGCCTAGCGCAGCAGCAGGTTGGGCTGCAGCAGGTACTTGTAGCTGTCGGCGCTCGGTTCTTCCTTCG
The DNA here is from genome assembly GCA_964655795.1 of uncultured Leifsonia sp. Taxonomy (GTDB): domain Bacteria; phylum Actinomycetota; class Actinomycetes; order Actinomycetales; family Microbacteriaceae; genus Microterricola. The sequence goes on along the minus strand of CAZZNX010000106.1, from coordinate 9,670 downwards.
AGCTCTGGCTGGTGATCAGCACGGGGCCGGGCTTGTTCGGGTTCTCGGTGCGGGTGAATGAGATGCGCACGAACTCGGAGTGGACGGCGCCCAGGCCGTCGAGCAGGAACTGCGGCTTGAGCGAGACCACGATCTCGTCGCCGGTGAGTACGGCGTCGATCGTCTCGGAGGCCTGTGCCTGCTCGGAACCGATGGCCTCGAGGGTGAGTCCGTCGGCGGAGAAGCTGTAGCGGAGGGCCGCTTCGCGTTCGAGGACGAGGGCGACGCGACGCGTTGCCTCGATGAGCTCGGCCGTGTTCATCACCGCGTGGTTCGGCGTGGTCTCGGGGAACAGCCGGCGAACGGGCGGGAAGTTGCCCTTGATCAGGAGGCTTGTGACCGTCTTCTTGTTGGCGGTGAAGGCGATGAGTTCGCGGTCGTCGTTGTTCGTGATGGCGACCGAGATCGTGCCGGCATTGCCGAAGGTCTTGCCGACTTCCTGCAGGGTGCGGGCCGGAACCAGAGCGGTGATGGTCTCGCCGCTGGCGTTGTTGCCGCCGTCCCAGTTGATCTCCCGCACGGCGACCCGGTAGCGGTCGGTCGCGACCAGACCCAGGCTGTTCTCGCTGACCTCGAGCTGGACGCCCGTGATCACGGGGGTGACATCGTCACGCGACGCCGCGACGGCGACCTGAGCCACGGCGGCAGCGAATTCCTCGGCCGGAACGAGCCCGGACTCGGAGCTGATCTGCGGGATGCTCGGGTATTCCTCCACAGGCATGGAGAGCAGCGTGAAGCTGGCCGACCCGCTGCTGACGATGATGCGACTTTCCTCGGTGCTGAACCGCACAGGAGCATTGGGAAGCCTGTTGGCGATCTCGGCAAGGAGCCGACCGGAGACAAGCACAGTTCCTGTCTCTTCGACATCGGCAGCGATCTCAGTCTGCGCGGAGACCTCGTAGTCGAACGACGACAGGATCAGTCCGGTCTCCGTGGCCTGGATGAGCACACCGCTCAGAATCGGCAGCGTTGTGCGCTGCGGGAGGAGCTTGACGGCGAAGGACACCGCTTCGCTGAAGACATCCCGATTGGCCTGAAACTTCACGAAGGCGCTCCTGTTCGCTGCTTGTCGTTTGCGCCTGACAGCGGGGCTGACTGGCTGGGCTCCATGCTAACCCCTGCCATTACGGCGTGGGTTTCTTGTCATTCGTTTCGGCCTCTGGGCGGCTCAGCCGTCCACAAGGTTGTCGCATGGGAGATCTCTTTAAGAATTCTTTAACGGTCTTAACCGCTGTGGAAACTGTGGATAACTATGTTAATTCGTTGTATACACAGAGAACTACGCGGGTGTCACTTGTTGAAGCTGTGTGAGCGTTAACGCCCTGATGCATGAGGAGTGGACCGCGCCGAGGGGCTGAAACCCACAAGAACACGGCATTCTTCAACAGCTTCATGCGAGTTGCTCATTAACTATCCACAAGTTATCCACAACATGTGAGTAGTGGAATATTCTGGCGGCCCGGGCGCGTCGAGCACAAGCCCCTACTTGTAGCGGTGGTTCTGCTTGATGCGGTTCGTCAGCTCGGTGACCTGGTTGTAGATCGACCGACGTTCCTTCATGAGCTCGCTGATCTTCTTGTTGGCGTACATCACCGTGGTGTGGTCACGATTGCCGAACAGCTGTCCGATCTTGGGGAGCGAGAGGTTCGTGAGCTCACGGCAGAGATACATCGCGATCTGCCTGGCCGTGGCGACGGCCTGGGAGCGGCTGGACCCGTAAAGGTCGTCGACGGTCAGCTTGAAGTAGTCAGCGGTGTTCGTGATGATGTCCGCCGGCGCGATCACATTGTCCTCATCGAGGGTGATGAGGTCCTTCAGCACCGTCTGCACGAGGTTCATGTCGACCGGGGTGCGGTTGAGGCTGGCGAAGGCGGTGACGCGGATGAGCGTTCCCTCGAGCTCGCGAATATTGGACGAGACCTTGGTGGCGATGAATTCGAGGATGTCGTCGGGGGCCTGCATGCGCTCCGACTGCGCCTTCTTGCGCAGAATGGCGATTCGGGTTTCGAGGTCTGGCACCTGCACATCGGTGATGAGGCCCCACTCGAAGCGGCTTCGCATGCGATCCTCGAAGCCGGTGAGCGCCTTGGGCGGCAGGTCGCTCGTGATGACCACCTGCTTGTTGTGGTCGTGCAGGGTGTTGAAGGTATGGAAGAAGGCTTCTTGGGTCTCGGCCTTGCCCTGCAGGAACTGGATGTCATCGATCAAGAGGATGTCGATGTTCCGGTAGCGGGACTGGAAGACCGCTCCCCTGTTGTTGGCGATCGAGTTGATGAAGTCGTTGGTGAACTCCTCCGAACTCACGTAGCGCACGCGTACGCCCGGGTAGAGGCTCATGGCGTAGTGGCCGATGGCGTGCAGGAGGTGGGTTTTGCCGAGCCCGGAGTCGCCATAGATAAAGAGCGGGTTGTACGCCTTGGCCGGGGCCTCAGCGACGGCGACGGCCGCAGCGTGCGCGAAACGGTTCGACTGGCCGATGACGAAGTTGTCGAAGCTGTACTTCGGGTTCAGGCGGGTGTCGTTGGACTGTTCAGGCGAACTGTGCTCGAAGACGGATTGCGGGGTCGCCGGGGTCTCCACGACATTGGGAGGTGTCATCGGCGCGGCGGGCTGCTGCTGAGCCGGCATGGCCAGGGGAATACCGAGGGATTCCGGAGACTCGAAAGCCTGCTGGGTCGCGGCGTCGTTCTCCAGCTCGGGATTGACAACCACATAGAAGTTCGTGATCGCCGGCGTGCCGATCGCGCTCATCGCCGTAAGGAGCGATGTCCGCATGCGCTGGTTCAGCATGCTCGCGGTGAAGTCGTTCGGAACCTCCAGATAGAAGGTGCCCGCTGCGATCCCCTTCGGCTCGACGAGGTTGAGGAAGCCGTAAAGCATCGGGGTGATCGTGCTGTCCGACGTGAGTCCCGCGAGCACATCGCTCCAGGTGTTCTCGATCGGCTGTTCGACGTCGGCCATTGTTCTCCACACTTCTTGTATTACTGCGATGCTCGTGCCCGCCTCGGTACCGCTGGCAGTGACGCTGCGTGCGGATGTTGGTGCCATGGATCCGAGAAAGATGAAAAGTACTCACAGAGTTATCCACCGCTGTGGGTAACTCTCACAAAACTAGCGGAACTATGGGTATCTTGCTGGGGATAACTTCGCGGTCAATGCTCAGATCAGGCTCGAATCCCGGCGGAATATGGGGCAGGAGGCCCGCGTGTCGCTGCGGCGCAAGCTGTGAAGATCATGGAGAATCCACGGCCGATCAGGCATCCGGTTTGACCGGAGCCTGCTCAGGCCGTAGTTTTAATAGGTTGACCCCAGCCTTCTGGCTGCCCAAATTTCTTTCCCGGCCACATCCAGGCTCGTGGAGATCCAAGACGTGGAGTACACACAATGAGCAAGAGAACGTTCCAGCCGAACAACCGTCGTCGCGCCAAGGTGCACGGTTTCCGTCTGCGCATGCGTACGCGTGCCGGCCGCGCGATCCTCGGCGCTCGTCGCCGCAAGGGTCGCGTCGAGCTGTCCGCTTAAGCACCCAGGCTCGATCTCAAGCCCAGTGCTTGCCAAAGCGAACCGCATCACGACGGGCGACGACTATAAAGGAGTCGTACGTCGGGGGCGGAGATTCGTCACACCTCATTTCGTGACGTATGTGCGCTCTGATCCCGAAGCAGCAGCTTCGCGCGGTCAGGGCGCTCGTTTTGGCTTTATCGTCGCAAAGACGGTCGGCGGCGCAACGCAACGCAATCGCGTGCGCCGACGGCTGAAGGCGGCCAGCTATCTGATGCTTGACCGGGTGCAGCCGGGCGTCGACGTGGTCATCCGCGCGCTGCCCGATTGCTCCACAGCTTCGTGGGAGACCCTACGGAGTGAGCTCGCGGAGTCTTTGGCTCGTTCAGCGAACTCAAGCACATCTCGTCGCCGGGAGAGTTCCTCGTGAACAGACTTGTCGCAACCGCGCTGCTTGTGCCGCGCAACGTCGTCGTTCTGTTCCTGCGCGCCTATCGCGCCGTGATCTCTCCGCTCTATGGCGATGTGTGCCGTTATTACCCATCGTGCTCCCAGTACGCGCTCACCGCTGTGCAAGATCGCGGTGTCGTCGTCGGCGGGGCGCTGGCGGCCCGCCGCATCGTGCGGTGCCACCCCTGGGCCGAGGGCGGAATCGACGACGTTCCCCTCAAACGTGTGCGGCGCTATCGCGTGACGGCATCCGGCTTCGTCGTCGCAGGCCAAGGAAAGGGCTGACCCCAACAATGGACTTGATCTCGATCGTTCTGTGGCCACTGAAGTGGGCTGTTGAGCTACTCCTCGTTGGCTGGCACTGGCTGTTCAGCGCCATGGGCATGGACCCGGCCGCCGGTCTCACCTGGGTTCTGGCCATCGTCGGCCTCGTGGTGGTGGTGCGTGCCGCCCTGATCCCGGTCTTCGTCAAGCAGATCAAGAACCAGCGCCGCATGCTGGAGGTTGCTCCGCAGCTGAAGAAGATCCAGGAGAAGTACAAGGGCAAGAAGGACCAGTTCTCTCGCGACGCGATGTCGCGCGAGACGATGGAGCTCTACAAGAAGACCGGCACCAACCCGCTGAGCTCCTGCCTGCCGCTGCTCCTGCAGATGCCGATCTTCTTCGCACTGTTCTCGGTGCTCAATGATGCCCAGCACGGCAAGACCGGCGTCGGCCCGCTCAACGCCGAGCTGGCCAAGCAGTTCGGCGATGCCGAGCTCTTCGGCGTCGCGCCGCTGCACAGCTCCTTCGCCTCCCAGTGGACGTTGATGCTTGAGGGCGAGCCGTTCAGCGCCGCCGTCATGGTCATCGCCGCCGTCATGGTCGTTCTGATGACCGCCTCGCAGTTCATCACGCAGCTGCAGATCGTCTCGAAGAACATGTCGCCGGAGACCAAGGCGAGCCCGATGTTCAAGCAGCAGCGCATCATGCTCTACCTACTCCCCCTCGTCTTCGCCTTCTCCGGTGTCGCCTTCCCGCTCGGCGTCATGTTCTACTGGCTCACCTCGAACATCTGGACCATGGTTCAGCAGTTCGTCGTCATCCGGAACATGCCGACCCCCGGCAGCGAGGCAGCCAAGGCCCGCGAGGAGCGCCTGGCCCGCAAGGGCAAGCTCGTCGCGAGCGACGGCACCGTGATCGTCGTCGACGAAGAGGCGGCCAAGAAGACCCAGCGGCAGCAGCCGATCAGCAAGAACCGGGCAAAGAAGCAAGCCAAGCCCGGCGACCAGAAGTAGGACGCAGATGACCGACGTTCAGAACACCCCCATCGTTGACGACTCCGCCCTTGACCTCGAGGCTTCGGAGCAGGGAACCGCAGCCACCTTTGAGGCGGCAGCGGAGGGAACAGAGCGCACGGCCGCGCCGTCCCAGGCCCAGCTCGAGCAGGAGGGCGACATCGCCGCGGACTACATCGAGGAGTTCCTCGACATCTGCGACCTCGACGGTGACATCGACATCGACGCCCGCAACGGCCGCGCCTACCTCTCGGTGAACGCCGGGGCCGGAGCGAACATCTCCGTTCTCTCCAAGCCGGAGACCGTCAACGCCCTGCAGGAGCTCACACGCCTCGCCGTCCAGAGCAAGACCGGCGGCTTCTCTCGCCTGATCCTCGACATCGGCGGCTCTCGTGACGCCCGTGAGGCCGAGCTGACTGCCCTCGTGACGCGCGCCATCGAGCGCATCGAGGGCGGGGCCGCCTCGGCCGCGCTCCCCGCCATGTCCTCGTACGAGCGCAAGCTCGTGCACGACATCGTTGGTGAGCGGGGCTACACCTCCGAGTCGAACGGCGAGGGTCGCGATCGCCACACGGTGATCAGCCGCCGCGCATAGTTTCACGTGAAACCATGACTGACACCCTTGAGTCGGAACCGCTCGTTGCCGCGGATGTCTTCGGCGAGCAGATCACGCGTGCGCGCGCGTTCACCACGAACCTCGCGACGCACGGTGAGGAACTCGGCCTGATCGGGCCGCTTGAGCTCCCGCGGCTGTGGACGCGGCACATTCTGAACTGCGCGATTGTCGCGCCGTTGCTGCGACCCGGACTCGTTGGTGATGTGGGCAGTGGCGCCGGTCTGCCCGGCCTGGTCCTCGCCATCGCGCGCCCGGACGTGAATTTCGTCTTGATTGAGCCGATGGAGCGCCGCGTCGCGTGGTTGAACGACCAGGTCACGGAACTCGGTCTGACCAACGTCGAGGTCCTGCGCGCCCGCGCGGAGGAGACCAAGCGTGAGGGCACATTCGATCAGGTGACGGCCAGAGCCGTCAGCGCTCTGCGCACCCTGATCCCGCTCACCGCCCCCCTGCTCCGTTCCGGTGGTGAGCTCGTGCTGATGAAGGGCGCGGGTGCCCCCGGCGAGATCACGGCGGCCGACAAGGCGATCCGCAAGTACAAATTGCGCGATGTCGAGGTTCTTGTCCTCGGCGAAGGCGTTCTGAGCGAAGAAACCCGCGTCATCCGGGCTACAGTGGGTTAGTCGACTCCTCTCGTCGCCGGTTGCTGCGCACGACGCATGCTGTGTTCGTTCGTACGGTTCCAGCGCCGCGGTGTCGGCGCTCTCGTGAGACGACCGACACAGGGAATGGATTGCAGATGGCGAATGCCGCGAGCCGTGGATGGTTCCACAAGAAGGGGCGCGACGAGTCCGCCCCGCCCGCCGCAGATGCAGTTGACACCATGAATTCGCCCGACGACCACTCCCCCGTCGTCTCCCTGGCCGCTTTTGACGCAATTGTCGGCGCCCGACTCGGCGGCGAGTCACCGGAGAATGGCTCCCACAGCACTGAAATTGACGCGAATGACCTCGTCGAAATCCCAGCCGGCGCGACTGAAGCCGGCGGCACGACTGAATTGATTGACGACGAGAAAGAAGCAGTGTTTCACGTGAAACAATCCGCCGACGAAACTTCGGCCCCGACGTCCGTTTCGAACACTGAGGGCGATCCGACGACCGGCGCGATTGACTGGGATGCGGCCACACACGCGGCGTTGACGGAAGACGCGGAGGCGACCCCGGTGGCCCACGCTCCCCTGG
>CAZZNX010000106.1:0-2585 GCA_964655795.1 uncultured Leifsonia sp. | reverse complement strand
GGCGACGCTGACGCGCCGACGCCAGGCCATCGCTGAGCTGAAGTTGCCTCTCCCCGAGAAGACGCGGGTGCTCACGATCTCCAATCAGAAGGGCGGCGTCGGCAAGACGACGACGGCCGTGAATCTGGCCGCTGCGCTTGCGCGCCTCGGAGCCAAGGTGCTGGTCATCGACCTCGACCCGCAGGGCAACGCCTCGACCGCGCTCGGTGTCGAGCATCGCGCCGATGTTCCGAGCATCTACAACGTGATCATCGAGGACCTCCCCCTCTCTTCCGTGGTTCAGAAGAGCCCCGAAGAGGGCGAACTGTATTGCGTTCCCGCGAATATTCACCTGGCTGGAGCGGAAATCGAGCTGGTTTCGCTCGTCGCACGAGAGCAGCGGCTGCGTCGTGCGCTCGATCTCCACATCTCGGAGATGGACGAGCCTTACGACTACGTCTTCATCGACTGCCCTCCTTCGCTCGGCCTCCTCACGATCAACGCCTTTGTGGCGGCGAGCGAGGTTCTGATTCCGATTCAGTGCGAGTACTACGCGCTCGAGGGGCTCAGCCAGCTGCTGAAGAACATCGAGATGATCGAGAAGCACCTGAACCCCGAGCTCCGCGTCTCGACGATCCTGCTGACGATGTATGACTCCCGCACCAATCTCGCCAATCAGGTCGCTCAAGATGTGCGGGATCACTTCCCCAAGCAGGTGCTCGGCACGATCATCCCCCGTTCCGTGCGCGTTTCAGAGGCGCCCAGCTACGGTCAGAGCGTCATCAGCTACGACACCAATTCGACCGGCTCACTGTCGTACCAGGAGGCGGCCGCCGAAATGGCGCGTCGCGGCGCACCAGTAGTCACCCCCCGTACAGGAAGCAGGTAGTCATGGCGAAGCGAACTGGACTCGGTCGCGGCATCGGCGCGCTGATCCCGACGATCGATGAGACCCGCGGGCGCCCCGTTGACGTCTTCTTCCCGGACACGGTCGGCGCCGCACAGGCCCTGGCCGCTGCTGGTGACAGCGAAGAGCTGCTCATCGTTCCCGGTGCCCGTCTGGCGCATCTGAACCCGGCAGACATCGTGCCGAACGCCGTGCAGCCGCGCACCGTCTTCAACGAACAGGACCTTGCCGAACTCGTGCACAGCGTGCGCGAGATCGGCGTGCTGCAGCCCATCGTCGTGCGTCCGCACCCTGACCTGGTTGGCAAGTACGAGCTCGTCATGGGTGAGCGGCGCCTCCGTGCCACCAAGGAGGTCGGACTCGACACCATCCCCGCCGTGATCCGCGACACCGCAGATGACGACATGCTCCGGGACGCGCTGCTCGAGAACCTGCACCGCTCACAGCTAAACCCCCTGGAGGAGGCCTCGGCCTACCAGCAACTGCTGAGCGACTTCGGCATCACCCAGGAGGAGTTGGGCAACCGTCTCGGCCGGTCGCGCCCACAGATCACCAACACGCTGCGCTTGCTCAAGCTCCCCTCCACCGTGCAGATGCGCGTTGCCGCCGGCGTGCTCTCAGCCGGTCATGCCCGTGCCATCCTCTCGGTCGTGGAGCCCGAAGCCATGCAGAGCCTCGCGGACAAGATCGTCAACGAGGATCTCTCCGTACGTGCGGCTGAGGCGGCCGCGAGCAAGACTCCGAAGCCCGCGCCCAAGGTGAAGCCCCACGCTGGAACGCGCCAGGGCCACCTCGACGAGATCGCTGAGCGCCTGGGCGACCGGCTCAACACCCGCGTGAAGATGCACCTCGGCGCACGCAAGGGTCAGATCACGATCGACTTCGCCACGGTTGGCGACCTCAACCGAATCCTCGGTGAGATCGGCGAGCCCGGCTTCACGAAGTAGCCCCCGGGCGCTTCACTCTGCCCCATGTTTCACGTGAAACATGGGGCAGAGTCGTTTTCGGTGGGATGTCGTGGGCACCACTCGAACGGTGGAGCGTGGTGATTGCGTATGTTTCACGTGAAACGTCGCACATGTACCCCGCGACCGCCGTGTTTCACGTGAAACCGAGGCGATGCGCCGCGGGCCTCGACCATCGAGTTCCGCGGCCGAATCGATGGCACGCTTCCCCGGAACCACTGCTTGCCCCTAGCCTGCCGTCGTTCGCCTACCGCGTCCGTCGACAGCCCACCGCGCGATCACCCTCTCCCGCTGATTGAGCTTGTCGAAATCTCCGGCGTGGGTTTCGACAAGCTCAACCAGCGGCGTAAGCCCACGCATGTCGCGCCGCGCGATCTCGATACGCCTCCCCCGTTCGCCGTCGTCCGCCACTCGCGCGATGCGCTCGCCCTGCACCGTCCATGGGCTCGCCCCGTCCACCGCTCGAGACCCCTCCCCCGCTGCCACTTGAGTCCATTTCCCCGCCGATTGAGCCCATTCCCCCGCTGATTGAGCTTGTCGAAATCTCCGGCGTGGGCTCCGACAAGCTCAACCAGCGGCGTACGCCCCCGCATGTCGCGCCGCTCGAGCTCGTTCCACCTCCCCGGTTCGCAGTCGTCAGACGCTCGCGAGTTGCGCTCGCCCTCTACGGGCTCGCCCCGCCCGCCGCGCGAGCTCACCCGGCCCCGCCCACTGCGCGAGCTCACTCCCCCGCA
>CAZZNX010000105.1:0-12896 GCA_964655795.1 uncultured Leifsonia sp. | reverse complement strand
GCCGCGGCCGCGCACTCGGCCGCCGCGCACGGGGGCGCCGAGCGCTCGGGCGCCGACCGCGCCTCCGGCACTCTGACGCTCACCGACACCGTGAAGCGGACCCGCGCGGTGACCGAGGCGGCGACGCCCCGGCATCCGCTGCCGTACTCCAGCTCGGAGGAACTGCTGGCCCTCTGCGAGCAGCAGGGCATCAGCCTCGCCGACATCGCCCGCGCCAACGAGGAGGCCGTGCACGGCCGCGAGGCGCTCGACGCCGGACTCGACGCGATCTGGGCCGCCATGCACAGCTGCGTCGAGCACGGCCTGGCGACGCCCGGTGTGCTCCCGGGTGGCCTCGGCGTCAAGCGCCGCGCACCCGAGGTGCGCGAACGGCTTGAGGCCTACGACGGCCAGCCGGTGCGGGAGCGCGACACCTCCACCGAGTGGCTGCACGCCTTCGCCCTCGCAGTGAACGAGGAGAACGCCAGCGGCGGCCGTGTCGTGACGGCGCCGACCAACGGCGCGGCTGGCATCATTCCGGCCGTCGGGCACTACTACATGCGTTTCGTTCCTGGGGCGTCGGATGCCGGCATCCGCACCTTCCTGCTCACGGCTGCCGCGATCGGCTCGCTCGTCAAGGCCAACGCCTCGATCTCGGGGGCGGAGGGCGGCTGTCAGGCCGAGGTCGGTTCCGCGTGCGCCATGGCAGCCGGGGCCCTCTGCGCCGTGCTCGGCGGCACCCCGCGGCAGGTCGAGAATGCAGCGGAGATCGCGATGGAACACCACCTCGGCCTCACCTGCGACCCGGTCGGCGGCCTCGTGCAGGTGCCGTGCATCGAGCGCAACGCGATCGCCGCGTCGACGGCGGTGTCGGCGGCCAGGCTCGCGCTGCACGGCGACGGCACCCACCTCGTCTCGCTCGACACCGTGATCGAGACGATGCGCCAGACCGGCCTCGACATGATGACGAAGTACAAGGAGACCAGCGAGGGCGGGCTCGCCGTCAACGTCATCGAGTGCTGAGCACGCTGCACTCAGCGCCGAGCATTACCTCCTCTTACGCGCGACGTAGACCCGGCCACCCCGGAGAATTAGCGTGAGCACATGAGCTCACCGGATGCCACCACCGCCCTGCCAGTACCGCTGCTGTCGACCCCGCTCGTCTCGACGCAGTGGCTGGCCGATCACCTCGGCCGCGACGGCCTCGTCGTGCTCGACGCCACCGTGCTGCACGTGAAGGCACCGGGCACGAAGGCGGGCTACCGCTGGCTCAGCGGGCTCGACCAGTACCTGGTCGACGGCCACATTCCGGGAGCAGTCTTCGCGGACGTGCTCGAGGTCTTCTCCGACCCGGCCAAGCCCTTCGGCTTCGCACGGCCCGACGCCCTGCAGATCGTCGCCGCGGCGGCATCCGTCGGCATCGCTGACAACAGCGCCGTCGTGCTCTACGACGACTCGGTCGGCCAGTGGGCGGCCCGCATCTGGTGGCTGCTGCGCTCCTTCGGCTTCGAGAACGTTGCGGTGCTGGACGGCGGCCTGACGAAGTGGCGTGCAGAGGAGCGCCCGCTCGAGCGCGGCCACGTGGAACCCGCGGTCTCCGCCGGCTTCACCGCCGTCGAACGCCCCGAGTTCTGGGCGGACAAGGATGACGTCGCGGCCGTCGTCGCCGGCGAGGCCGAGGCCACGCTGGTGTGCGCTCTGCCACCTGCCGAGTTCAGCGGCGAGTCGAGCTCGCGCAGCCGGGCAGGTCACATCCCGGGAAGCCTGAGCCTGCCGGCGGGTCGCCTCGTCGACCGTGCGGACAACGCCCTGCTGCAGGGCGCGGCCCTGAGCGAGAAGCTCGCGCCCGTGCTCGGCCTGGCGAGTGCGCCGGATGCCGGCGCGCCTGCCACCGCGGACAGCGCCGTTGCGGCATCCGCCAGCCGCGAGCTGGCTCCCCGCATCATCACCTACTGCGGAGGCGGCATCGCCGCGGCCGCGGCCGCACTCGCGCTGACCGCGGCGGGGACCGGCAACATCGCCATCTACGACGGCTCCCTCAACGAGTGGACCGCCGACGAGCACGCCCCGCTCGTCTCGCTGGTCTAGCCGCGGCAGCAGTCCCTACCGCGGAACGCGGCTACTGGCGCGCGTGCCGACTCCTGCCCCGGGAATTTGCGCCAGCTACCGCGCTATGACGCAGTAGTTCGCGGCGCACAGCGCGGTAACTGGCGCAGATCGCGTCGCACCGAAGCCATCCTGCTCAGAGACCGCGCATCGTGAACGCCTGCGCCAGCAGCGCGCGGAACGGCGGGCGCCCGAGCACCCGCACGAGGGCATTGCGCATACCGAGCCGCGTGCCACTGGCCTCGCGCCCGATCTGCATGTTGAACGCCGCCTGCGCCACCGCGCGGCGGGCGGCGAAACGCCGGCGCAGGTCGTACTCCCGCAGCGCGCGGGCGGCGAGCTCGTGGCCGCCGCGCACGGCGAGTTCGAGCGCGGGGGCGAGGGCCGCGGCATCCAGCCAGCCGAGGTTCATGCCCTGACCGCCGATCGGGCTCACCTCGTGCGCGGCATCGCCGAGCAGGGAGATGCGGTCGGCGGCCATGCGCGAGGCGAGGTGCTGGCGCACCGCGAAGGCGCTGAGCGAGTCGTCGGTGCGCTCGCGGTCCTGCTCGGCCGCGGACGCCGCGTGCAGCTCGATCCCGGTGCGATCCCGCACGATTCCCGCCAGGTCGGCTGCGACCGCCTCGTGCCAGAGCCGGTCGGTGAGCACGACCCAACGCCGCCATCCCCCCGGCAGCGGAAAGGATTCGACGACTCCCCCACGCTCGAAGGCGAGCAGCGCCGTCGTCGCGGCGAGCCTGCCGTTTCCGCTCCCGCCGTCGCCGAGCAGCGGCGGCTGCCCGCTGCGGAAGTCGGCCATCAGGTACGGCTGCGCCTGCCCGGCCGGCACCCAGCGGATGCCGGCGAGCTCCCGCACCCGGCTGCGCGCCCCGTCGGCGCCGACCACGTAGCGTGCAAGCAGCTGCTGTGGCGCTACGGCATCCGTGCCGGCATCACCGACGCTGATGTGCGAGGACTTGGTCGTGATCACGACGTGTTCCGAGCGCTGCGACACAGCCGTCACGCGGGTGCCCCGCCGCACCGGGTCGACGCCGCCGTTCAGCTCGGTCAGGCGGTCGCGCAGCAGCCGTTCGGTGTCGCGCTGGGGCAGCGAGAGCACGAAGGGGTAGCGCCCGCCGGCCTCGCCGATCTCAAGCGCGCCGAGCATCTCGCCGTCGCACCACGCCTCGCCGCGGAAGATCGGTGTCCCGGCGGCGATCGCCGCATCCGCGAGTCCGAGCTGGGCCAGGACGGCGATGCCGGGCGGGTGGATGCCGATGGCCCGCGAGTGCTCCGAGCTCTGCCCGCGCGCCTCCAGCACGGTGACGCTCAGCCCGCGCTGCACGAGCAGGCAGGCCAGCAGCAGCCCGACGGGGCCGGCGCCGACGACGGCGACGTCCGCGATGTCGGTTGCTGCGGCATCCGGTTCGGTGATCGGTTCGAGCGGCTCAGCCATCGAGAGCTCCGGGCCCCGGGTAGACCAGGAGGTAGCGGAACGCGCTCTGCGGCCACACCGCCCAGCCCGCCGGCAGGGCGCCCTCCAGCTCCACCGGCCGGAAGCTCCGACGGATGGAGGTCAGGCCGTCCTTCCGAATGTAGGAGCCCTCCAGCAGTGAGCGGGCGAACGGCAGCGTGCCGAGCGCGAATCCGGCGTAGGCGAGTCGGCTGCGGGTGATGTCACCGTGCAGCACGCGCGGCAGCCTCGGCCCGGAGCGAGCATCGCCCGACTCCGCGGCGCCGGGCCCGCGCACCAGCTGCTCACTGTCCCAGAGCAGCCCGCCAAACTCGGCGGCGCTGAGGTGGTGCAGCATGTGGTTCGACATCACGATGTCGAAGCTCGCCCCCTCGCCGACGAGCTCGGCACTGAAGGCGCGGCGGAAGGTGACACCGCGCACCGGCGGCCGCGCGCTCGCGAAGTCGTGGGCCCTGGCATCCGGGTCGATCGCGGTGATCTGCAGGCGCAGCCCGTCGGATGCCGCCCACGCGGCGAGCGCGAGCGGCAGGTCGCCGCCGCCGGAGCCGATGTCGAGCAGCGTCGTCGCCCGTGTCGTGGAGAGCTGTGGGCGGATGAAGCGGCGGTAGTTCGCGCGCCACCCCGAGACGGCGGAGTTCACCAGGCCGAACTGCTCGTAGGTGCGGTGCAGCGTCGCCGGATCGGCGCCGGGGGCGTCCATCAACTCGGCGGTGTCGGTGGCCCGCGCGTGCAGGAAGTGGCGCGGTCGCTGCTGCATCGCGGGCGCCGACGCCATCAGCGCACCAGCGCCGGGGCCTCCGCGGGCGTGCTGCCTGGCGCGGGCACGGATGCCGCGGCATCCGCCTCACCGGCACTCACCCCGCCGACCACACGCTCCCCGGCCACCCGCGCCCCGACGACGCTGAGCAGCGCGGTCTCAACCGTGAGTCCCGGCCCGAAGGCCATCGCCAGCACGCGTTCGCCGGCCGCCGTGTCCGGCGCCTCGAGGATGTGTTTCAGCACGAAGAGCACCGTCGCGCTCGACATGTTCCCGTAGTTGCGGAGCGTCTCACGGGCCGGCACGAGTTGCTTCTCGCTGAGCCCGAGCTTCTGCTCGACCTTGTCGAGGATGCTGCGCCCACCCGGGTGGATCGCCCAGTGCTGCACCGCCTCGCCGGCCGCGCCAGCGGCGAGCGCCGCGGCGAGAACCGGTTCGGGTGCGAACAGCGGGGTGAGTGCGCTGCCGATGTGCTCGTCGATGATGTGCGGAACGTAGCTGGAGAGCACCATCTCGAAGCCGTTGTCGCCGATCTTCCACGCCATGTCGGCCTCACCGACCGGCGTCAGCACGGTCTCCGAGCGGTCGAGCGTGAACGCCATCTCGCCCTCTGCCGGTGGCCGCGCACTGACGATCCCGGCGGCCGCGCCGTCGGCGAACAGCGACGACGCCACGATCTCATCCGGATCGTTCGAGCTGCGCAGATGCAGCGTGCACAGCTCGGCGCTGACCACGAGCACGACGGCATCCGGGTCGGCCTCGACGAACTGCCGCGCTGTGCGCAGAGCGGGCATCGCGGCGTAGCAGCCCATGAAGCCCAGGTGGTAGCGCTGCACGGATGGCGCCAGGCCCAGCTCGCGCACCAGCATGTAGTCGGGACCCGGCTGGTAGAAGCCCGTGCACGAGACGGTGACGACGTGGGTCACATCGGCGGCCTCGACGCCGGGGCAGGCCGCGAGCGCGCGGCGGGCGGCCTCAACGAAGAGCGGGGTGGCCTGCTGGATGTAGAGCTCATTGCGCAGCTTCGTTCCCGGCCGGCGCAGCAGCCCGGTCGCGCTGTCGAAGAAGTCGTGCTCGCCCGGCGGCTGGTGCAGCGAGAGCTCCTCGATCACCGAGTAGCGGGTCTCAATACCGGAGGCATTGAACGCCGTGGTGACGAGGCGCTGCCCCAAGCGATTGAGATCGGGCTGACTGGCAAAGACATCTCTCACCTCCTCCTGCACCAGCACGGTGGGAGGAACAGCGGTCTGCAGTGCGCGTAGCGTCACAACCATGGTTCATAGTGGCATCCGCAGGGCCCCGGGGGAAAGAGCCACGGCCGAGTTCCCAGACAGTTGGGTGCGGGAGCATCCGGCCCGGTCCCAGCGATAATCTGATGGCATGCTCGACGTTGCCATCGCCCGTGCCGCAAGCGCCGAGACGCTGCGTGCCCTCGCCCTCGACGAATCACTCAAGGCTCGGGTGCTCGCCGATGCCCGCCTCTCCCCGATCGCCAGGCGCATCGCCGATCGTTACATCGCCGGCGAGACGCTGGACCAGGTCTTCGACCGGCTGCCGGCGGTGCTCGCCCGTGGCCACCTCGCGAGCATCGAATACACCGGGGAGAGCGTGCGCGCAGCAGCCGTGGCGGATGCCGAGACCGAGGTCTTCCTTGAGCTTGCCCGACGCATCCGGATCTCCGCCGTGCCGAGCACCGTCTCCTTCGACCTGTCACACATCGGGCTCACCGTCGATCCGGAGCTCGGCTACCGCAATGCCGTTCGTCTTGCCGAGGCGACGGCCGAGGCCGGTACCGAGCTGATCATCTCGGCCGAGGGTTCCGCGCGCACCGACCTCGTGCTCGACACGCACGCCAGACTGTGCCGGGACTTCGACCACGTCGGCATCACCCTGCAGGCTCGGCTGCACCGCACTCCTGCCGATCTCGCGGCGCTTCTGCAGCGGCCAGGGCGCGTGCGACTGGTGAAGGGCGCGTTCCTCGAGCCGGAGAGCGTCGCGTTCACCCGCGACAGTTCCGCGCTCCGCGACGCCTATCTCACCCACGCGAACACGCTGATCACGAGCGGGCACGCGCTGTCGATCGCCACGCACGACGCCGACATTCTCGACACGCTGTTGAGCACTCATGGCAGCGCACTCGCCGCCCCGCACATCGAGTTCGAGATGCTGCTCGGGCTCGGCACCGAAACGCTCGACGAGCTGCGCGCGGCCGGACTGCGCACGCGGGAGTACCTGATCTTCGGCACGGAGTGGTGGCTCTACGTGCTCAACCGCATTGCCGAGAATCCCGATCGCGTGTTCCAGGCGATCACCGACGCGGCGGGCTGAACGGGCGGCAGGCTGAGCGCGATGGGCTGAGCGCGGCAAGCTGCACCGGCAGGCGGTATTGGGCGGCTCGACGCAGAACCGGCGCGCTCAGCAGGCGCAGCTGACTCCTGGCGCGCCTGGCTCGGATGCGGGCGTGGATGCCGGCTCGACGAGCGGGTCGATGGCGCGCGCCACCCCACGCCACTCAGCCGACCCCGGAAACCATGTTGTCCGTACCAGTTGTTTCCATTTTGTTAACCAAATACAAATTCTCTTGACATGCGTACGCCACCGTGAGAATCTTCATCTCACAACTGGTACAGACCACTTTTGGAGGAACGATGCTGAACAAGCGCATCAGTGCAATCGGAGCAATCGTTCTGTCAGCAACGCTGCTGGCAGGATGCTCCGCCGCGAACACCGGCGAGGAAGGTAACGGAACCGGCACGATCAAGATGGTGTCGTGGCCGGGACCGGAGGGCGACGCCATGGGCAAGGTCGTCGAGGCGTACAACGCGGGCCAGGGCAAGGAGGACGGCGTCACTGTCGAGATGGTCCTCCTCTCTCGCCAAGACACCTTCTCGAAGGAGACGGCTCTCATGGCGTCCAAGTCCAGCGACATGGACATCTATTGGACGGCGTCGTACAACGTCGGTCAGTACTCCCCTTCGCTCGAACCACTCGATGGCGTCGACACCTCGAACTACTTCCCCGTCGCCGTGGACGGCCTGACGTACGAGGACAAGCTGTACGCACTTCCTCTCGACGTGAGCAACCACTTCCTGCTTTACCGCAAGGACCTGATCGACGCCCTGCTGAATGATCCGGCCGCACAGGCCGAGTACGAGGAGATCAGCGCCGACGTTCTCGGCGAGGCTCGAGCCCCGAAGGACCCGAACGAGTGGGACCTCGAGGATTTCAAGGCGATGTCCGCCTACTTCTCGAAGTCGAGTAACCCGAGTTCGCCGACCGAGTTCGGCACGATCCTTCAGGCCAAGAACCTGCTCTACAACACGATGATCTGGAACGACGTCCTCTGGGGGTACGGCGGCAACTGGGCCGACGGCACCACCGCGACACTCGACACCCCCGAAGCGAAGAAGGCCGACGCGCCCTCCACCGACATCTACACGAACAAGTGGACCTCGCCAGACAGCGCGCAGGCCGAGTTCCCCGAAACCCAGGCGGCATTGCAGTCCGGCAACGTGGCTTTCGCACTGCAGTGGTCAGCGGCCTTCGCCGCATTGAACGATCCGGAGCAGTCGCCGGATGTCGCAGGAAAGATCGCGATCGCCCGTGTGCCCGGTGGCCAGACGCACGTGCACGCCCTCTCGGTGTCGCTGAACAAGTACAGCAAGAACAAGGAAGCCGCGAACACCTGGCTCTCCTACCTCGCCACCCCTGAGGCGATGACGGCGTACGCCGAAGCCGGTGGCATCCCGGCCATGCCCGCCGTCCTGGAAGCGAACACGGATATCAACCCTGCCTTCGCCGAGGTCTCGGAGAGCATCGCGAAGTACGGCTTCGCCGAGCCGGTGTTCCCCCAGACCTTCCAGGCGTACAGCAAGCTCGCCGAAGACCTGAGCGGTGCATGGGTCGGCCTGACCCCTGCCGACGAAGCGTTGGAGATCGCCAACAGCGACCTGCAGGCGCTGCTTGACCAGTAACAACGGCTGACCCCATCCGGTGGGGCCCGGTGAGAACCTGGCCCCACCGGATGCCCAATACCGATCCCCCAAAGAAGGTGAATTGTCGTGGCTCTGACCACCAGACGACCCAAGAACACCGTTGCAGCGATGCTGCTGAGTCTGCCCCTCATCGCTTTTGCACTGCTCTTCGTTGCGTATCCGCTCATCTCAGGTGTGCTCACCGCATTCCAGTCAAAAACCCTGCTCAACCCCTCTGACAGCTTCAACGGCATCGATAATTTCGTCGCGCTGTTCACGAACGCCGGCTTCACCAACGCCGCCGTCTTCACCGTGACGTTCGCGGCGATCGTCGTCACGATCGAGATGGTGCTGGGCTTCGGCCTCGCACTGCTCATGAATCGCACATTCCCAGGCAAGAAGGTCTTCTTCACGCTGATCCTGCTGCCGATCATGGTGGCACCTGCGCTGCTCGGCATCATGTTCCGCCTGCTGCTGAACGGCGACATCGGCGCGATCCCCGCCCTGCTGCAGGGCCTCGGCCTCAGCGTCTCGCTGTTCGCACCCGACACGGTGATCCCCCTCCTCGTCGTCTTGGACGTGCTGCAGTGGACGCCGTTCACCTTCCTGATCATCTATGCCGGCCTCCAGTCGTTCCCCAGCGAGTTGCTCGAGGCGTCGTCGATGGACGGCGCGGGCTTCTTCCGCTCGCTCTGGAACATCGTGCTCCCGGTCCTGAAGCCGGTCTTGTTTGCGGCATTCTTCTTGCGCACGATCGATGCCATCCGCACCTTCGATGTCATCTACGTGCTCACCGCCGGCGGGCCGGGCACGACGACGACGACGCTGAGCATTTACATCTACAAGGCGGCATTCGAATCCGGCGACTTCGGCAAAGCTGCCGCGGCCTCGCTCGTCATGCTGATCGTGCTTCTGCCGTTCGTGCCGCTGATCGTCAAACGAATCGCCTCAACGGGCAGCGAGGGAAAGTCATGAGCGTGGATATCCAGGCGCGGCCGCGCCGCAGCAGCACCGCTGTGAACAGCAGCCAGCGCAGAAGCAAGCCGAAGGCTCGGCTCTGGCTCTACACGGCCATCGTCGGAGTCATCGCCGTGCTCATCAACATCCCGCTGTTGAACGCGATCCTGGTGAGCTTCAAACCGGATGGAGAGATCGCCAAGGACCCACTGGGACTGCCGACCAACCCGACGCTCGACCACTATGCGAACGTGCTCTACGCCTCCGGCTACGACTTCCCGAAGTTCTTTGCGAACTCCACGATGATCGCTGTCGGCACCGTCCTGCTCGTGCTGTTCATCGCAATCCCCGGCACCTACGCGATCGTCCGGCTGCGCTTCGGCGGGCGCTGGATCATCGACGGGTCGTCCGGTCTGCGGCTCCTGCCTGCGATCTTCTTTGTCGTCCCGTTCTTCGTGCTCTTCTCAAATCTGGGCCTCGAGGACTCCATCGCGGGTCTGGTCATCGCGAACACCTTCCTCAATCTGCCGCTGGCGATAATCCTGCTCGCCGCTGCCCTGCGCGATATCCCACAGGAGATGGAGGAGGCTGCGGCGATCGACGGCGCCGGCATCTTCCGCACGCTGTCGAGCATCGTTCTGCCGATGCTCGCACCGACAATCGTCGCCGTCTCGGTGCTCGTGTTCATCTTCAGTTGGAACGACTACCTCTTCGCCCTTGTACTCTCCACGACCAATGCCACGCCGGTGACCCTCGGTGCGGCAAACTTCATTACGAGCACGGGTATTCGGTGGGGTGATATCTCGGCGGCGTCATTCCTCTCGACGCTTCCGCCGCTGTTGTTCGCGGTGTTCGCTCAGCGGTACCTCGTCAGCGGGCTGTCTGCCGGCGCTG
Organism: uncultured Leifsonia sp.; assembly: GCA_964655795.1. Classification (GTDB taxonomy): domain Bacteria; phylum Actinomycetota; class Actinomycetes; order Actinomycetales; family Microbacteriaceae; genus Microterricola. The sequence continues at coordinate 2,776 of CAZZNX010000105.1, read as the reverse complement.
TGAAGGGATAGCGATGACTACGAGAGTTGGGGATCATGGCGCATAAATACGAGACCGTTGCCAACGGCATCCGGGAGATCATCGCGAACTCCTTGGCACCGCACGACGCGTTGCCGTCCGAACGCGAGCTGATGGCCACGTACTCGGTGAGCAGGATGACGGTGCGCGCCGCCATCGCGAAGCTGATCGACGAAGGCCGGGTGTACAACGTGCACGGCTCCGGTACCTACGTCGGCTCGATCGATCAGTTCTCGAAGACGCCGAAGTTGACCTCCTTCACCGAGGACATGACCAGCCGCGGCTTCGTTCCGTCATCCCGGCCGCTCGCGCTTGCCCGGATCGAGGCAGACGACGAGATCGCCCGCCAGCTCGGCGTTCCCGTCGGAACCGAGTGCACGCATCTGCGCAGGCTCCGTCTCGCCGACGGCAACCCGATGGCGCTCGAGGACGTCTATGTGCCCTGCGCTGTGTTGGAGATCGAGCAGCTTCGCCTCGACCAGTCGCTCTACGCCCAGCTCGCCGAGGCCGGCCACGAAGTGCATCGCGCAGAGCAGGAGGTGCAGGCAATCACCCTGGATGAGGAGGGCAGCCGACTGCTCGGAGTGCCGACCGGCTCCGCCGCGCTCAGCGTCGAGCGGGTGAGCTCCTCGCGACGCGGCCAGCTGATCGAGTTCGCGCGCACGATCTACCGCGCAGACCGATACAGCTTCCATCTGGCCGTGACGAGGGACAGCAACGACAAATGACAGCTGAACTCGTACTCGGAATCGACATCGGGGGAACGAAGACGGCCGTCGGCCTCGTTGATTCTTCCGGAACGGTGACCGTCCGCGCCGAAACGGCAACTCCCGCGCGCGAGGGCGGGGCCCAGATCGTCGCGACCGCCGCCCGGCTCGGCCTGCAGCTGCTCGAGACGATCGGTGATCCTTCTCGAGTGATTGCGGTCGGGGTCGGCTCGGCCGGCGTCATCGACCCGCGTGGCGGCCGCGTGCTCTCGGCGACAGACCATCTCAGCGATTGGGCCGACACCGAGTTGACCCGGGAGCTGCGTGCGCACCTCGGTCTGCCCGTCACCTCCTGCAACGATGTGCACGCTCACGCCGTGGGTGAGGCATTCGCCGGGGCAGGGCAGGGCCATGACATCGTGCTGCTCGCCGCGGTCGGAACCGGCATCGGCGGCGCCGTGGTGATCGGTGGTCAGCCGGAGCTCGGCACCCACGGTGTCGCCGGGCACCTCGGGCACGTTCCCGTTGCGGAGGCATCGGGACTACTCTGCCCCTGCGGCAAGCGTGGGCACGTCGAGGCCCTGTCCTCCGGCACCGCTCTGTACGAGTTGTATCGGCGCAGCGGCGGGGACCCGTCCGTGCCAGACACCCGCGCCATCGTCGCGCGCACCTCGACTGACCTGATCGCGCACGCATCCGTCATCACCTCGGCGAAGGCCTTCGGCCATGCCCTTGGCGGAGTGGCGAACATGGTGGACCCGGGAATCATCATCCTGGCCGGCGGCATGATCAATGCCGGCGCATTGTGGTGGGACTCAATGGAGACCGGCGTGCGCGAGAGCGTCATCCCCTTCTTAGACAACATTCATATCGTCAGAGCCCGACTGGGCGACGATGCGGCAATCGTCGGCGCGGCAAGACGCGCCTTCGACAAATTTGGAGCACACGCATGATCGATTCTCTCCGCGGCGGACTCATCGTCTCCTGCCAGGCGTACCCCGGCGAACCGCTGCGCGACCCCCGGGCGATGGCCTTGATCGCACAGTCGGCGGCCGTCGGCGGCGCGGTCGGCATCCGCGCCCAGGGGCTGGCTGACATCCGGATCATCCACGAGACGGTGCAATTGCCGCAGATCGGCCTCGTGAAAGTCGGGCAGGAGTCCGTCTTCATCACCCCAACGCTGGCGGATGCCCTCGCCGTTGTCGCGGCGGGAGCCGAGATCGTCGCGATCGACGGCACTCGCCGGGTGCGCCCAGACGGGCTAAGTCTCGCGCAGACCATCGCCGCGATCCACGAGCAGACCGGGGCCATCGTGATGGCCGATGCCGGCAGCTTCGACGATGCGCTTGCCGCTCAGGATGCCGGAGCCGACATTGTCGGCACGACCCTTGCCGGATACACCGATGAGGCGCGCAAGACTGTCGGCCCCGATCTGGCACTCGTTGCCGCACTCGCCGATCGGCTCACCGTTCCGCTCTTCGCGGAGGGGCGCATCCACACTCCTGAGCAGGCTCGGGCGGCACTCGACGCCGGCGCCTACGCGGTCGTGGTCGGCACGGCGATCACCCACCCGGCCACGATCACCTCGTGGTTCGCGTCCGCACTGCAACACTGAGTTTCCCGCAGCGCTCGACCCCGCTCCTGAAGCGCTCGACGGCCCGGCGCGCTCAGCAGGCGCAGCTGACTCCTGGCGCGCCTGTCTCGGATGCGGGCGTGGATGCGGCCGTGGAGACCGGCCCGACGAGCGGGTCGACGAGGCGCGACCCGGTGCCGGCATCCGTCTGCACCGGGTAGCCCTCCCGCGCCCAGTACTCGAAGCCGCCGATCATCTCGCGCACCTCGTAGCCGAGCAGGCTCAGCGCCAGCGCCGCCTTCGTGCCGCCGTTGCAGCCGGGGCTCCAGCAGTACACGACGAGCGTGGTGTCCGGCGCGAACAGCGTGGCCGCGTCTGTGGTGATGCGCGCGGTCGGCAGGTGCACGGCGCCGGCCGCGCGGCCCTGCGCCCATGCGGCATCGCTGCGGGTGTCGACGAGCACGAAGCCCGGCATTCC
>CAZZNX010000104.1:0-12980 GCA_964655795.1 uncultured Leifsonia sp. | reverse complement strand
ACCCGCGACACGGTCGTCGTCCTGGTGACCGCTGCGACGACCGACGGGCTGCGTGCGGCCGCACTCGCCATCGACCACGTGCGTACCGTCGGCGGCCCGCTGGCGCCGGCCCGCCCGCTGCTTGTCGCCGTGCGGCAGAGCGGGGCTGGTGTGCAGCAGCCGGCGCTGACGAGCGCGGCAGCGGAGAGCGGGCTCGAGCTGGCCGGCGTGCTGCCATACGACAGATCGCTGCTCTCGGCTCAGACCGCTTCGGCGCGTGCGCTCTCCACGAGCACGAGGAACGCGATCGCGGCGATCACCGCGGCGGTGCGCACGCAGCTGCCGACGCCGGCGCCGAGCGGTCTGCGCGGTCGCGCGCGCTAGGCGTCCGCTCCGGTGGCACCGCGAGCCTGCGTCCCGCCTCCGCTGGTCGAGTAGCGCCGCCCGCGGCGCGTATCGAGACCCTCGTACGTGCGAAGACCGAAGCCCGTGAGGCCTCGATACGCTCGTTCCTCGCTACTCGACCAACGAGCTCCGGCAGTCGGTCAGGAGCTCGGCCACATCGGTGAGTCGAGCTCGCGGCCGAGGTCTGCGAGCAGTGCGACGACCTGCGGCTCAACGTAGCGGGCGACCCCGGCGGTGATCCGTTCGCGGTGTTGAACCAGCTCGGCGCAGACGCGGCGGCCCACCTGCTGGGCGAATTCGTCGGCGAGGCGCACCTCGGCGCGGATCGCCTGCTTCTCCTCCTCGGACAGCGGCGGCGGCTCGATCGGGAGTTCGCGGTCGACTGCGGCAGAGTCCCGGCCGGCGGCGCCTGCGGCATCCGGGGCGGAACTCGCGGCGAGCCCACCGAGGGTGAAGAGGAACGGCTGACCGTCCTCGGGCTCCGGGTCGAGTTCGAGCCCGGCCGCCTCGGGGCCGAGGCCTTCGCGTGGGTGGTACTGCCGGGCCTGATCGCGCCGCTCGGCTTCCTCGAGTTCGCGGTGCAGCAGCGGCAGGTTGCGATCGGTGTAATCGTCGACCGCGGCGTCGACGATGAGCTTCATCCGCATGGACATGCTGTGCTGCACGGCGTGCGGAACATCGGTGGTCAGGCCGGCCGCCGCGATCACGGGCGAGCCGAAGCAGGTGCGGCAGAGGCGCATACGGGCGCGGTGGGTCCCCGGCTGCCATTTGGGCAGCCAGCGCAGCCAGAGGTCGACCTCGTGGCTGACGCGCGCTTCGATCGAGCCCTCCATAGGCTCAAACGGTACTCCCAAGCAAGTGCTTGCGCGAGCGTGGCGCGCAGCGCCACGAAAGGCGGCAGCCCCAAGTCAGGCAAAGTCACGTACTGCACCGATGCTGGCTCGGTCTCGGCAGACCCAAGCTCGGCCGTGAAACCGCTACTGCGGGCGCTTCTCCCACGGCCACCGCGGGCGCTGGCCGCCGTGCGCCCGCCAGATGAGCAGCACGAAGTAGAGCAGCGCGACGAGAGCGGCCCAGATCGCGACGGCTGCGGCGAAGGGACTCGTCAACTGCTCCGCGAGGAAGAGCAGGGCACTGATCGGCTCGGTCGGCACCCCGCCGACACCGGTGCTCTCCTCGGGAACGACGGTGTTCCCTGCGTTCAGGCCATACACGAGGCCACCGGCGAAGCCGTAGAAGAGGTAGCTGAGCCCGGCGGCGAGCAGCACCATGCTCACCGGCACGGTGTGCATCGCGTGTCCAGCTCGGCCGACTCCCGCCCACATCACGAGCAGCAGGGCGAGCGTTGCGGCACCGACCATGATCGGGCCGACGAGCGGGCCGGCATCCGTCTGGGCGACCACCTCCAGGTCAAGGAACAGGCTGAGCATGCCGAAGCTTGCCACGACGAGTGCGACGTAGAGGCCGAGCGCGAAGAAGGCGAGCGTCGACGCGTATCGGCGGTACTCGGTTTCATCGAGCGGGATCACGATCTGGCTCCCATCGGGGTTGTCTCCACACGGGCTTGTCTCCACTATGGCACCGACGGCGGCACGCAGAAACGGCACTGCCGCTGCAGATAGTTCTGCAGCGGCAGTGCCGTATCTAGCGCGTACCTCGCGCGAAGGCTACGGACGGGTCAGCGTCGGGCCCTCGGCGAGCACGCGGTCGTACTCGCGACGGGCCTCGATGTTGCGCGCCGTCACCTTGCGACCACGGGCGGCGATCCATGCACCGAACCAGATCGGAACCTCGCGGGCGGCGATCGCGGCAATGATCGCGACCGGGTTCAGCCACTGGGCTGCAATGAACTGAGCGGCCTGGCTCGGCGTCATCTCCCAGGCGTTCACGGTGAGCAGCGAACCGCCGACGAAGGAGAAGTAGACGATCACGGCGACGGCGAAACCGCCGAGCACATATGCCCACCAACCGCCGCGGTTGACGATCGCCACGAGCAGTGCGAACGCGCCGAAGAAGAAGATCACCGGGATGTAGAACACCGGCTTGCTGATGAACAGCGCGAAGCTCTCGCTCGCGGTCTCGATGCTCGCGTTCTGGCTCAGGCTGATCAGGTAGGTGCCGCCCGCGTAGAGCAGGGCGAAGGCGAGCGTGGCGAGCAGACCGATCAGGATGCCGATGCCGCGGTTGCCCTTGTTGGCCGGCGGCGTCGGGGCCTGCACGAAGATCGGCTGCGGGCTGGCGACGTACTGACCGGCCGGGCTCGTCGTCGCGGGGTCGTAGATGGATCCGGGTGTGGATGCCGCAGCGGCAGCACCGGCGACACCGGCCGCGCCGACGGCACCGGCCGCGGCGTAGTCGACCTCGGCGGCGGGCTGTTGCGGAGCAACCGGGGCAACCGGGTACGTGACAGGAACCGGAGCGGCTTCAACCGGAGCAGCCTCTGCTGGGGCAGCCTCTGCTGCCTCGGCGGTTGCGATCGGCGCTACGGGCGCCGCATCGACGATGACGGTGTCCTGCACGTCGGGCTCCGGCGCGCTGCTCGGCACGGCCGCTGCGGGCTCGGACCAGGCCGCTGGCGCTGCCGCATCCGATTCAGCTTCGACAGCGACGGACTGTTCGGTCACCGGCTCGACGAACACGGTGTCATCGAAGACGGCGGTGTTCGCGGCGGGAGCGGACTCCGGCTCGTTGGCGAGATCGATCGCCTCATCGTTCGTGGGCACGGTTCCAGCAGCTCCGCTCGACTCGTTGTCGTGCGCTTCGCTGACCTCGCCCTCGTTGTTCTCGTTCTCCGGCGTGGTGTCGCTCATGCTGACTCTCCTCCCGCGCACAATGGCGCCCAGTTCAGCCGTAACTGTAGCAATGCCCCGCAACAATCGTCATGAGCCTCGCGGCACCTCGCCCCACAAAGTGGGGGATGTCGCACCGAACTCATCGAAAAGGCCCTCTTCCTGAGCGGAAGAGGGCCTTTTCTGCGAGTTGACGGATGCAGCTGCGGCATCCGCTGAGCACTACTGCGCGTCTGCGATCAGGTCAGCACCGGTCAGATCTGGGGTCAGCGCCGCGTAGACGAGACCGCCGATGGTCGCTTCAACGATCCCGTCGTTCTCGGAGTTCTTTGTCGTGCTGAGCGTCGTGACGAGGAAGAGTCGTGTGCCCGACTGCAGCCCGTTCACGTAGTCGAGCACCTGAGCGTAGGTGCCCTTCACGACCACCTGCACCTGGAGCACCGCGAAGTTGCCCGGCGTGACGAGCGAGTTCACGACGGGAGGCGAACCGGCGGCCGGTGCGGCCGGCTCCGGCACCACCGCTGCGGTGTCGGCCGATGCCGACTCCGAGGCAGCGTCCGCCTCCGGGACAGGTGCCGGCGCGGGTGCCGCGACGGGGGTGTACTGCTCGGCGTCGTTGACGGTGATCGAGGTGAGCGTCACCCCGACACCCTTCGCGAGCGCGTCGAGCTGGTCGACGAGCTCCGGGGCGTTCGCGCCGGTCGGCACCGATTCCACGAGCGGGGCGAGCTCTGCCTTCAGTTCGTCGATCCCCTCGAATTGCTTCTTCAGGGCGGCGAGCTTCACCTCGGCCGCGGCGTTCGTGGCGTCGACGGTGGCCCGCTCGGTGTTCGCGGTGGCGATTGCGGAGAGCTGCGGCTGCACGCCGAGCAGGAAGCCGAGCCCGAGCACGGCGACGATGAGCAGCACGGAGCCGATCGTCCAGAGGCGGTTCTTGTCCATGTCTACTCTCCCTCCTCCGACGCCGTGGCGTCGGTGCCGGCATCCGCTGCGGCCTCATCGGCCGGAACCTCGGGGGCGAAGCGCCCCGAGAATGCTGCGTCGTTGACGTGCATGGTGATGGATGCCGTGTAGATGCCGGTGGTCTCGTCGAGTGTCACCGAGCCGGGCAGCGCATCCGCGAAACCCGGGAGCGTTGCGAGCGAACGCAGCCAGGCGGGCACATCCGGCAGCACCGCGCTTGTCGCGCTGAAGCTGATGGTGGCCATGCGGGCGCCCTGCAGTGGTGTGGTCGCCTGCTCATACACGGCGATCGGCGTTGCCGAGTCGATCGTGACCTGGTCGATGCTCACACTGGCCGGGAGGGTGGCCTGCACCTGCTCAAGGTACGGCTTCCACGCGATCTCGGTCGAGGCTCCCACCTGCTGGGCAGCACGGGCGAGGTCGAGGTGGTACTGCACCTTCGTGACCTCGGCATACTCACCCTGCGCAACGAGCAGTTCGCTGGTCCGCGACTGCGCGGTGAGCAGATCCACCTGCGCCTGCACGTTGAGTGCAAAGCCCGCACCTACGGCCAGCACTACCACTGCCACGGCGCCCAGGACACCAAGGCCGAGTCGACGTCGCGTCGCCTTGGCCGCGCGCGCCTTCAGCACCTCGGGCGGCAGCAGGTCGACGCGTGGCTCCGCGCCGATGATCAGCTGTTCTTCTTTCGACTGGCGGCTCATGCTGCGCTCCCCAGGGCCAGGCCGAGCGCGACGGTGAAGGTGGAACCGCGCTGGCGCAGCTGCTCCTCATCGGCGGATCGGGCGATGCTGACGCTCGAGAACGGGTCCCCGAGCACGACGGGCAATCTCGTCATCTCGCCGAGGGCGTTGACGAGGCCGGGGAGCTGCGCCCCGCCGCCGCTCAGCACGATCTGCTGCACCGGATCCTCCGGGCGCGTGTTGACGAAGTAGCTGATGGTGTTGCGGAGGCTGCTGAGCTGCTCGAGTGCGACCCGGTAGATCACCTCGACGGCCGCCTGCTCTTCCCGCGAGGCGACCGAGCTGGCCAGGCCGAGAGAGCGCTTGACGCCCTCTGCGCCGGCGGTGTCTGTCTCGAGCCCGCTGCGCAGCGCGACCGTGATGTCGTCGCCGCCCGTCGGGATGATGCGCACGAACTGCGGAACGCCGTCGCGCACGATCACGACCGTTGTCGTGTTGGCACCGATGTCGACGAGCGCAGCAGTGCCCGCGATCCCCGGTCGCGAGATGAGAGCGCGAGTGAGAGCGAAGGGGATGAGATCGACGTCGACGGTGTTGAGGCCGGCCTTCTGCGTGGCGGCGACATTGCCGAGCACAGCGGCCTTGACCGCGGCGATCAGCAGGCCGTGCACCACGGGTCCGTGTTCGCCCTCGCCCTCTGACACGGGGTAGAAGTCGAGCAGCGCGTCGGCGACGGGAACGGGCAGCATGTCGTGCACCTCGAACGGCAGCGACTCGCGGATGCGACGCAGCGATGCCTTCGGAACCGTCAGGTCACGGGCGAGCACGCGCTGGTTGCCCATGCCGAGCACGATGTCCTTCGATTTGAAACCGCCACGCGCCCAGAGCTGTTTGAGCGCCTGGGCCACCGTGTTCGTCTCGATGACTTCGCCGCGGCTCACCGCACCCTCGGGCAGAGCGATCTCGAAATGGCGCAGCACGGTCGCCTTGCCACGCCCCGGGTCGCCCACCTCCACGGCGCGCACGGCGGTGCTCGTGATGTCGACACCTACGACACTCTTGGCCATCAGATCCACTCCTTCGGATGTTGCTCAAAACTCCGTTGCCTGTACTGCTGTTTCGTGTTGTTCGTCATGTCGGCATCCGTTTCACAGGCCGATCATCCCCAGGTAGCCCTGCCAGATCGTGTCGCCCCAGAAGATTCCGAGCCAGGCACCGGCCAGCATCCACGGGCCGAACGGGATCCCGCTCTTACGCCCGGCGCGCTTGGTGACCAGCAGGCCGACCGCGAAGATTCCACCGAGCACGAAGGCGGCGAACGCCCCCACGAGCAAGGGCCCGAGGCCGAGGAAGCCGAGGTAGAGGCCCAGAACGCCGGCGAGCTTCACATCGCCGAAGCCCATGCCGGCCGGGTAGATGAACGCCATCACGAAGTAGGCCATCCACATCGCCATGCCGCCGATCACGGCCCAGAGCAGTGCGTCGAAGTCCTGGGACAGCAGGCCGGATGCGGCGAGCAGAACCGCAGCGACGATGTAGCTCGGCAGCACGATCGCATTCGGCAGGCGGTGTGTGTCGATATCAATCAGGGCCAGTGCGATGCTGATCGCCGCGAGGTAGAGGTACGCGAGCAGCATCAACACATTGGCGACGGTTTCGACTCCCCCATCTCCGCTGGTTGAGCTTGTCGAAACCAAGACCACAAGCCACACGGTGACAATTGCGAAAGCAAGTCCGGTGCCGAGTTCGACGAGCGGATAGCGGGCGGAGATCGGTTCCCGACATGCTCGGCACTTACCCCGCAAGAGCAGCCACGACAGCACCGGCACGTTGTCGCCCGGCCTGATCTGCGCGCCGCACCCTGGGCAGGCGCTCGGCGGCGACACGATCGACAGGCCTGCCGGCACCCGATACACCACGACGTTGAGGAAAGAGCCGATGAGCAGCCCGAACAGGCCCACGGCGACCGTGAGAGCAATGAACAGCTGCGGAGCGGCGACTGGAGTCACAGAATCACGGCCCTGCCGGTGCGAGGTCGCGGTTGGAGACGAGGGCTCCGGGCATCGGATGCGGCACGTCGGTTGTGGGGAGGGCGGTGTCGAGGTCCACTCCCGCGATGCCCATCTGGGCGAAGGTGAATCCCGAGTTGTTCTTCACATCGCTGTACTCGCCGGTGTACAGCTGGCCGTTCCAGGTGAAGGTGTTCATCGCGTCGAACTTGCACGGCGAATAGAGGAACGCCTGCACTGGAGCCTTGATTTCAAGTTTGTTCTTGACCACGAAATCCCCGGCAGGTGAGACACAGCTCGGCTTGCCGTCGGTCGGCACCGGGTCCGGCGTGATGAACCAGAGTTTGCGCACCGCCGTTGAACTCGAGGTGTAACTTCCCGCGTTATTGCCCGTGAACTTGTTGGCGAAAATCACCACGTCGCTAGTGAGGATCACGTTGTCGTTGTTGCCGGCCTCGACGCCGTTCGAACAGCTACGCGCATCCAGGATCACCGGCTTGCCGGAGATCGTCCCGCCGACGTGCTGGTTGTTGTGGAAGGTGCACGCGCCTCCGCTCAGTACCTTCACCTCATACGGCGCGCCGCTCGCGTCCTCCCAATCGCTCGGCTTGTATGTCACTTCTGACCAGTTCGGCACTGTCGGGGCGACCGCGCCCGATGGGTTCAAATCGCCACCGAGCTGCCCCGTTGCTTTCGGATTCGTCGGACTCACGCTGCCCGCGGTGAGATCGCCATCGATGCGACCAGATCCCAGAGTTGCCGCGCCGGTCACCCAGGCGTCGCCCAACACCTTGCACGTCCCGGTGAAAGTGAGATTGCCATTGACGAACACGCTGCCGTTGATGACGGAGTTGTTCTTCACGCAGTCCAGATTGCCGTCCTTGACCATCAGGCCAGCACCCTCGATCTCAGAGAGGTCGAGACTCGAGTTTGCCTCGAACAGACCACCCTTGTAGAGGTACATGCCGATGCCGCTCGGCGCGACGCCCGGCGTTCGCCAGCCGATGACGGCCTCGACAGTGCTGGTGTCACCCGATGAATGTCCTGCCACGCCTTTCGCGTTGGCTGAGCCCTGCGACACGATCCTCACCTGCGTCGTCGTGGCTGTCGGGCACCCGTTCTGCCAGCCCGCGCCTGCGTTGTATTGAAGCTTGGCTGTGTACACCGGCTCCACGGTTGACTTATAGGTACCAGCAGTGGGCTGAAGAGCGCAATTCCCCACGGTGTTGAGGCCTGCACGTGCAGCGGCAATGCCGGCATCGGCGGCCGCCTGCGACTGAACCCCCGCCCGAGTCGAGCTGGTGAAGCCCATACCGTTCACGAGCGAACTCGCGACGACCACGGTCAAGATGAGCCCGACCGCCACGACTCCAATCACCGCGATCAGGGCAGAGCCTTGATCTTGCTTGTGCGGACGACTCAGCTTTAGAAACATGACACGCTCCCTGTAGCTCCCGCTCGGCTGAATGCGGAGGTTGTGATGGACACTGGCGGTTGATCGCCGGCGAGGCCAATAAATGCGATGACGAGTCGCCGCCCTGCGGTGGTGGTGAAGATCTCTGTCCCGGTGATCGGCTGCACACCGTCGACGAGGAGTGTCCACGACGCGAGCTGCGCAGTCGTCGGGGCTGCAATCGCTGTGCCCGAACGGGACATTCGAAGGCTGCCATCCGTAGCCGAGTAATACCAGGCCGCACAACTCCACGTGAGCGTAGCGTCGCTCGAAGCCACGCGAGCGACGATCATCTGGTCGGTTCCTGACGGTGATGTCAGGCTGAAATCTGATGAATTTCGGATACCGGACTCGATCGAGTCAGCCGCGAGTTGTGCTGCGGTTGAAGACTCGTCCACGGTGCGGATGGTTGTCGAGTGAACGAGCGTGCTGCTGAGGAGCCCGCCGGCCACCGCCAGTACGAGAAGGAGGAGAACCATGTAGACGAGAAGCTCGACCAGTGTGAAGCCGCGCTGATCCGCAAGTACCCTTCGCATGTTAGGGCCCCTCGACGTACACGGAACTTCGCGCGGAGATGATGAGGCCCGTATCGGCGCGCGTGACGGTGACGGTGACGGGGATCGAGGCGGGGTAGCTGGCTGCCGCTGCCGGGCAAGCGCCAACCGTGCGAACGATCTTCAGCACGACGCCCCGCGCGTCTGTGTCCGTGGCGTAGATCGGGGTGATTCCAGCACACGTCTCTTTCGACCGAGCATCTTCGAGCTGGCCGTTCACAATGGCAGTGGCAGAGGCGAATGTAGCGTTCGAAGCGGAGAGCTGGAGCCCCTGCATGAGCACGGGGAGGATGGCAATCGCGATGATTGCCAAAATCATCATCGCGATGAGGATCTCGACGAGCCCAATTCCGGCGTCGCCTTCGGCGCGTGTCTGTGCGCGGCTGGACTTCATTCTGCACCTCCCGCGAGGTAGGGGTCGGGGTGGTTGTCAAGTAGGCAGCCGGGCTTTGCGGTGTTCAGCTGGCGCTCAGCCGAGAAGCCAGAAGGGTGAGAGCGTCACCGAAGTAGCGCCCCCACCCGTCAGGAGTCCGCGATTACAGTCACGGCTTCCTTGGACCTAGCAAGAACCGAGTGCCGCCGTGGTCGAGTCGGTGATCTTGAACACCTTGGTGGAAGCGCTCGTCGTCTGGATGCAGAAACCGTTGGTGCCAACCAGCGAGTAGGTGGTGTTCGGGTACACCACAGTTCCAGCAGCAGGCAGGACACCGTTCGCCTCTGTCTGAAGCGCGACGACAGCGGTCTTCGCGTTCGTGAGGTCAGACTTCGCTGCGCTGTCCTTGGCGTTGTCCTGGATGCCGAGGTACACGGGGATTGCGATGGCTGCGAGGATGCCGATGATGATGACGACGACGAGGAGCTCGATGAGCGTGAAGCCCTTCTGGCGGTCCTCATTCTGGAGTTCAGCGCGGCGAGCGCCGAGCGAGTTGAGCATGGTGCGCATGGTGGGTTTCCGATCAGTCAGTAGGGTGACGGGGCCAGCCGAAGGTTCGACCGGAACTTGAGCCTAGTGCTGGGAATTACCTTTGAATATCCCTCTTTGGGGGTGATTTCGCTTACAATCCCCCCCAGTATTGGGGTGTATTCCTTACTTTCGGTAAGTGTCGGCCGAGGGTGACGGAAACTCAGCTACCATTCACGGCTCCGGCGATGCCGAAGATCGGCATGTAGAGTGCGATCACCATGCCACCGATCACGATGCCGAGGAAGGCGATCATGAGCGGCTCGATGGCCGCCGTGAGCTGTTCCGTGGCCGCCTCGACCTCCTGGTCGTAGAAGTCGGCGACCTTGTCGAGCATGGTCTCGAGCGATCCCGCATCTTCACCGACGGCGATCATTTGGGTCACCATGGGCGGGAACACCGGCTGGGCCATAAGCGGGGCGGAGATCGATTGCCCCTGGCGCACGGATTCCGCCACCTCGTTGAGTGCGTTCTCGATCACCCAGTTGCCCGAGGTCTCTCCAACGATCTTGAGGGCCTGCAGAATCGGAACGCCGGCGCCGAGCATATTCGAGAAGTTGCGGGCGAAGCGGGCCACAGCGATTTTCTGCAGGAGCTTGCCGAACACCGGCAGCTTGAGCAGGATCGGATCTTTGACCTTGCGCACGGCCTCACTGTGCTTGTTCTTGCTCCACCACACGGCGAAAATGATGCTGACGACAAGAAGTAGCGGCACAAACCAGATCATCGCCTCGGAGAGGTTGACGAGCAGCTGGGTTGGAAGTGGGAGCTTTGAGCCAAAGCCTTCGAACATCTCCTTGAAGATCGGAACGATGAAGATCAACATGATCATCACGGCGCCGAGCGACATAATGAGCACAATCACCGGATAGGTCATCGCCGACTTGATGGTCGAGCGCAGCTTCACTTCCTTCTCGAAGTTTTGCGCAATCGACTCAAGTGCGCCGTCGAGGAAGCCGCCGGTCTCGCCGGCACGAACCATATTGACCATGATCGGCGGGAAGGTATCCGCATGCGCAGCGAAGGCCTCGGAGATCGAGACGCCCGTCTCGACGTCGTCGCGCACCTGGCCAAGAATGCGGGCCAGGCCCTTATTCTCGGTCTGCTCAGCGAGGATGTTCAGGGTACGCAGCAGCGAGAGTCCAGAGCCGATCATCGTTGCCATCTGGCGGCTCATGATGGCGAGGTCTTTCAGCCCGACGCCTCCGCCGAAACCACCGATGCTGATCTCACGGTTCAGGCCGGTGCCTGCCGGCGCCACTGCCACCTCGATGGGCGATATGCCCATGGTGTGCAGGCGGGATGCCGCTGCGCCCTCGCTCGTCGCCTCGAGCTTGCCCTTGACGAGTTTGCCCGCGGAATCGCGGCCGGAGTAGGCGTAGGCGACCAGACCGGCCATCAGCGCTTGGCCGTCGAGTAGGCGTCACCGAAGTCGATGCCGCCGGCCTGCAGCGCGCGTGCCGCCGACTCGGTCGGCGATTCGACTCCGGAGAGCATTCGCGTGAAGCCGTCGAGGTCGTGTGCCTTCTCGCGTGCGGCCTGTTGGGTGATCGTTCCGGCATTCACGAGCTGGGCCAGGTGCTGGTCCATCGTGTGCATGCCGAGGTCCCGGCCCGCCTGCATCATGGAGGCGATCTGGTAGGTCTTGCCCTCGCGGATCAGGTTGGAGATGGCGGGGGTGATCTTGAGCACCTCGGTGGCCACGGCACGGCCGGTTCCGCTGGCGCGCTTCACCAGCGTCTGGCAGACGACGCCCTGCAGCGTGGAGGCCAGCTGCGCGCGCACGTGGTCCTGCTGGTGCGGCGGGAACACGTCGATGACACGGTCGATGGTCTGCGCGGCATCCTGCGTGTGCAGGGTGGCGAAGACGAGGTGGCCGGTTTCCGCGGCGGTGAGGGCCACGGAGATGGTCTCGAGGTCGCGGAGCTCACCGATGAGGATGACGTCGGGGTCCTGGCGCAGCACATGCTTGAGCGCGTTGGCGAAGCTGTGTGTGTCGTTGCCGACCTCGCGCTGATTCACCAGCGACTTCTTGTGCCGGTGCAGGAACTCAATCGGGTCTTCAACCGTGACGATGTGGTCGGCCCTGGTGCTGTTGGCCAGGTCGATCAACGATGCCAGCGTCGTGGACTTGCCGGAACCCGTCGGACCGGTCACCAGCACGAGACCGCGGGGCAGCTGCGAGAAGTCACCGATGTTCTCGGGAACGCCGAGCTGGCCGAGGGTCTTGATCTCGGTGGGAATCAGACGGAAGGCCGCGCCGGCGGCCCCTCGCTGCTGATAGAAGTTCACGCGGAAACGTGCGTTCGCCGAGATCGTGAACGCGAAGTCGAGTTCGAGCTCGCGCTCGAAGCGCTCGCGCTGCTCATCGCTCAGCAAAGTGATCAGGGCGGCGAGCACCTTCTCCTGCGACCACGGCTGGGCGCCCTCGGTGACGGGGCGCAGCCCGCCGTCGATGCGGACCATGGGCGGAGCATCGCTCGTGACGTGCAGATCGGATGCCCGCTGCAGCACGACCTGCTGCAGGGCGGCGACCAGGCCGGCATCGGCGTGCTCGAGCGCGTCGCGCTCGATGGAGCTGAGCGTCGCGAACTCGAGGTCGTCGCTCGTGTCGGCGACTGCAATGTTCTCGGCATCCGCCGGGCGGGCCGGCTCGACGCTGAGCTCGATCGGCGTGGTGGGCGTCGCGTCCTCGGGTGCGACTGCCTCGACAGGCGGCGGCACGACGTACGGCCGAGCCTTGAAGATGGGCTCCGTCGGAACTGCGTCGGGAGCAGGCAGCTCCAGCACCGGCACCATCTGGGCCGGCGGCGGGTACTGCGCCGCGTCGAAGTCGCGCTCATCGAAGGCCGGGGCCGCAACTGCTGCAGCGAGCGGTGCAGACTCCGCTGCGGGCTCGACGGCAGACTCCACCGCAGCCTCCACCGCAGGCTCCTCCGGCTCGGTGAAGCCGAGTTCGCGCAGCAGGTCGTCTTCCGAGACCTCCGCAACCGGGGGCGTGAAGATCTGCGAGTCGAAGGCAGGCGGGTTCGGGTCTGCGCCGAGGCCGCTGGCGTAGGCGATGGGGTCGAAGCGGTGCACCTCGAACTCCGCGGACTCCGCAGCCGCGACCGGAGCCGGGCGAGCGGTCAGCGCCGAGTAGGCCGGGGCGTGCACGTCGGAGTGCGGGGCCGTGGGCTCGGCG
>CAZZNX010000103.1:0-12983 GCA_964655795.1 uncultured Leifsonia sp. | reverse complement strand
TGCGGAGGCGGTCGATCGCCTCGGTGGCGATCGCGACGGCGGTGTCGAAGCCGAAGGAGTAGTCGGTGGCCGTCAGGTCGTTGTCGATCGTCTTCGGGACGCCGACGACCTTGATGCCGCCTTCGTCGTACAGACGACGGGCCGCCGTGAGGGTTCCCTCCCCGCCGATGGCGATGATGGCGTCGATGCCGTTCTCATCGAGCATGCGCTGGATGTTCTCCGGGCCGCCACCCTCGCCCTCGAACGGATTGGTGCGGCTGGAGCCGAGGATGGTTCCACCCTGCTTGGCGAGACCGCGAACGTCGTGGCGGTGCAGCGGCACGATGTCGGCCTCGACGACGCCCTTCCAACCCGACTTGAAGCCGACGAACTCGGTGTCGTGCGAGATGACTCCCTTGAGCACGGCTCCGCGGATCACGGCGTTCAGTCCGGGGCAGTCGCCACCGCTCGTCAAGATTCCGATCTTCATGCGCCCTACGACTCCTCTGTGATTCTCATGCTGTGATTCCGACGCGCTCCACGGCAGTTCTCTGCCGCGTCGCCGCATCGTCGGGGCGTTTCGCTCGGTTTCGCGAGTCTACAACGAACCATCGATGGCCTGCCGCAACAGGTGCGCGAGCGCATTCTGCTGCACCGAGTCGGCCGCGACGGCCTCCTCGTCCGAGCCGTCGAGGGCGCGCGCGGCGAGCCCCTGCTTGCTGTCGATGAGCTCGGCGATCTTCGCGTCGATCGTGTGCGCCGCGATGATGCGCCAGGCGGTGACCGGCTCTTCCTGACCGATGCGGTGCACACGGTCGATGGCCTGTGTCTGCTCGGCAGCCGTCCAGCTGAGCTCGGCCAGCACGACGTTGGACGCCGCCTGCAGGTTGACGCCGACACCGGCGGCCGTGAGCGAGCACACGGCAACAGCGACCTCCGGGTCGTTGTTGAACGCGTCGATCGCGGCCTGCCTGGCCACGGCGCTCTGGTCACCGCGCAGCGAGACGCTCTTCAGCTCGCGCTTGGCGAAGGTCTCCTCCGCGGCATCCATGACGTCGATGTGCTTGGCGAAGAACACGACCTTGCCGACGGAGCGGGCCAGCTGGGCCGCGTAGTCCGCTGCGAGCGCCGCCTTGGCCTGACCGATCTTGCGCACCATCGTGAAGACGTTGTCGCCGGACTTCGCAGCCTTGGATTCCTCAAGCTCCGCGTGGGCGACGGCCCGAACGAAGCCGTCGAACTGGTCCTCGTCGAGCTGGCCGAGGCTGAGCCCACGGGAGGAGACGAGAGCCAGGAAGCGGTCGCGCAGCCGGTAGCCGAGCTCGCGCTCGGCCTGGCGGATGGAGCGGCCGAGGTCGTCGTCGAGTTCGACGGGCAGGTCAGCGATGCGCTTGGCAGGCAGATCGGTTGCGACGTCGACCTTGCGGCGACGCACGATTCCCATGTCGATGACCGCGGCGCGCGCCTCGGCGTAGAAGCCCATGTCGGCCGGCGTCAGGCCGGATTCCTCGAGCTTGGCGAGCAGGGCAGGAGCCGGCTTGTCACCGTTGATCCAGCCGAGGTACTGCCAGATGGCGCGGAAGTCGTCGACGTCGTTGATGAGCGGCGTTCCGGTGAGCGCCATCAGCAGGGGGTTGCCGCCCGGCGTGGTCTGCCGGATGCGCTCGGAGAGGGCGAGCACGTGCTTCGAGCGCTGCGACTGCAGGTTCTTGATGAAGTGCGCCTCGTCGACGACCATGCCGCGGAAGCCGAGGGTGCCGAGCCAGCTGCGGTGGCGGTCAAGCACGTCGTAGTTGACGATCACGACATCGGCGAAGGCGTCGAGCGTGTCGCCGTCGCCGTGGATCACCGTTGCGCGGCGGTGCGGCGTCCACCGCTCGACCTCGCGGGCCCAGTTCATCTTGACGACGTTCGGCACGACCGCCAGCAGCGGGTAGGCGTCGGCGACGGATGCCGCGAGCACGCTCTGCGCCGTCTTGCCGAGTCCCGGCTCATCGGCCAGGAGGAAGGTGCGGTGACCCTGGCGGACGCTCTCGACGAAGCGGGCCTGGTGGTTCATCAGCTCCATGCCCTTGGGCGAGAGCCGGTCGATCGTGGGTGCCTCCGGCAGCTCCATCGTCGCGGCCTGACCGCCGGAGCCGTACTCGAAGGACTTGAACAGCGGGCTGAGCAGCTCCCAATTCGCGAGGCGGCGGACCGGGACGACGGGCGCGGCCGCGCGGGAGAAGTCGGGAGCGAGGAACGGGTTGGCCAGCTGGCGGGACTTCACCGACTGCGGCACGACCTGGTTCTCCGCAACGACGGGCGCCGCTTCCGGCTCGCGCGTGATGATGAGTTCGTCCGGGGTGAGCTCGGCACCGGACTCGATCAACCAGTCCCGACGGAAGCGCTGCGCGACCGCGCCGACGGAGGCGTCTGGCTCGAGCAGGGTGATCAGGCTGGTGTCGCGGGCGGCGGTCTTCGCCAGGATCTGGGCGATGCCGTCGAGGCGTTTGAGCAGCTCGGCCCGCGTGGCGTCGCTGATCTCCGTGTCGGTCTTCACACGGGCGCGCTCCTCGCGCATCAGCAGCGCGATGACCTGGAACTTGGTGCGGTTGGTCGGCCCGACCTTGCCGCCCTGCGCCTTGGCCTCGACCTCGCGCACCTTGCGGGCGAGGATCGGGATGATGGGCGCCTCGTCGTCACGGCTGCGGGTGCGCTGACGTGAGCGTCGCTGTTCGGGCATTGTTCTCCAACTCTCGGATGCCTGCGTTCGCCCTCGACCGGTCGCTGCCCGGTGATGCCCGCGAACTACGCGCCGAACCCATCCCCAAGCAGCGTGCCGTGCACGGTCGAGGCGGTGACAGGGTCTGCCGACGCGGTATCAGTGTACTGCGCCGCGCGGAATTTCACGCCTTAGTCGGAACCTTGATGAAAATTCCGCTTGCGATGAAGATGAGTGCTGCCACGAACTGCAGCGAAACCCAGCCCTGACCGTGCAGTTCGATGACGACGATGGGGTTCCACAGCACGGCGATCGGCGCGAGGCCGATGAGCCACCACCATGCCTTGCCCTGCACCGCGAAGACGCAGATGATCAGGGCGAGGATGCTGACGACGAAGCGCACGATCGTGAAGGCGTCGACGTCGAGCAGGGCCAGTCCGACCATGAGGGCGATCGCACCGAGGAGCCCGGGGGCGAGAGCCGGCCGGGTGAACTCGGGAGCGGCCGGGGTGTTCCCTTTGCGGGCGACGGAGCGATTCGACATCCCCCCAGCGTAGACGCACGACGCGAAGCGTCATGAACGGCGGCAGCCATCAATCAGGCACCCTCAGCGATAGCCACCGATGCTTGGTGGTTTCGGCTTGCTCACTGGTCGAGGCTGGAGTCACACACCGCCGCCACCGCCGCCTCCGCCACCGCCTCCGCTGGAACCGCCTCCCCCTGAGCCGCCGCTGGACGAGCTCGAGCCGGAGCTGGACCATGAGCTGCTCGAGGCGGTCGCGAAGCTGCCGACGCCGGCCGAGAACGCCGCGACGTTGAAGCCGCTGCGCCCGCTGTACCAGCCAGGATCACTGCCGCGTTGCTCGTAGAGGGAGGCGAGTTCTGCCGCCCACTCCTTCTCGAGGCCGAACAACACGGAGTAGGGCAGCAGCTTCTCGTGCAGTCGCAACACCTGATCCGGCGACACCGGGCTCGTCGAGGCGGTCGGGCCCGCTTCTGCCGTCGCCACCGCCGCGGTGTCGCGCAGGGCCCCGCTCGGGCTCTGCAGCATCCGCAGCCGGTCCGCCTCTGCCAGCCGGATGAACAGTTCCAGCCCGCGCAGCTGCTCGCGGGCGATCGCGCCCTGCGTGGTGAGGGGGCGGACGTCGATGAGCACGATCAACACCAGAATGGCCGCGACGATCGAGCCGATCATGACGGCCACCGGCCACGCGCCGCCGCGGTCCGTGTCCAGGGCGATGATGCTGCCGATCACGCCGATCACCGCGGCGATCAGCACGATCGCCGCGAGGACGATGCGCCCGCCGACACCGACGCGGCGTCGGAACCCGCCGGCCGTCGACCGCGCACGCGTTCCCCGGCCGATGGCGTGGAGCGCGCTGGCCAGCGCGCTGTCGCTCGAGCCGAGCTTGCGTCTGGCACCCGGTGCCGCGGCGTCGCCGAAGAGCGCACCGAGCACCGGGAGGCTCTCGGCCGTGGCGAGCGCCGGATCGTGCAACTCCAGCTCGAATCGTTTCTTCGCCGTCTCGACGATGCGCACGGCACCGTTGACGGCGAGATCGAGGATCGTCGCCGTGACGCCCTTGGTCTCCGCCC
Source organism: uncultured Leifsonia sp. (assembly GCA_964655795.1). Classification (GTDB taxonomy): domain Bacteria; phylum Actinomycetota; class Actinomycetes; order Actinomycetales; family Microbacteriaceae; genus Microterricola. Next base: position 8,704 of record CAZZNX010000103.1, on the reverse strand, counting down.
CCAGCAGCTCGGCGGCGAGCAGCGGGTCCACCCCGGGCGGCGGCTCGTACTCGGCGATCACCAGACCGCGTCCCTCGGCGTTGCGCCACCTGGTGCGCCTGGCGACGATCGCGGCGAGCAGCCCGGCGACGCTCACGATGCCGGCGCCGAGGCCGAGCAGGCCGGGGGTCGATGCCGCGAGCGACGAGTCCCTGGGCACGAAGGTGCCCGCGTCGAATGCGACGGCCACGCTGAGGTTCTCGAAGGCCCCGACACCGGCGGCGCTCACGGAGATCGTCGGCGGCATGCTCTCCTGCACGGTGAGCTCGTCGCACGGGGTCGTCGAACCCTCAGCGCCGCGATAGCACGCGGCATCCCCTGTGAGTGCGGCTCCGAGTGCGGCATCCATCGTGACGTCGGCGCTCACCCGGTCGAAAGGCTGAGCCCAGCCCGTGCCGTTGACGTCCCAATAGAACTCCTGGACGTCGCTGTCGTCTGGCTCGAGGATGACGTTGTTCTGGGTGTAGCTGATGACATAGCCCTGCTCACCGTGCACGAAGTCGTCCGCGGCGATCGTCACGAGCAGAAACTCGTCGTCCTCGTCGTTCTCCTGCTCGAAGTCGCGCGCAATGCCGTTCTCATCGGTGACGCTGAGCACCCGGAGGTCGGTGGGGTGGCCGTCGTACTCCAGCGGGAGGGCACGACGGATGCCCCGGTTCTGATCGCTGTCGGGAAAGACCGCGACCAGAGTCTCTGTCACCGCGAGCGTCGAACGGCCATCGCCGTCGCGGCCGAGAAGGTAGTCGGCATCGAATGACGCGAAGCGGAAGTCATCAACGCCGAGCTCGGGACCGAGCGCCGACACGGCAGACTCGTTCAGTGCGACGGCCGGACGCTGTGCGATGAGCGCGGGCCCGATGGCCGTTGCGAGGAACAGCGCCATCATGGACAGGGCGGTTCCATTCCGGACGGCGCGTCGCTTCATGCACCAACAGTAACGTCGCTCGGTACCCGCCCCCGGTATCGAATCCGGCAGTAGTCTTGCAGGGTGATCGAAGACATCAAGAAGCGCGCACTGCACCGCACCCGCATTCTCGAGGGACAGATGCGCGGGCTCGAGAAGATGATCGAGAACGAGGACTACTGCGTCGACATCATCACGCTCTCGCTCGCCATCCAGAAGTCCCTCGGCTCGCTGAACAAGCTGCTCGTCGAGAACCACCTGCGCACCCACGTGACGCACCAGTTCGAGGCAGGCGGCGAGGAACGCGACGCCGCAGTGACCGAACTGCTGAAGGTCTTCGAGCTCAGCAACAACCGTGGTTGAGGCGCAGAGCGAACATCAGCTGCTCGACGACTCCGCCTCTGTGGCGCGCCTGCAACAGCTGATCCGCATCCCCACGATGTCGCGTTCCGACCCCGACGAGACGGATTGGCCGGCATTCGAGCGATTCCGCGCACTGCTGGCCGAGCTCTACCCGCTCAGCCACGCCACCCTCGAACTCGAGCTGATCGCCGGGCACTCCATGCTGTTCCGTTGGCGCGGAGCCTCGGATGCCGCACCGACGGTGCTGATGGCGCACTACGACGTCGTCGCTGCGAGCGCGGACGGCTGGACGCACCCGCCATTCGACGCCGTCACAGTCGGCGACGGCGCCGACGCAGTGATCTGGGGTCGTGGAACGCTCGATGACAAGGGCGCGCTCGTCGCCATCATGGAGGCGGTGGAGGCCCAGATCGGCTCCGGCTTCACCCCCGCGCACGACATCTACCTGAGCTTCGGCCACGATGAGGAGACCGGCGGCAGCGGCGCGGTCGCCACCGTCGAGACGTTGCGGGCCCGCGGCATCCGGCCAGGCCTCGTGCTCGACGAGGGCGGCGCGATCGTGCGCGGCGTGCTCCCGGGCCTGAACCGACCGAGTGCCATGATCGGCGTCAGCGAGAAGGGCATCACGCACCTCACGCTGAGCGTCGAGCAGCAGGGCGGCCACGCGTCCACTCCCCCGCGGATGACGGCGACACTGCGGCTCGCCCGCGCCATCACCCGCCTGCACGCCCGCCCCTTCCGCGGCAGCATCAACCCGGCCATCGCCGAGATGCTCCGCACGGTCGGCGCCCATTCCTCCGGGCCGCTGTCCGTCGTGTTCCGGCACCCGACCCTGTTCCGTCCGCTGCTGCTCCCCGCGCTCGGCCGGATGAGCGATGAGACGAATGCCCTCGTGCGCACGACAGCCGCCGTCACCCAGCTGAGCGGGAGCATGGCACACAACGCCCTCGCCGAGCGCGCGGTCGCGATCGTCAACGTGCGCGTTGCCGTCGGATCGAGCGTCGCGGCACGTGCGCCGCGCCATCCACGATCCCCTCGTGCAGATCGGTGTTCAGGATGCCAGCGAGCCGTCACCGATCTCGCCGATGAGTGGTGCGGAGTGGCAGTCGATCGTCGATGCCATCGCCGCAATCGATGCCGAGGTGCTCGCAACCCCCTATGTGCAGACCGGCGCGAGCGACAGCCGCCGCTTCACGGAGATCTGTGACGCCGTCTACCGTTTCACGCCGTTCGAGATGACGGCGGAGCAGCGCGCGACGCTGCACGCCGCGAACGAGCACATGCACGTGCACACCTGGGTGCGCGGAATCGGCTTCTACCGCCACCTCATCGCCGGCCGCTGAGTTCAGCGCGCGGCTGTGGCGCCGTTCGGATCGACGGCGATGGTGTCGAGCGGTGTCGTGATGATGGGCACGGCGAAGAGTCGTTCGATGGCGGGCCGCAGCTCTCTCAGCCAGCTCTCGTAGCCGGCGCCGGTGAGGTGCAGACCGTCATCGCTGTGCAGCGGGCTCAGCGCGCCCCGGTCATCGGCGAGCGCCGGCCAGAGGTCGAGGTACTGGCCGCGCACCGTGACGGAGAACTGACGCAGGTGCCTGTTGATGTCGCGGATGGCCGGCGCGAACTCCGGCTCGCGCGGCAGCACCGACTGCACCAGCAGCCGGGTCTGCGGCAGGCGCTTGTGCACGGTCACCAGGATGCTCTCGATGTTGCGCACGACATGCTCGACGGACTTCCGCCAGGCGAGATCGTTCGTGCCGATGAGCAGCACGATGGCATCGGGTTCCTCGGCGAGGAGCATGTCGATGCCCGCCAGCACATCGGCCGTTGTCGCACCGCCCGTGCCGTGGTTGTGAACGCTGAACTCCGGGAACCACTCGTCCCAGCGGCCGCCCGCGGTCAGGCTGTCGCCGACAAATGTCAGTGATCCGGTCATCATGGCCCTCCCTCGACCATCATCGCCCCGAATGCTGGAGATTGGATGGATGATGCGAAGCATCATCACGGGCGGCAGCCCCAATCTCAGGCAACCCCGAGAACGGCAACCCCGAGAACGGCAACCGATGCTGGTGCACCTGCCCTCCCGCGCCGGTCGCACCGCTGACCCAGAGTTGTTCGCTGCGCCAGTTACCGCGCTGTGCGCCGGATGTTTCCCGGTCATAGCGCGGTAGGCGGCGCGCAATGCTCAGCGCGGCCGCGTGTGGGCGGGCACCCTAGGTGCCGGGGGCGTTGTCGGCGAGCCAGCCGTCGAGGTCACTCGGTGTGTCTGTGATGATTCCGTCGACGCCGAGCGCCTGCACCTCCGCCCAGCTCCGCTCCGAGTTGAGCGTGTAGCAGACGACCCCGATCCCGACCTCGTGCAGGCGCTGCAGCGCCTGCGGCGCCGCGGTCACCGACTGCGCCGTCGTGCCGAGCGCGAGAACGCCGAGCCGGAGCGCCATGGGGACGGGGTCGGCCGGGAGCTCGCGGATCAGCAGCATCCTGGGCTGTTTGGGGGCCGTGCTCTGCAAGTTCTGCAGCGTCTCGATGCTGAAGCTCTGCAGCAGCACGCGCGACCCGACCCCTGAGCGTTCGATCGCATCCACGACGATCGCCAACTCCCCCGGCGACCAGTCGGCCTTGAGCTCGATGAGAAGGCGCTTGTCGTACTCGCCGGCGAGCTCCAGGAACTCGTCGAGGCTCGGCATCCGCGTGTCGACGAAGTCCTCGCCGTAGAAGGCGCCGACATCGAGCCGCTTCAGCTCGGCCACGTTCAGATCGGCGACCCGCTTCGGCGAGCCAGCCACCCGCTTGAGCGTCGTGTCGTGGAAGAGCATCGGAACGCCGTCGCGGCTGAGCTGAACATCCGTCTCGACGAACTGCATCGACGGGTTCTCGAAGGCCGCGGTGAAGGCCTCGATCGTGTTCTCGGGTGCGACGGAGCGGTCGCCGCGGTGGCCGGCGATGAACGCGGCATCCCCCGGCAGCCGCAGCGAGCCGAAGACGTCGGAGGCGAAGACGTCGGGGGCGCCGGGTGTGAGGACCAGGGTGTTGAGCAGGGCGAGCGACGTGGCGGTGGCGAGAATCGCTGCAACCCGAGCTTTCACGTGGTGACCTTTCGACCGTTCCGCGCTTCATTGCGCGGTCTGATAGTCGAAACACTAGCGCAGCCGTTATCTTTTCGTTACTTAAAGAAGGTGGCCGCCGACGCCCCAGAAGGGGTGTCGGCGGCCGGGTTTCGACAAGCTCAACCAGCGGGGCCAGGTCAGCCCCACCAGTGGGCTAGATCAGGCCCTTGGTGTGCCAGACGGTCTTGGTCTCGGTGAAACCGGTGATGCGGCCGAGCGTCGGAGCCGCGGCATCCGCACCGTTCTCCGGCGTGAAGACGCGCTTCAGCGTGTCGGCGGCAGCCACCTGCAGCGAGATCCAGTCGAGCGCGCCAGCACCGACCAGGTCGATGGCGTTGACGTCGGCGTGGCTGGCCAGCCACGGCGCGATCTCGGCCGGCGAACCGGTGAGGATGTTGACGACTCCGCCGGGCACATCGCTCGTCGCGAGCACCTCACTCAGGCTGATCGCGGCCAGTGGCAGCGTCTCGCTGGCCACGACGACGACGCTGTTGCCCGCGACGAGGGCCGGTGCGACGGCCGAGACGAGGCCGAGCAGCGAGCTGTCCTGCGGCGCGATGATCGCGACGACACCGGTCGGCTCCGGCACCGAGATGTTGAAGTACGGGCCGGAGACCGCGTTGGCGTTGCCTGCGACCTGCACGTACTTGTCGGCCCAGCCGGCGTACCAGACCCACCGATCGATCGCCTCGTCGACCTGGGCGGATGCCGCGGCGGCGGTGACGCCCTCCGCGTCCCGGATCTCGGCGACGAACTGCGCACGGCGCCCCTCGAGCAGCTCGGCGATGCGGTACAGCACCTGCCCGCGGTTGTAGCCGGTCGCGCCAGCCCAGCCGCCGACGGCCGAGCGGGCGGCCACGACGGCGTCGCGGGCGTCCTTGCGGCTGGCGAGTGCGGCGTTGGCGAGGAACTCGCCGCTGGCGGAGAGCACCTCATAGGTGCGGCCGGACTCGCTGCGCGGGAACTTGCCGCCGATGTAGAGCTTGTAGGTCTTGGGAACGGCGAGACGGGTCATTTGCTGGCCTTCTTTACGGTCTTGGCCTTGGGAGTGGCTGCACTGGTGGTCACGGCTCTGGCGGCCTTGGCCGGTGCCGCGGTGCTGGAGGCCGGCTTCAGGTACGCGGCGAGGCCGTGACGGCCGCCCTCGCGGCCGTAGCCGGACTCCTTGTAGCCGCCGAAGGGGCTGGCCGGGTCGAAGCGGTTGAAGGTGTTCGCCCAGATGACGCCGGCGCGCAGCTTGTCGGCAACGGCCAGGATGCGGCTGCCCTTGTCGGTCCAGATTCCGGCGGAGAGACCGTACGGCGTGTTGTTGGCCTTGGCGATCGCCTCGGCCGGCGTGCGGAACGTCAGCACGGAGAGCACGGGGCCGAACACCTCGTCGCGGGCGATGCGGTTGCTCGTCGCGACGTTGGTGAAGATCGTCGGGGCGAACCAGAATCCATTCTCCGGGATGGCACAGTCGGCGGTCCAGCGCTCTGCACCCTCCGCCTCACCGATGTCGCTGAGCTCACGGATGCGCTCGAGCTGCTCGCGGCTGTTGATGGCCCCGATGTCGGTGTTCTTGTCGAGCGGGTCGCCGAGGCGCAGCGTCGAGAGCCGCGCCTTCAGGCGGTCGACGACCTCATCGTGGATGTTCTCCTGCACGAGCAGGCGGCTGCCTGCGCAGCAGACGTGCCCCTGGTTGAAGAAGATGCCGTTGACGATGCCCTCGATGGCCTGGTCGATCGGAGCGTCGTCGAAGACGATGTTCGCGGCCTTGCCGCCGAGCTCGAGCGTGAGCTTCTTGTCTGTGCCTGCCGTGGAGCGGGCGATCATGCGGCCGACGGCGGTTGAGCCGGTGAACGCGACCTTGTTGACGTCGCCGTGGTTCACCAGCGCCGAGCCGGTGTCGCCGGCTCCGGTGATGATGTTGACGACTCCGGGCGGGAGGTCTGCCTGCTGCAGGATCTCGGCGAAGATCATCGCGGAGAGCGAGGTGGTCTCGGCCGGCTTGATCACGACGGTGTTACCTGCAGCGAGCGCCGGGGCGATCTTCCACGCGAGCATCAGCAGCGGGAAGTTCCACGGGATCACCTGGGCGGCGACGCCGAGAGATGCCGGGTTGGCGCCCAGCCCGGCGTGGTCGAGCTTGTCGGCCCAGCCTGCGTAGTAGAAGAACCAGGCGGCGACGAGGGGGACGTCGACGTCGCGGCTCTCCTTGATCGGCTTGCCGTTGTCGAGGGTCTCGGCGACGGCGAGCTCACGGGCGCGCTCCTGCACGAGACGGGCGATGCGGAAGAGGTACTTGCCCCTGTCACTGCCGGACATGCGCGACCAGGTGGTGTCGTAGGCGCGGCGTGCGGCCGCAACGGCCAGGTCGACATCCGCCTCGGACGCGTGCGCGATGGTCGCGATGTGCTTCTCGGTGGCCGGGGAGATGGTCTGGAAGGGTGTGCCGCGCCCCTCGACGAACTCGCCGTCGATGAACAGGCCGTAGTCGCTCTTCAGGTGCAGGATCGCCTGCGACTCTGGAGCAGGTGCGTATTCGAGAAAACTCATGTGTCTGGTCCTTAGTCGATCGTCACGTAGTCGGCGCCGGAGTAGTGCCCGCTCGCCATCTTCTGTCGCTGCATCAGCACGTCGTTCAGCAGGCTGGAGGCTCCGAAGCGGAACAGGTGCGGGGTGAGCCACTCCTCGCCGACGGTCTCGGCCACGGTCACCACATACTTGATGGCGTCCTTGGAGGAGCGGATGCCGCCGGCCGGCTTGACGCCGACCTTCTCGCCCGTCAGGCGGTACCAGTCGCGCACGACCTCGAGCATGAGCAGGGTGACCGGGAGGGTGGCGGCCGGGGCCACCTTGCCCGTCGAGGTCTTGATGAAGTCGGCCCCGGCGAGGATCGCCAGCCACGAGGCGCGGCGCACGTTGTCGTAGGTGTTGAGCTCGCCGGTCTCCAGGATCACCTTGAGGTGGGCGTAGCTGCCGTCCGGGCGCTTGCACGCCTCCTTGACCGCGACGATCTCGTCGTAGACGAGGCCGTAGCGACCGGAGAGGAACGCACCGCGGTCGATGACCATGTCGATCTCGTCGGCTCCGGCGCGCACGGCATCCGCCGTGTCTTCGAGCTTGATCGAGCGCGAGGCCCGGCCGCTCGGGAACGCGGTTGCGACGGCGGCGACGCTGATGCCGCCCTTGTCCGGGTCACCGTGGGCCGCGCCGAGCGCCTCGACGGCGTACGGCACCATGTCGCCGTAGACGCAGACGGCTGCGACGCGCGGGCAGGAGGGGTCGCCGGCATCCGGTGTCATCGCCTTGGCGACGAGCGAGCGAACCTTGCCAGGGGTGTCTGCGCCCTCGAGCGTCGTCAGGTCGATGAGCTTGATGATGGTGTCGAGGGCCCACGCCTTGGACGTGGTCTTGATCGAGCGCGTGCCGAGTGCGGCAGCGCGCTGCTCAAGGCCCACGGCGTCGACTCCGGCGATGCCGTGGAGGTAGCGGCGCAGATTCGCGTCGCTGGGTTCACCGCCGATGAGCGCGAGCGCGCGTTCGGTGGGAATGATCTGGGTGCCTGTCACGAGGTGTCCTCACTGTTTGGGCGATTGTGTTCTTGCGGTGGTGAAATCGGGGGGGGGTGTTGAACCGGGGAGTTGAACCGGGGTGTTGAGTTGGGGCGGCCTACTGGCCGAGGAGGGCGTTCGCCGTGTCTTCGTCTGTCACGAGGACCTTGCAGAGCCCGCTGCTCACGACGGCTCCGGCGACGGCGTGCTTGGCCGTTCCGGATATGACCGCGATGGTCAACGCGGCGTTGCGCAGATCGTCGAGCCGGAGCCCGACGGTGCGGTCGTCGAGCGCGGGGTCGACGATGTTGCCGTTGCTGTCGATGTAGCGGCCGATAACGTCTCCGACCGCTCCCTTGCGCACGAGCTCGGTGACATTCTCCGCCGTTATGTAGCCGCTGTCGACGTGCACGGAGTTCTGGTCGGCCGCTCCTGCGCTGAACAGATAGGCGTTTGCTGTGCCCGCCATCTCGAGCACGGCGGCGACCGATCGGTCGGCCTCGATGGCGCGCTTGGTCTCGATGCGCTCCAGGATGGCCGGGCTCGGCAGCAGTGTTGCCTGGCCGCTGGCCTTGCTGGCGATCGTGACGGCCGTCGTCGCGGCCGTGCCCGCACGCCGGTTCAGGCTGACGCCGCCGTTGATCTGCACGACGTTGACGCCGGGCGCCCAGCCCTGCTTGAGGTGGATGGACACGTCGTGCAGCGTGCGGCCCCAGCTGAGGCCGAGCGTGCGCGGGATCGGGCGCAGCGAGGTGAGG
>CAZZNX010000102.1:0-13241 GCA_964655795.1 uncultured Leifsonia sp. | reverse complement strand
CCCCGCGTTGCGTTCGCTCGCGGTCAGCGAGGCCGAGATGTTGGCGCTGGTCGCGCAGATCCTGCCGTACGAGACGACCGATGGCCCGCTGACCCTCGCCGACGTCTCCCGACAGGGGGAACTGCTCTACACAACGACAACCGAGGCATACCGCCGGGTGGCGACCGTCGCACGGGCGCAGGGCCTGATCGTGGTCAACGCCGGCTACGTCTACGACGCGGAGATCATTCAGAAACTCGGACTCAGCGGGTGGGTGGTGCGCGAGCTCGGCTCCGGCGACCTCGTCCAGGTGCTGGGGGAGCTCGAGCCGTCCCGCACCGCCGAGGTCGCGGAGGCCACGGTGGCCGCCCGCCTGGTCCTCGCCAGCGAAGACTGCGACGTGATTGTCCGGGAGTTTGAACCGCGCGGGGTGCCGTCGATCCTGCTGCGCGACCGGGAGGGCGATTTCCAGCGTGGTCTCCGATCTGAGCGTGAGCAACACGGCGGAGCGTGGGGTGACCTGCTCGGATCGCTCACGGAGCCCGAAGCCGTGCCGACACGCACACTGGTCTTGAACGACTCCGCCCCCGTCGCTCGCCAACTGCTCGATGCCACAGGCGACGTGTTCGACGCGGGCCTGAAGAGTCTGTATCTGTCCGCAGTGATGCTCGCCGGGGAAGGGCTCAGGCCCAGCGAGATCGACGCGATGAACAACGCACTCAGCGTCCTGCTGAGTGCCAGCTTGAGGGGGACCGCACAGTGAACGATGTCGACGCACGAAACGAATTGGCCGAGGTCTACAGCCTGCCAGACGGGCCGGCACGCAACGCCCGCGCCGAGGACCTCGCCCGGCGGATCGAGAACGAGGGGCCGGCCGATTGTCTGGCCGAGGCCCTGCTCGATCTCATCGACGCGTACACCTCGAGCGATGAGGCATACAAGTCGTTCCCCGTGATGGCCAGACTGTTGAGACTGTGGGATGAGCGCCCCGACCTCTTCGACAAGTCCGATGAGTTCTCACTGTTCTGGCAGTTCAAATGGGTTGCCGGCCACCTCCCGGCGTGGTTGCAGGTGTCTCGCCCGCAGGCGCTCGCCGTTCTTGACGACATGCAGCGCCGCTACGACCTCGCCGGTCATGGGGCGAGCGGATACCTCGCCGCCCGATTCCGGTTCGCCTTTCTGACCGGTGATCCCGCCGTTGAAGACGTTCGCGCCCTCTGGCGCGCCACCCCGCGTGATGAGTTCTCGAATTGCGAGGCCTGCGAGCCAGGCGAACAAGCCGACTACCTGTACGTCACCGGTCAGTACGATGAGCTCTCCGCACTCGCAGGCAAGCTCCACGGCTCCTGCAATATCGAACCAACGCGTGGCCTCTCGGCGCTGGCCGTCGCCCACCTGATGCGGGGAGAGGCGCCTCAGGCGGCAGCGATTCTGGGCGAGGCTCACCGTCGCATGACGCTGGACGTGCCCACGGATGCGGCAGGCGCACGCGGTCAACAGCTTGAGGTGCTGCTTCGTGGCGGGCAGATCGACGAGGCGCTCAAGCGGCTGCGCACGGCCGACATCGTGTTGCTCGACGGGGCGAAGACCCCGCTCGCACACCTCAGCTTCCTCATCTCGCTGCTTGCGGGCCTGTCATCGGCGCTGGAACAGCACGCAACCGACAGCACGGGGTTGCCTGCCCCTCACGGCGCGACGCTCGCTGAGCTGCACAGCCAGGTGCTCCACACGGCGCGCGACCTTGCCGACAAGTTCGACGATCGCAACGGCAACAGCTTCTACGCCGGGCTCATTGACCGCGCGCTCGCGGCACAGCCAGCACCCGAACCCCTGCCAGACCACGTCCTGCCCGCCCACTCGGAAAGCTCACCCGGAGACAACGACATGCCTGTATCGCTCACCGATTTCACCGAGGACGCCGCGACTCTGGGCGCACTCTCCACCCAGCGAATCGAAAGCGCGCTCAGCGCCGATGGGGTCAACTACGGCAACGACGGCGATGGCGACATCGTCTCCGTGTGGGACGACAACCCGTTCTGGTTCCTTCTGATCGGCAACGACACTCCCATTCTGCGCATCAGCGCGAAGTGGAAGGCGTGGCTGCCGGCTGTGAGTCAGACCGCTGCGATGGACGCGGTCAACGAGTGGCACAACTCCCGGCTCTTTCCGCGTGTGCTGGTCACCACGGATGCCGACGGTGACGTGTTCTTCGGCATCGACCGCAACGTCGACCTCGAGTTCGGCATCACCGATGCCCAGCTGCGAAACGAGATCAGCACCACGATCCGCGCCGGACTCCATTTCTTCGAGTTCCTCGAGGAACGCTTCCCCAACGCAGTCGCAGCGGCCGAGGAGTTCCGCGCCGCATCGCGCGCCGCCGCGGAGGAAGCGGCATCCTGACCCGTTGATTTTGCACGGGAACGGGAGTTGACTTGAACCCTCCCATCTCAGCAGAGAGGCGGAAAGATCATGGATTCCAACGTTCTTGTGTGGATCATCGTCGGAGTGCTGGTCCTGATCATCGTGATCGGGCTCGCCTACTACTTCTCACGGCAGCGGCGCGAAGCGCAGGCGGAGAGTGATCGGCGTCGGGCAGAGGAGGTCCGCGTCCAAGCGCAGGATGACGCTTTGGCGGCCAGACAGCACGACGCAGATGCGAAGCGCGCTGAGGCCGACGCCGAACAAGCCAGGATCGAGGCAGAACGGTTGCAACGCGAGGCCGATGCACGCCAAGCGGATGCCGCCGACCTCCGGTCGAAGTCAGAAGATCAGCTCCGCCGGGCAGACGACATCGATCCAGACGTCGACGCCTCGGCGGTCGATGAAACGGCAACGGGGCGTCAGCGCCCCGAGACCAGTCTCTGAGTCCTGGGGACCGAACCGCCGAAGAGTGCGGGCCGCGGGGTTAGCCGCGCCCGCGGTTGCGGCGGCGGATCTCCTGCGGGGCGCGGCCGCCGAGGAAGGACTTGTCGGAGTCGACGAGGAAGCCCTGCCGCAGGGCCTCGCGGCCGATCAGCATCCGGAACCCCATCTGATCGCGATTGCTCAGCGTGGTCTCGGCCGTGACGGTGCGACCGAAGAACTGCACGTCGATGAGCACGACGATGCGTTCTTCGCTGTGCCCGGATGAACTGCGCACAGAGCGCCGGTCATGCACGGGGCGCTCCACCGTGATCGCGCCGTTGTCGGTGTGCTGCCAGGGGCGAACCTGAAACCGGACGAAGTCGGCACCATCCTCGCCCACGAACTCTTCCACGTCGAACGCGTGCAGCGCGGAACTGCGGGCACCGGTGTCGAGCTTTGCCTTGATCCACGGGATGCCGATGTCAGGCAAGCCCACCCACTCACGCCAGCCAGCGATAGTGCTTGAATAGGTAGGTTCCGTCACTCCTTTATCTTGGCAGGCTCATCGATGAAACTGGCTATTCTTTCGCGCGCGCCACAGGCATATTCGACGCAGAGGTTCCGCGCGGCCGCACTCCAGCGGGGCCACCAGGTGAAGGTTCTGAATACTCTGCGATTCGCGATCGATCTCTCGGGCCCCGAGCCCGACCTGCAGTACCGCGGCAAGCTGCTCTCCGACTATGACGCGATTCTGCCGCGCATCGGCAACTCCATCACCTACTTCGGAACGGCCGTGGTGCGCCAGTTCGAGCAGATGGACGTCTACACGCCGAACACGGCCACCGGCATCACGAACTCGCGCGACAAGCTTCGTGCCACCCAGATCCTGTCGCGCCACGATATCGCCATGCCGGCGACGGCGTTCGTGCACGCCCGCGCCGACGTGCGCATGGCGATCGAACGCGTCGGCGGTGCCCCCGTCGTCATCAAGCTGCTCGAGGGCACCCAGGGCATCGGTGTGATCCTCGCCCCCGAGGTCAAGATCGCCGAAGCGATCATCGAGACGCTGCATTCCACCAAGCAGAACGTGCTGATCCAGAGCTTCGTCTCGGAGAGCCGTGGCCGCGACATCCGAGCGCTCGTGGTGGGGGACCGCGTCGTCGCGGCGATGCGCCGCGTCGCCACGGGCGATGAGTTCCGCTCGAATGTGCACCGCGGAGGCACCGTCGAGGCGGTCGAGCTGAGCCCCGAGTACACCCGTGCGGCGGTGCGCGCCGCCCAGATCATGGGGCTGCGCGTCGCCGGCGTCGACATGCTCGAGGGCAACGACGGCCCGCTCGTGATGGAGGTCAACTCCTCGCCGGGCCTCGAGGGGATCGAGCGGGCGACCGGGCTGGACGTCGCCGGTGCGATCATCGACTACATCGCCGGACAGGTGGCCTTCCCCGAGATCGATGTGCGCCAGCGCCTCAGCGTCTCGACCGGCTACGGCGTTGCCGAGATCGTCGTGCACAGCGATGCGGATCTGGTGGGCAAGCGCCTCGCGGACTCGATACTGAGCGACCTCGACATCACGGTGCTCACCGTGCACAGGGGCTCCGCGGTCATCCCGAACCCGAAGCGCGACGTCCTGCTCGAAGCCAACGACCGCCTGCTCTGTTTCGGCAAGCTCGAGGACATGCGCTCGATGGTTCCCGAGCGCCGACGTCGGCGGGCGCGGGTGCGCAAGCTGCCCAAGGAGCCGATCCCCGAGGGGTGATCGTGGATGCCGGAAACCGACCGGCTACTCGGCCGCCCACACCGCGTCGATCGGGATGTCCCGCTGCAAGATGTTCGATGCCGCGCGGTGCCCGGAGCGCAGGGCAGCTGGGACGGTCGCGGGGTCGTCGGTCCACGTGGCCTCGCCGGCAATGTGGAGGACTCCGCCGACGGGTGTTGCGAGGTCGTCGTGATCCGCCGTCGTCGACCCCACCGTCATGTACGCGTAGGAACCGCGGGCGAACGGATCGCCCTGCCAGTCGGTGATCTGGACCCCGGTGGGGTGCTCCACGCGTTCACCGTAGAGTCGTCGCAGCTGGGTGAGGACCGACTCGACGAGCCGTTCTTCATTCCACCCGCGCGTCGCTCTGGCCGCTGGTCCCGCGGCGAAGGTGAGGAGCGTGGGTGTTCCGTGCAGGGAAGTGAGGTCGTACCAGGAGTGCCACCACAGACTTTCTGGTCCCTGCTGCCGGATTGCATAGACGCCCTCGTCCCAGAACTTGCTGTCGAACCGGAGGAAGACCTTCTCGAACGCGTTCATCTCCAACCGTCCCAAGGCGCCCTGGACGGGTTCGGGCAACGGCGGTTCAATGACGAAGTCACCAGAGCGGAGCACACCGATCGGCACCGTCACCACCGCGGTGTCAGCCGTCAGAACGCCACGGTCCGTCGTGACGGCGACATTCTGCTCTGACCACGTGACATTCGTGACGATGTGGTTGAGGCGAACGTCGAGCCCTTCCGCCAGGTGTTCCGGGAGCCGGCCGTAGCCGTCGGGGAAGACGACCTCGTCGCCGTCGACGGAGTCGTCGTCGAGGCCATGCGCGGCGAGGTCCTCGATCCAGGCGCCGTATTGCTCCTCCGTTCTGTGCTGCAAGAACTCGCGAACGCGCTCCGTGCGCTCGCCATCCCAACCGGTGGCGGCGAGGGCAGTCTCAGTCACGTCGCGATACGAGGCGTCGTCGTCCGACGACGCGATCACCGGCGCAAGTGCGCCGTCGAGCGTGCGGATGTCGTCAGCGAAGCACTGCGCGGCAGCATCGGGCAGGCGCTCAGCATCGGGACCGTAGTAGGCGATCGGGCGACTGTCCGGCTGGTAGCCGCCGACGGAGAACTCGACGGTGCGCATGCCGAAGGCGGCCGTGGCAGCAGCGACGGGCTCGTCGGTGATGCCGTGGATCCACGAAGCGCCGAGGTCGGTGACGTGCCCGCCATCGCGATGTGTCCACACCCGGCCGCCGACTCGGTCGCGCGCCTCAAGCACCACGACGCGTCGGCCGGCCTGCGCCAGGAGTCGGGCCGCGGTCAGGCCGGCCACGCCCGCGCCGATGACGATCGTCTCGAAGTGCTCCATCGTCGACATCCTTCGGTTCAGTGAGTTCACGGGGAACTCCGAGACTATCGAGCCCCGCTACGCTGAGCACGTGCATGACGACGTGTTCTTGGAATCGGTGACCGCAGCGCTCTCCGGCGTGCCCGGCGTGCGGGGTGTCGCGCTCGGCGGCTCGCAGGCGCGCGGCGTCCAGCGCGACGACAGCGACTGGGATCTGGCCGTGTACTACCGCGATTCCCTGGACGTTGAGCAGATTCGCGCCATCGGGTGGCCCGGCGAGCTGACGGAGCTCGAGGGCTGGGGGAGCCTGTTCAACGGCGGCGGCAAGGTCATGGTCGACGGCCGGGCCGTCGACCTCCACTACCGTGACCTCACACAGATCGAGCGCATCCATGAGGATGCCGAGCATGGGCGCTTCTACATCGATGGGCTGCTCTTTCACCAGGCCGGCATCCCCAGCTACATCCTCCTCGCGGAGCTCGGCATCAACCGCCCCCTGTGGGGCGAGGTCCCGCAGTGGGGATACCCGGCCGCGCTTCGGACCACCGCGAGCGCGGAATGGTGGGCGACGGCGGACATGACGCTCGTCTACGCGGATGCGCACGCGCGCCGAGGGCGTGTCGCGCAGTGCGCGGGCCTCATGAGCGAGGCGGCATGCCGCGCGGGTCACTCCATCCTCGCCGCACGCGGCGAGTGGGTCACCAACGAGAAGGGGCTGCTCACCCAGGCCGGCGTCGACGGCGTCGACGCACTGGTGCTCGGGCTGACTGCGAACCCCGATGATCTGGTGCGCTCGGTAGCCGCCACGCGCGAGCTGCTCACACTCGCCGCGCGTGAGGCCGGGATCGCCAACGCTGCGTGAGCTTCATCCCATCTGGATGACGTCGACCACAGCGGCGCGGGGTTAGTGTCTGGCAAAACCGCGCAATGGAAGACAGGTGCAGAAATGTGTCGATGGCTGGCCTATTCGGGCGAAGCGCTCCAACCCTCCCTGGTGATCCTGGACGCCCAGCATTCGCTGGTCGCCCAATCACTGAACTCCCCGCTCGGCAACGAGACCGTCAACGGCGATGGCTTCGGCTTCGGCTGGCGACAGCCGTCCTCCGGCACCCCCGCGTCTGTGGTCGAGGTTCCGTACCGGCCTATTTCCACAGCATCGAGCCGGCGTGGAATGATCAGAACCTCCGTGAGCTGACCCGCAGCGTCCGCAGTCCGCTGTTCTTCAGCCACGTTCGCGCGGCCGCTGGGCCGCCGATCCAGCAGAGCAACTGCCATCCGTTCCGCCACGAGAACTGGATGTTCATGCACAACGGCTTTCTCTCCGACTTCTCGAAGGTGAAGCGCGATCTGACCTATGCCGTTGACCCATCGCTCTACCCGGACATCCGTGGCACGACCGACTCAGAGGTGTTGTTCAATCTGGCGCTGACGCTCGGCCTGAAGGACGACCCCATCGCGGCGATGGCGGCGACGATCCGCACGGTGGAGTCCGTTGGGCACGATCATGGGGTGACATTTCCGATGCAGGGCACGGTGGCCGTGACCGATGGCGCGACGGTGTGGGCCTTCCGCTACTCCTCGCAAAGGCGCAGTCGAACACTGTTCCACTCCACCGACGTCGAGACGTTGTGGGACATGTATCCCGATGCGGAACGGTTCAAGCTGTTCGGGCCGAACGCCCGACTCATCGTCTCCGAACCCCTCAACGACCTGCCGGGTGTGTTCCAGGAGGTACCCGAATCGACGGCGCTGGTGGTCGATTCCTCCGGATATCACCACGAACCGTTCCTCGCAGAGGATGACTAGACCCTGAGCACTCGACAAGTGAGTGTGAAGCGTGGCCTTGCTGCCGTCGGCGTCGCGGTTGCCCTCGCCGTCGCCGTGGTCCCCGTGACGGCGGCCGTTGCCGCCCAGAGCAGCGCGGCGACAGCGATCGGCAGCACTCAGCCTCAGATTCCCACGCCCGTGTCGACGGCGCCGGCATCGGCTGCGCCAACGCCAACGCCAACGCCAACGCCAGACCCGCCGGCCACGGACTCGCCGACCGAGGAGCCCACCCCGGAGCCCACCGAGACCAGCGCGCCCTCGACACCCGAACCCACCGCTACCCCCACCGCGGAAGTTGTTCCACCTACCGAGGAGCCCACCCCCGAAGAGACGCCAACGGAGGAGCCGAGCGAGCTCGCCCCGATCGAACCGGCGTATGCGGACCCGAACGTCGAGATGGTGCAATGGATCATTGCCATCGTAGTCCTGCTCATCGGCACCGCGGTCCTGTTCCTTCTCCACCGCAGGCGGCCCAGCGTTCGCCCGGAAGACGCCGTCCCCTCGGAGGGCCCGCCTCAGGTCCACGCCGAACCGGCCGTCGTGTTACACGCCCTGGAATCGACCGGCGAGGCCATGATCGATGCCGGCTACTCGGTGGTGAGTGTGACGGACGCGCTGGTGGACATCGCAGCGGTGAATGGATTCCCGACGGCGGAAGTCGTGGTCTTCCCTACGGCCTTGTTCATCTCCGCGAGCGCAGACGGCCACCTTCGAACCGGAGTGGTCGCTAGTGGGCGCAGCGCGCTGCTCCATCAGGTCGAAGCGCTCAATGACACCGTCGAATCGGCGCAGACCGGAGCGCTGCCCGCGGAGGCGATTCCGTCACGCATTGAAGCGATTCGGCGCCTCCCGCGTCCGTACAACACGGCGCAGCGGATCGTCGCCTACATGTTCCTGTCCAGTGGAATCTCGATGCTCCTCGGCGCCTCCTGGGCCGGTGTGCTGGTCTCGGCCGTGCTGGGTGCCGTGGTGGGAACACTCCTCCTGGCCGGCGCGCGCGCAGCTCGGCAGTACCAGGCGCTGATCACCGTCGGTGCGGCGTTCTTGGTGGGAGTCTCCGTCTTCCTCCTGATCCGCACCGAGATCGAAGCCGGGATCCTTCCGTCCCTGATCGCCCCGCTGATCATCCTCCTGCCCGGTGCGCTGCTGACGACCGGCGTGGTGGAGCTGTCGACCGGGCAGATGATGGCCGGCGCCGGCCGTCTCGCCGCCGGGTCGATGCAGCTGATCCTCCTCGCCGTCGGCATCGTTGCGGCTGCCACCGTCGTCGGCGTCCCCGCACGTGAACTCACGCACGTGGAGCAGTCACTCGGAGCGCTGGGCCCATGGCTGGGTGTGGCGGTGTTCGGTGTCGGGATTGTCGTGTACCAGTGCGCCCGACCCGCGTCGTTGGGCTGGATCCTGCTGGTGCTCTACGTCGCGTACGGTGCGCAGGTGCTGGCTGACGTCTTCCTCGGTGGTGTGCTCTCGGCCTTCGTCGGCGCCCTGGCGATGACCCCGGTGGCGGTGCTCGTCGCACGTCAACCATCGGGGCCGCCGGCGATCGTGAGTTTCCTCCCGGCATTCTGGCTGTTGGTCCCCGGTGCGTTGGGGCTCGTGGGTGTTGCCAGCATTCTCGGCGGGGATACTGGGGGAGTCAGCTCACTCGTGACGACGGTGTCGACGATGGTGGCCATCGCCCTGGGTGTCCTCGCCGGAACCGCGATCACCGGTCGTCTTCGGAGAGGGCCCGGCGCGATCTGATGCTGCCATCCGCCGGGCCGTGCCTGCCGGCTACTCGACGATCTGAAGGGCGTGATCGGTGTTGTTGAACCGCGTGCCGCCGTCTTCGGTGACGGTCACGATGTCCTCGATGCGCACGCCGAAGCGTCCCTTCAGGTAGATTCCGGGCTCAATCGAGAAGCACATCCCCGGCAGGAGCGGTTGCTGTTCGCCCTCGACCATGTACGGCGGTTCGTGCGTGGTCACTCCGATTCCGTGGCCGGTGCGATGGATGAACTCCGCGCCGTACCCGGCCTCCACGATCACCGCTCTGGCGACCCTGTCGATCTCCTCGCAGGTCACACCCGGCCGGACGGCCTCGAATGCCAGCTGCTGTGCCCGACGGACGACCTCGTGGACCTCGAGCAGCTCAGCCGAAGGTTCCCCGACGCTCACCGTGCGGGTCGTGTCCGAGCCGTACCCCTGCATCAGGCCGCCGAAGTCCAGCACGACCGCATCTCCCTCTTCGATCACCCGATCGCCCGCCTCGTGGTGGGGGTTGGCACCGTTGGGCCCAGAACCGACAACGGTAAAGTCCACCTGTTCATGCCCGAACTCCCGCAGGAGCCTGGCGAGATCCGCCGCGACATCCGTCTCGCGCCGACCGGCGAACCGCACCTTCAGGATCTCGCCAAACGTCGCATCCGCGGCGGCGCCCGCCATCGCGAGGCGGCCGAGCTCATTGTCGTCCTTGACGGCCCGCATCATCGGAAGGCTCTGACTCAGCGACCGGAAGCGGGTGTCGGGGAGTGCATCCTGGAGGCCGAGCAGGTGCATCGCCCATGCCGAGTCGGAGATCCCGAACCGCCCATCGGCTCGCAGCAGACGACTGGCTGCCTCATACGGGTCTGTGCCGTCGACCCAGTCGGTGATTCCGAGCGAGGGAGCACCGTCGGACGCTTCGGCATCCGGCCGCTCCAAGATGGGCACGAGGAGCGTCGGGCGCGCGTTCGGGGCGACGAGCAACATCGTCAGCCGCTCGGTGATGGCGGTGGGCCGGTAGCCGGTGAGCCAGACGAGGTCAGGACCGGGTGTCACGATGACGCCGTCAAGGCCCTGCTCGCGCGCGTCTTCGACCAAACGGGCCATCCGGGCCGCGTAGTCATCACTCGTGAACGAGACGGGTGTCACGTGCATTTCTGGCTTCATTGCTGGTCTCCTCGGTGTTCCTCTCAGGATTGCACGTAACGCTGCGCGGTTCAGGCATCCGACGGAGTGGCGCCAGTCGCGTCGCGACGACGACCGTGGCATCCCGCTCATCGTCGCGCTCGATCCGGGCGGCGAAGCCCGCGGCGTCGAACAGCGCGGCGGAGACGGGCGCCTGCTCGGTGCTCGCCTCGATGAGCAGCGTCGACCCCGGATGCAGCCAGCTGCCGGCATCCGCAGCGACCCGCCGGTGGAAGTCGAGACCGTCGGGCCCGCCGTCGAGGGCGCTGTGCGGCTCGTACAGGCGCGCCTCGGGCGGAAGCAGGGCGATCGAATCGCTCGGCACATAGGGCGCGTTCACGGCGAGAACATCGATCCGGCCGCGCAGCGTCTCCGGGAGGGCAGCGAAGAGGTCGCCCTGCAGCACCGTCGCCCGACCGCCGAGGTTGCGCTCTGCGCACCGCACGCTCGCGGTGGTCACGTCGCTCGCCCAGAGCCGTGCAGTGGGGACGGCCGCCAGGACGGCGGCGCCGATGGCACCCGTTCCGCAGCACAGATCGGCGACGACGGCGTCGGGAGAGCACGCGGCGATGGCGAGCTCGGCGAGGAACTCCGTGCGGCGCCTGGGCACGAAGACGCCGGGTGCAACACCGACCCGCAGACCGGCGAATTCGGCCCAGCCCAGCACCTGCTCCAGCGGGATGCCGGCGAGCCGACGGCCGAGCAGCTCAGTCAGGCGCTCCGCATCGCCTGACGATGCCTCCGCCAGCAGCACAGCCTCGTCCTCGGCGAACACCGAACCCGACGCCCGGAGTGCACGCACGAGCTCGGAGCGGGGAAGCGGGGCTGTCTGGGGCAGGGCAGATCCTCTCGACGCCGTCGATCCTAACTCCGCCTGAACGGCGGGCGCCAGAGCGAATCGTCGCCGTGGCAGGGCAGTGGCGGGCGTTGTCGGTGGCGGCGGGGAGAATGGTGCAGTGGCCATCGTTCTCTCTCGCACAAACCCGACTTCGGTGACGGCGAGCACCGTCGACGAGCGCGGAGATCTCGTGGGCGCGCCCATCGCGCTGGAGTTTGCGAAGCTGGCCGCTTTTGTCGCCGAACGCGAGCGCGCGCAGGAGGTGGCGGGCGCCGCCGCGGAGCGCTGGGTGTGGAGTGACAGCTCCCGCTGGTACGGCGATCTGCTGAACGCCGGTGTGCGGGTGCAGCGCTGCCACGACCTCCGCCTCAGCCACGCGATCCTACGCAACTCAACCCTCGCCGCCGACACGGCGTTCGCGCGCGCCGCACCCAGCGACTGGAGTCGTCCGGCCGAGCCGCTCACCGCTGCCGTCGCCCCTGTGCACAGCGCCCTGTTCGACCTCGCCGACACGATGGCGTCCGGCCGCAGCGCCGCCGCCGAAGACAGCGTCGCCGAGTACCGACGCCAACTGCAGGCGATCTCCGCTGTTCCGGATGCCGGCCGGCTGCGGCTCCTGCTCGCCGCCGAGTCCGTCGGGGCGCTCATCGCCGCCGAGATGCGCAACGCCGGACTGCCGTGGCGAACCGAGGTGCACGACGCGATCCTGACCGAGGAGCTCGGCCCGCGCGTGCCATACGGCACCCGGCCGGCCAAGCTCGAGGTGCTGGCCGGTCGCATCCGGACCATCCTCGGTGACAACACCGTCAACCCGGACTCCCCGCAGAGCATGCTCAAGGCCCTGAACCGGGCCGGGCTCATGATCACCTCGACGAGCCGCTGGGAGCTCGCCGAATACACGCATCCCGTGATCGCGCCGCTGCTCGAGTACAAGAAGCGGGCGCGCCTGCTCACCGCCAACGGCTGGACCTGGATGGACCAGTGGATCATCGACGGCCGCTTCCACCCCGACTACGTTCCCGGCGGCGCCGCGACCGGGCGCTGGGCAACGAGCGGGGGAGGCGCCTTGCAGCTGCCGCGTCAGATTCGCGCGGCCGTCACCGCCGACCCGGGATGGAAACTCGTGGTGGCGGATGCCGCACAGCTCGAGCCGCGCATCCTCGCGGCGCTCTCGGCCGACACCAGCATGGCCGCGGCCGGCCGCGGCGTCGACATGTATGCGGGCATCGTCGCCAGCGGCGTCGTCGAGACGCGCGATCAGGCCAAGGTCGCCATGCTCGGTGCCATGTACGGCGCGACGACGGGGGAGAGCGGCCGCCTGATGCCCAAGCTCACCCGGGCGTACCCGCGTGCCATCCGCCTCGTCGAGCAGGCCGCCCGCGCCGGTGAACGCGGCGAACTCGTCACCACCTGGCTCGGGCGCTCATCATCGCCTCCCGGTGAGGAGTGGCGCGAGGCACAGAGACGGGCGAGCCAACCGGGCGCAAGCACCGCCGAGGAGGCCCGGGCGCGCAGCCGGGCCCGGGACTGGGGGCGGTTCACCCGCAACTTCGTCGTGCAGGGCAGTGCGGCGGAGTGGGCGCTGTGCTGGATGGCGGAGCTCCGCAAGGGGCTGCTCGCGATCGAAGGCAGGAACCCACAGCCGCCGGGGCGCCGCGCCGCGGCATCCGGCCCCGTCTTCGACGGGATCCCGCACCTCGTCTTCTTCCTGCACGACGAGATCATCGTGCACAC
>CAZZNX010000101.1:0-13251 GCA_964655795.1 uncultured Leifsonia sp. | reverse complement strand
GCACGTGGTCCGCGTAGGCGCCGTAACTGCTGTCGAGGCCACGCTCCTCCATGCAGCGCGCGAAGATCGTGGCGTGGAGGCGCTCCGGGCGCCCTCCCCCATACTCGTCGGCCTGGATCTCCACGAGCGACGCCTTGGCCCCGGTGTGCAGGCGAGGAATGGCCCAACTGTGCGGATCGGCCTCCTTGAGCGTGTAGATCGACCGATTGACCAGCACCTCGCTGTACTGTTCGAGGCTCGCCTCCGTTTCGACGAACCGCGAGAGGCTCGGCCCGTCGTCGCCCCGAACGAGTTCGAAGAGCGCCTCCGATACTCCTCGACGCGCATGCGGCTGGCGCACCGTGCGGCGAAGGTCGGCTTCGAATGCGGCCTCGACGACAGCGCGCAGCTCCAGCAGTTCCGGATCCCACTCGAAGGTGTCGGCTACGCCGTCGATCCCGCCGTAATGCAGCTCGTACAGGACGAACAGGCTGAGCTGGAGGTCGTCGTCATCCAGGACCGACTCACTCCGCTCGACCGCGCGCCGCACCTCGCCCATGATGGATGCCGGCCGCTCACCCGGCCCCGTGCGCAGCCAGTCGCCGAGCAACACCGAGACTGGTCCCCGTGGCTCCGGCATCGGCATGGGCCGGGCACGGCGCTGTGGCATGGTCGTCGTCGTCGCTACTGTGGGCGTGGTCATCGTGCTTCACAGCTTTGGAGCGACGCTCTGCCGTTGCAAGGGGCTTGTAGGCGTTGTGCATCCCGAGTAGCGTCACCCGATCTCGCTAGTGATGGCGACTCGGAGCGGAGGTCGCTCCGCACATCAGCGGTCTGGAACGAGTGATGCGGCTCGTCTACGTCGCCGCCTTCGTGCCGGATCTCGACGAGAGCTGCGCGAGCCTGGGCGGCCCTGGATGCCGGGTGTCCTTGCCGAGGTCATTGCCGAGCCCGCTTGGCGCGCCGGCTCCAACAACTCGGTGGGGCCCGTCACCTCGTGATCGAACGAGGCGAGTCAGCGTGCTCAGAAGCTGCCGAGGCTCTCCCCGATCAGCACGACACCGATCAGCAACAGGACGATGGCGACAACGACCGCGTAGTTCTGCACGAGCCAGGTGCGCACGGCATCCAGGGCCGGGCCGACGCGTTCCTCGGCAAGCCAGCAACCGACGACGGCAACGATGAGCACGAGGCAGGCCAACACCGCGTAGCCGACGCTCGCGACGACGATCCCCGCAGTGCCGAGATCGGCACTGGCGATCGTCAGACCGGCGCCGACACCGAATGCGAGTTCCTTGGGGTTGGCGGCGGAGAGCAGGATGCCGCTTCGTGCGGCGCCACCAACCGTGCTGGTGTTCAGCGAGGCCATCCATGAGGGCAGCGCCGCGGCCTCCCCCGCCTTCGGCCGAGAACGCCACTTGACCACGGCGAGAACCATGAGTCCGATGCCGAGACCGATGCGCAGAACGGCGGTCACCGGCGAGGCGGCGCCCGACTCTGGCAGGAGCTCGGCCCCGAACGCAACGACGGCTGCAACGAGAACGAGAACGACGACTCGCGCCACGAGGAACGCGGCCCCGGCGCCGAGGCCGGAGCGCGAGCGCAGCAGGAGGATGACCGCAATCGGCGGAATCGGACTGAGCGCGACAGCCGCGCCGTAGATGAGGAGATCGCCAATGAGTTCAAGCATGAGAGTGACCTCACTCTAGTGCCACGCGAACGCTCTCTCCCGACGTTGAGACTGGGTGCCCGCCGGTCCGCCGAATCCGTGACTTCTGTGCAAGCGGCTTGCCCGGACCCGACTCGAGGGGTCTACTGAGGGGATGACAACTCGCACGCATCCGGCGCAGCACCCAGACGGCCAGGGCGAGCGATCCGGCGACCCGGCGCCGCGCAGCCCGGTGGCGCTCAGCCGTGCGCACTGGCGCTACGTGTTTGCGCGCAGCGTGAAGGAGTTCCGCCGCGACCATTGTCTGGATCAGAGCGCTGCGCTTGCGTTCCGCTCAGCGCTCGTGACCTTTCCGACCATGCTTGTCGTGGTGTCACTGCTCGGCATGCTCGGCGAGACGAGCAGAGTGATGCGCTTCACGGTCGACATGATCGCGTCACTGGGATCCGACGAGACCGCAAACAGCGTGCGAGCGCTCTTCGAAGAGCTGGCGAAGGCGCCGGCCGGCTATGCATTCGCGTTTGGAGTCGTCCTCCTGCTGTGGTCGGCATCCGGATACGTGACCGCGTTCGGCAGGGCCATGAACAGCATCTACGGCGTCTCGGAAGGTAGAACGGCGTGGAAGCTGCGCCTGGCGGCTGTTCCGCTCGGAGCGCTCCTGGTTGTCCTGCTGTTCCTCGCCGCGGCGGCGCTGCTTCTGGGTGGGGAGATGCTCAGTGGACTGAAACTGAGCGACGCAGCGGTGCTCGCATGGAACATCGTCCGCGTCCCGCTCGCCTTCGCACTGGCCGCGATCGTGATTGCGCTCCTCTACTACTTCTCACCCAACATCAGGCATCCGCGCCTGCGTTGGATGAGCGTTGGTGCAGCCGGCGCGTTGACAGTCTGGGTGCTGGCGTCGCTCGGGCTCGTCCTGTACTTCGCCAATTTCTCATCCTTCGACCGCAGCTACGGTGCGATCGGTGGTGCGCTCGTCTTCCTGCTCTGGATGTGGGTGAGCAACGTCGCACTGCTGCTCGGCGGCGAGTTCGACGCGGAACTGGAGAGGATGCGCCAATTGCGCAGTGGCCGGCCAGCCGAGGCGCACATCTTCGTCCAGCTGCGCGACACGTCAGCGGCGTCCTCTGCGCAGAGCGAGGAGCTTCGCGACGTGATCCAGGGCCGTGCGATCAAAGACGAGGCCCGGAAGCCCTGACTCCGCAGGAACCCCGCCTCCCCCGTCGGCTTGCGGTGTTGAGATACTCCGTTGGTTGAGCTTGTCGAAACCCCGACACCACCGTTGACGCCGCCTCCCACGTTGACGTGGGCGGCTACTCGCCGGTCTCTCGGGCGCGCCGGCCGTAGTCACCCGCAGTGAGCGTGGCGTAGGAGTCCCGGATGATCGACTCGAGCACGGAGAGGTCAACCTTCTCCAGATCCTTGATGTACAGGCAACCGACGCCTGACGTCCACTCTCCGAGGCGCGCGAGCGCGTAGTCGTGCGCGCCGATGCCGTCAGCCAGGTAGATCGACATGGCGGCCTTGCGCGGGGAGAATCCCGCGGCGGGGGCATCGCCCTCGCGCCCGCTGGCGTAGACGTAGTGATACTGCCCGAATCCGACGATCGACGAACCCCACAGAACCGGCGGCTCCCCCGTGATCCGCCCGAACAACTCGAGAAGCGTGTGCGCATCGCGCCGACGCACCGCGTGCGTCACCGCGGCGACATACTCCCGCGCCGCTGAATCGGAGTTCGAGGGTTCAGTGCTCACAGTCACAGTGTACGAAGCCGACGTGCTGCTGTCCCCCCTCGACGATCAGCGCGAGGACGCGGCGGCCAGCGCCGCGCGTGCGTCACGAACCCTCGAACTCACTCGCCGTGCGCAGCCACGTGGCATCACGATGCCTCCGCTTCGATGAGCTGCTGCAGACGGATGACGGTGCGATCCAGACCGCGGGAGAACGCGGCCAACTCGGCCGGCTTCCAATCCCCGAAGAGCTGCCGTGTGAAGTGATCCTGCTCCGCGGCCAGCTTGGCGACGAGCGCCTCTCCGGCGTCGGTCAGCGTCACCAGCGCAGCACGCCGGTCGCTCGGGTGTGGCTGCCTGCTCACGAATCCGTCGGCCGCGAGCCCGTCGACGAGTCCGGTGATGTTGCGGGGGCTCACGTGGAGCGAATCGGCGAGCTCGCGCTGCGTCCGCGGCCCTGCCGCAGCGATGACCCAGAGCACCGGCGCGCGCGATCGGGAGACCCCGTCGCGCGCGAGGCTCTCGTCCATGTCGCGCCCGAGGAGCACTGTGAGCTGCAACAGGCGGTCAAGAGCGGCGATGGATGCAGAATCAGACACACTGTGATGTTACTTCATGATGTGGTTCATTCAGTGATTCCGGCCTGTCGTTCCGCGCGACGGCGCAGAATTTGCCGTTCGCCGAGCGTCCATGCGGTGGTGACGGTCAGGTACACCGTGGCCGCCAGCGGCACGATCGCGGCGAAGATCACCGTGATGAACGGCATCCAGCTCAGCACGCCGCTGACCTTGGCCATCGCGGCAGGCATCTCCTCTGGCGACTGCGCCTGCTGCGCGAGCATGACGCGACGCGACGTGAATGCGACTGCCGCGATCACCGCGAACAGCCCGAGGAAGACGGCAGCCCCCGGCCAGGCGGCGCTCCCGTTGACGACGGTGAGGAAGCTCGTTCCCAGCGGAACGCCGAGGAGCGTCTCGTGCAACAGCGCGTTGGGGTGGCCATTGATCGTGGCGAGGATGAAGAGTCCGTAGACGATCGAGAGCACGGGAGCCTGCGCGAGCGCGGGCAGCATGCCGGCGAATGGCGACGCCTTCTCCTCTGCGTACAGCTCCAGAGTCGCGCGCTGGAGCTTCTCCGGGTTCTTCTTGTGCCGGGTCTGGATTTCGCGCAGCTTGGGCGCGATTCGGCGTCGGGTGACCTCGGCCCGCGCCTGGGCGGTGCCGAGCGGGATCAGGCAGATGCGAACGAGAACGGTGAGGGCGACGATGGCGAGTGCCATCGCGGAGGCGCCGGCGACGGGCGTGAAGAGAGATGCGAGGCCATTGACGGCCGTCGAGGCGAGTTCGAGCAGCGCCGCGATGGGCGCGAAAGCGTAGAGGTCCACGAGGGGAGGTTCCAATCAGTCAGAGGGATGTGCGGCCACATGTGCGACCGCTCGCCTCTGCCTGCGAATCCATCGATTCGCGGCACGCTGACTACGCGGTCGCCTCTGCCCAGGCCGGAGCCCTGGTGCGGGGCCTGCCCGCGGTGTTCGGATGCTGCTGCTCGATGGCGCGCGAGAGAACCTCGCTGTGTGCCCGGGAGCGGGCACCGACGTGCAACTCCCCCGCCGCGATGCCGACCGCGAGGTAGCGGGCGCCGAGGGTGAATGCGGCGGCGAGCATCACCGCGGTGGTGAGCAGCGCGGCATCCGACGGCGTCTGCAGCACAAGCGCGTACGCGACGAACGCGACGGTCAGTGTGACCGCCAATCGCTCCTGCAACGCCTTCATGGGTGCGAGCCTACCCGCCCCAGCTCGGACAATCACTCGCGCTTGGCGAGCTTCTCGAGCCGATGCGCGGATGCCGGCATGCCCAGCTCCCCCAACGGCTCGTGGCGCGACGGACTCGGTCGCCGCTCCTCATCAGGTACCGGGCAGTGCACGAGCACATTCGCGGAGGTCTCATCGATGCTGTGTTCTCGCATCTGATGCCCGCAGAGTGGACACAACCGCAGGGCGACAGGAGTCTCCTCCTCAGCGCCAATCGAGATCGGAGGAGAGCCGATGGCTTTCTCGACCTGCTTGTTCAATCGCTCAAAGAATCGCACGAAGGCATTTTCTTCAGCCTGCGTGACATCGTCGCGGCTCATGGCGTCATACTACGCCCGCCGCGTCGCTCGTCAACAGAGCCAAAACGAGCGCGCGGCGGAGGGCGTTCAGGCCTCGCCGAAGCCCGACTCGACAAGGGTGGCCAGGGCGTCGACGGCCTCGGACCCGACCGGGTCCTCGCTGGC
This sequence comes from uncultured Leifsonia sp., assembly GCA_964655795.1. Taxonomy (GTDB): domain Bacteria; phylum Actinomycetota; class Actinomycetes; order Actinomycetales; family Microbacteriaceae; genus Microterricola. The sequence goes on along the minus strand of CAZZNX010000101.1, from coordinate 7,601 downwards.
GAGCACAACCGTCGTTCCCTTGACGAGGCCCATCGCCATGATGCCGAGCAGGCTGCGCGCGTCGGTGCCGTTCACCGTGACCCGTGCGGGGAAGGTGTTGGCCAGCTTCACGAAGTCGGCAGCGGGGCGTGCGTGCAGTCCGTCCTTGTTGATCAGCGTCACGGTGCGCGAGTAACCGTCCGGCGGGGCCGGCTCTGCCGACTCGGACGGTTCCACGCTTCCCGCGCTCAGCGCGGTCGTTCCGCCGGCGGACTCCGCCGCCTCCATGACAGCGTGCAGCGTGCCGCCGACCTCGCTCGCGACCGCGGCGGCGACGCCGCCCTCGATCAGCGGGGCGTCCACGATGCGCACCCGTTCACGCACCGAGTCGTCGAGGAAGTCCAGCGCGGTCTCCGCGGTCAGGATCGCCGAACCCAGATCGCACAGCACGACGATGCCGACCCCCTGGTCGACGGCGGCGATGGCCGCCGTCACCTTGTCAAAGCTCGTGCCGATCCGGCCGTCATCCGTTCCGCCGGCCGCGGCCATCGGAGCGTTCTGCGCCATTTGGGCGGCGAGCTCGCGCAGGCCGTCGGCGATCTTGTCGCTGTGCGAGACGAAGACGAGGCCGACCCTGGCAGCGGATGCCGCGGCGCCAGCCGTCACGATGCGTCTCCGGCTACCTGCTCCGCCGCGCGCAACAGCAAAGCACTCGACTGCGCTCCGGGATCGCGGTGCCCGATCGCCCGCTCCCCCAGGTAGCTCGCTCGACCCTTGCGGGCCACGAGCGGTTCGGTGGCCTCCGCGCCGCGTTCGGCGGCATCCGCTGCCGCTCGCAGCACGTCGTGCGGGCTGGACCCGGCGTCCACAGCGGCCGCCGCGGCGTCAACGGCCGGCGTCCACGCGTCGACCATCGTCTTGTCGCCCGATTCGGCCTTGCCGCGCAGCACGATGCCGTCTCTGGCTGCCGTGAGTGCGAGCACGAGCGCCGGCCCGTCCAGCCGTTCCGCGGCGCCGACCGCGAGCGATGCCTTCAGGTAGGCCGTGCCATAGAGCGGGCCGGCGGCGCCGCCGACCGTCGAGATGAGCGTTGTGGCGACGGCCTTGAAGACGTCGCCGGGGGTGGCGGTCTCTGGCAGCTCATCGAGTCTGCCGAGAGCCGCCTGAAACCCCCTGTCCATGTTCTCGCCGTGATCGCCGTCACCGATCGCCCGATCGAGGTTGATCAGGGCCACCCGGTTCTCGGCCAAAACCTCGGCCGATGCGGTGATCCAGGCCCTGGCCCAGTCAGCTCCGAGGCTCGCGACCATCAGCGTCCCCACCGCAGCGCCGCGGTGTGCACAGGGGCGTCCCAGAGCTCGGTGAGCTCGTCATCGAGCTTGAGCACCGAGATCGACACCCCCTGCATCTCGAGCGAGGTGGTGAAGTTGCCGACCAGCGATCGGGTAACGGTCACTCCGCGTTCTGCGAGGATCTCTGCCGCACGGCGGTAGACGATGTAGAGCTCGACCTGGGGCGTTCCGCCCATCCCGTTGACGAGGAGCAGAGCATTCTCCCCCGCCGCGAACGGCATGTCCTCGAGAACCGCGCCGAGCAGTCGATCGACGATGGCGTCCGCCGGCTCAAGCTTGATGCGCTCGCGGCCGGGCTCGCCGTGGATGCCGATGCCGATCTCGATCTCGTCCTCGGCGAGCGTGAAGCTCGGTTCACCGGCGTGCGGCACGACGCAGGCGGTCAGGGCGACGCCCATTGTGCGCACGCGGGAGTTGACCTTCGTGGCGATCGCGGTGACGGCGGCGAGGTCGTCGCCGCGCTCGGCGGCAGCGCCGGCGATCTTCTCGACCAGCACCGTTCCGGCCACGCCGCGGCGGCCTGCCGTGTAGAGCGAGTCCTTCACGGCGACGTCGTCGTCGACGATCACGGATGCCACCTCGATGCCGTCAGCGGCGGCGAGGTCGGCGGCCGTCTCGAAGTTCAGCACATCGCCCGTGTAGTTCTTCACGATGTGGAGCACGCCGGCTCCGCCGTCGACCGCCTTGGTCGCTGCCACGATCGGGTCGGGGGTCGGTGAGGTGAACACGGGCCCTGGCACCGCGGCATCCAGCATGCCGAAGCCCACGAATCCCGCGTGCAGCGGCTCGTGGCCACTGCCGCCTCCGCTGACGATTCCGACTTTGCCTGCTCGCGGCGCATCACTGCGCACGACGAAGACGGGGTCAAGTTCCGCGCGGACGATGTCGCTGTGTGCGATGGCGAACCCGCCCACCGCCTCCGTAACGACGTTCTTCGGGTCATTGATGAGTTTCTTCACAAGCTTTCCTTCCGTTGAAGGCCTCCGCGCAACGGTGCGGCGAAGGCGAATCACTCGCCCACTCAGCCCAAACTACGGCTAAATGTGCGCCCGCGGTAGCCCGAAGAGTGGGTTTTGAACAGGGCATTCCCAACGGAGCCGCCCCGCACTATGTTGTTAGGCATCGGAGCGTTGCAACGCCCTTGATCGGCCGCGCAGCGACGAACAAGAAAGGTCAACGTGGACAATCTCGGAGTTCTCTTCCTGTCAGAGCTGGTCGGCACCGCGATGCTCGTGCTGCTCGGCTGTGGAGTCGTCGCCAACGTCGCGCTTGCCAAAAACAAAGGCTTCGGCGGCGGCTTCCTCATGGTGACAATCGGCTGGGGCCTCGCGGTCTTCGCCGGTGTCATCGTGGCCTACGCCTCTGGCGCCCACATCAACCCGGCCGTGACGCTCGGCCTCGTCGCCAACGGCGCGACCGAGTTCGGCAACGCGGCACTCGGCGTAACAGTCCCGGTCGATCCCGTCTCGGTTATGGCCTACATCGGCGCACAGCTGATCGGCGCCATCATCGGCGCCATCGTGGTGTGGCTGGCGTACAAGCAGCACTTCGACGAGGAGCCGGAGCCGGCCAACAAGCTCGGTGTCTTCTCGACCGGCCCCGCCATCCGTTCCTACGGCTGGAACCTCGTCACGGAGATCATCGGCACCTTCGTGCTGGTGTTCGTTGTGATCGGCTTCGGCCGCAACGGTGACGGCGGCGGCCTTGCTGCCCTCGGCGCACTCCCCGTCGCGCTGCTCGTGATCGGTATCGGCGCCTCCCTCGGTGGCCCGACCGGCTACGCCATCAACCCGGCCCGTGACCTCGGCCCGCGTATCGCGCACTTCATCCTGCCGATCAAGGGCAAGGGCGCCTCGGACTGGAGCTACTCCTGGGTGCCAGTCGTCGGCCCGATCATCGGTGGTTTGCTCGCCGGTTGGTCAGCCCTCGTGCTGCTCCCGATCATCACCTGACCCCCAGAGGGCCGGCTCGGCATCGCCGGGTCGGCCCTCATTCTTTTCCCCAGATCTCTCGCTTCACCGACTCTCGCAAAAGGAGCACCCCCATGGCTGACTATGTACTCGCCATTGACCAAGGCACCACGAGTTCACGCGCCATCATCTTCGACAAGTCCGGTTCGATCATCTCGACCGGGCAGCTCGAGCACGAACAGATCTTCCCGCAGGCCGGCTGGGTCGAGCACAACGCCGCCCAGATCTGGGACAACGTGCGCGAGGTGATCGGCCAGGCCCTCGGCAAGGCGAACCTGACCCGCCACGACATCGCGTCGGTCGGCATCACCAACCAGCGTGAGACCGCCGTGGTGTGGAACAAGAACACGGGCAAGCCCGTCTACAACGCCATCGTCTGGCAGGACACCCGCACCCAGCCGATCGTGGACCGCCTCGCGGCCGACGGCGGCGTCGAACGCTTCAAGCAGCAGGTCGGGCTGCCGCTGGCCACGTACTTCTCCGGAACGAAGATCGTCTGGATCCTCGAGAATGTGCCCGGTGCACGTGAGGCAGCGGATGCCGGAGAGCTCCTCTTCGGCACCACCGACTGCTGGGTCCTGTGGAACCTGACCGGCGGCGTCGACGGCGGCGTGCACGCCACCGATGTGACGAACGCCAGTCGAACGTTGTTCATGGATCTGGAGACCCTGCAGTGGGACGACGACATCCTCGCCGCATTCGATGTGCCGCGGTCGATGCTGCCCGACATCCGCTCCTCCTCGGAGGTCTATGGTGTCGCGCACGAGAACTCGCTGCTCCGGGAGACCCCGATCGCCGGCATCCTGGGTGACCAGCAGGCAGCCACCTTCGGCCAGGCCGCCTTCGACGCCGGTGAGTCGAAGAACACCTACGGCACGGGCAACTTCCTCATCTTCAACACGGGCGAGGAGATCGTGCACTCCAAGAATGGCCTGCTGACGACGCTCGGCTACAAGCTCGGCGACGCGAAACCGCACTATGCGCTCGAGGGGTCGATCGCTGTGACGGGCTCGTTGATCCAGTGGCTCCGCGACAACCTCGGACTGATCAACTCGGCCGAAGAGGTCGAGGCACTCGCCGCGACGGTCGATGACAACGGTGGCGCGTACTTCGTGCCGGCGTTCTCCGGCCTCTTCGCCCCGTACTGGCGCTCCGATGCCCGTGGCGCGCTCGTCGGACTGACCCGCTACGTCAACAAGGGCCACATCGCACGCGCGGCGCTCGAGGCGACGGCGTTCCAGACGCGCGAGGTGCTCGACGCCGTGAACGCCGACTCCGGGGTCGACCTGACAGAACTGAAGGTCGACGGCGGCATGATCGCAAACAATCTACTGATGCAGTTCCAGGCGGACATCCTCGGTGTGCCGGTCGTTCGCCCCGTCGTCGCGGAGACCACCGCGCTCGGCGCCGCATACGCGGCCGGTCTCGCCGTCGGCTTCTGGAGCGGACTCGACGATCTGCGTGCGAACTGGCAGGAAGACAGCCGCTGGACGCCGCAGATGGATCCCGAGGAGGCTGCGCGACTGCTGCGCAACTGGAAGAAGGCCGTCACGAAGACCCTCGATTGGGTCGACGATGACGTCAAGTAGCCCGAGCCGGGTCGGGGCGTCTACCCCTTCGACGCCTCGACCCACTGGGCCAGCTTGTTCGCGGCCGCGCCGGAGTCGATCGTCTCCGCTGCGACCGCCATCTTCGTGCTGAAGCGCTCGAGGATGCTGATCTGGCTCTGGGCCGGGTCGTTGGCCAGGTCGAAGGAGACGAGGCCCGCGGCCGCATTCAGCAGGACGATGTCGCGCACAGGACCGGACTCCCCCGCGAAGATGCGGTGCACGACGGCAGCGTTGTGCTCGGCGTCACCACCGAGCAGATCGCTCATCTTCGCGCGCTTGACCCCCAGATCACGGGGGTCGATGTCGTGTTCGGTGACGAGACCGCGCGAGACTTCCCAGACGTGGCTGTGTCCCGTGGTCGTCATCTCATCCAGTCCGTCATCTCCGCGGAACACGAGCGCGGTGGCCCCACGGGTCTGGAAGACACCGACGAAGAGGGGAACCCGATCGAGCTGGGCGACGCCGACGGCCGAAGCCTCCGGGCGGGCCGGGTTGCAGAGCGGGCCGAGGTAGTTGAACACCGTTGGGATGCCGAGTTGGCTGCGCACGGCTCCGGCGTGCCGGAAGCCCGGGTGGAATGCGGCCGCGTATGCGAAGGTGATGCCGGCCTCGGAGAGGATCTCGGCGACACGCCCAGCAGAGAGGGTGAGGTCGATTCCGAGGGCCGCGAGAACGTCGGAGGAACCGGACGCCGAGCTCGCCGCACGGTTGCCGTGCTTGATGACGGGAACACCGGCCGCGGCCGAGACGACCGAGGCCATCGTCGACACGTTCACGGTGCCGAAGCGGTCACCGCCCGTTCCGACGATGTCCAGTGCCATCGAGTCGACATCGAGCGGCACGGCGTGCTCGAGGATCGCGTCGCGGAAACCGACGATTTCGTTGACCGTTTCGCCCTTCGCCCGCAGTGCGACAAGGAATGCGGCGAGCTGAGCTTCGCTCGCTTCGCCGATCATCACCTGATCCATGCACCAGGCGGCATCCGCGACACTCAGGTCATCGCCGGCGAGCAGCGAAGTGAGAACGGATGGCCACGACTGAATCTCAAGCATGTGGTCAATCCTAGGAGCACAGAGTTTCCCTGCCGATACACAGTGATTCACCGCCGATTCTCAGCGTTCTGGGGTTGAAACTAAGGTTCCCCTAACCAAAGTTTTCGACGACAGACCGCCCTGAATGGGAAAACCCTGCGAGTATTTCGGCCATAATGGAGGAGTGACGAGCACTTCAATTACTCAGCCGGCCAGCGCGCCCGCCATCAACAGGCCCAATACCGTGGCGGTGGGCACCATCGTCTGGCTGGGCAGCGAAGTCATGTTCTTCGCTGGCCTCTTTGCCATCTACTTCACCCTGCGCTCCACGAGCCCAGAACTGTGGGAGTTTGAGACCGCGCGTCACAACTTCCCCTTCGCACTGACGAACACGCTGATCCTCATCGCGTCGTCGTTCACGTGCCAGTTCGGTGTCTTCGCTGCCGAGCGGATGCAGGCACGCTCCACCGGCTGGAAGCCCACGCAGTGGGGCACCGTCGAGTGGTTCTTCCTCACCTACGCGCTGGGTGCGATCTTCGTCGCCGGCCAGATCTTCGAGTACGCAACCTTGGTGTCAGAGGGCATCTCGCTCTCCTCCAACGCGTATGGCTCGGCGTTCTACATCACCACCGGCTTCCACGGCATCCACGTGACGGCGGGCCTCTTCGCCTTCCTGCTCGTGATCGGTCGCTTCTTCTCGGTACAGGGCCGTAACTTCGGTCACCGCGAAGCCACCAGCGCCATCGTCGTTTCTTACTACTGGCACTTCGTCGACGTTGTCTGGATCGGGCTCTTCCTGGTCATCTACGTTCTCAAATAGCAATCAGGAGCGGATCACTTCCCATGACCGAGAACCCCAAGCCCACGAAGCGCGCAGCGCGTAAGACTGGTCGCCGCCACCCCCTGGCGACCGTCGCACTGCTCGCAATCGGACTGGTCTTCACCGGCGGCGCTTACACCGCCTTCAGCGCGAGCACCGCGTCGGCCGAGACTGACATCACCTCACAGCAGACCATCGATGAGGGCAAGAAGCTCTTCCAGGCGAACTGTGCAACCTGCCACGGCCTCGAGGCCCAGGGCACCGGTGACGGCCCGAGCCTGATCGGTGTCGGCGCTGCCGCCGTCGACTTCCAGGTCGGAACCGGCCGCATGCCGATGCAGATGCACGGACCGCAGGCCGAAGCGAAGCACGTGCAGTTCACCGACGAGCAGATCAAGGCACTCGCAGCCTTCGTCGCCTCCACGGCCCCTGGCCCCGCCATTCCGGACCCCGAGCTCGTCGACGGCGGCGGAGATGCGGCCAACGGCGCTGAACTGTTCCGCATCAACTGCGCGATGTGCCACAACGTGGCCGGTGCAGGTGGAGCACTCACAGAGGGCAAGTTCGCCCCGGCGCTGACCGATGTCTCCGGAACGCACATCTACGAGGCCATGGTCACCGGCCCGCAGAACATGCCCGTCTTCAGCGACATGAACATCAGCCCCGAAGACAAGCGCGACATCATCACGTACCTGAAGTACGTGCAGGACAACCGCTCCCCCGGTGGGTTCGAGCTCGGTGCGCTCGGCCCCGTTTCAGAGGGTCTGTTCATCTGGATCTTTGGTCTCGGCGCGACTGCCGCCCTGACCGAGTCGATCACGGCAAAGTCCAACTGATCT
>CAZZNX010000100.1:6572-13266 GCA_964655795.1 uncultured Leifsonia sp. | reverse complement strand
GTACTGCAGGGGGGACCCTGTGGGAGAGTAGGACACCGCCGGACTTACTTTGGAAGAAAGCCACCCCTCACGGGGTGGCTTTCTTTCGTTAACACGCCAACCGCCGGCCGTGTCAGCCAGCCCGAACACCAGCCACCCACCCGGGTGGCTTTCTGCGTTAACCCGCCATTGCCCGGCGGTGCGTAGACTCTCAGGGTGATACTTCAGGGCTTGTCTCGTGCGCTTTCGCGCGCCTCCACATTCGAAGCGGCCCTGGGGGAGTACGCTCGCGACGCCGATTTCTCGCTCGCGGAAGGTCTCAACCCGCCCCTCCTGGCGGCCCTGCTCGATCGCCGTCGCGAGGCCGGTAAACCCCCGGTGCTCTTCATCGTCACGGCGACGGGTCGCGAGTCCGAGACGCTCCGCAGCAACCTCGCCGCCTACCTCCCTGACGCCGAGATCATCGAGTTCCCCGCCTGGGAGACGCTTCCGCATGAACGGTTGAGCCCGAGCGCCGAGATCGTCGGCCGCCGGCTCTTCGCACTGCGGCGGATGCGCAGTTGGCAGCAGGAGTGGCAGGCGGCCGCTGCCGAGGGCGGAGCCGCGCCACATCCGTTGGTCATCCTCGCCTCCGTCCGCGCCGCACTGCAGCCTGTCGCCGACAACCTCACCGATTTCGAGCCGATCGAGCTCGTCGCTGGAGGGCGCGGCTACCGGCTGGACAAGCTCTCCGCACAGCTCGTCGACCTCGCATACACCCGCGTCGACATGGTCACCCGACGAGGCGAGTTCGCCGTGCGCGGCGGCATCCTCGATGTCTTCCCCGCCGTGGCAGAGCACCCCGTGCGTGTGGACTTCTTCGGGGACGAGGTCGAGCAGATCCGGGCGTTCTCCGTTGCCGATCAGCGTTCGCTGCCCGATGCCGTCACCCAGGTGCTGTTGCCGCCAAGCAGGGAACTGCTGCTGAGTGAACCGGTGCGCCAACGTGCCCGCGAGATGCTGCACGAGTTCCCGAGCCTCTCCCAGATGCTCGCCAAGATCGCCGAGGGCATTCCGGTCGAGGGCATGGAGAGCCTGGCGCCCGCGCTCGTCGACCGGCTCGTTCCGATGACGAACTACCTGCCGGACGGCGCCGCGGTCGCCGTGCTTTCGCCGGAGCGCGTCGCCAGCCGTGCGGTGAGCCTCGCCGAGACGAACCGCGAGTTCCTCTCCGCGGCATGGAGCGCGGCGACGTTCGGCGCGGAGGCGCCGATCGATCTGGCATCCGGTGACTTCCTCACCCTGAACGCCGTGCGCGATGCGGTGCGACTCGGGGCGCCGGGCCGCAAGACACCCGATCACCCGTGGTGGACGCTCTCGGTGTTCAACGCCGGTGACGCGCTGGCTGCGATCGCTGAAGCCGAGGGGACGAGCATCGCCGAGCTCGTCGCCGACCTCGAGGTCGGCAGCGCTGTTCGGGTGCAGAGCCAGGTCGTGCCGAGCTTTCAGGGCAATGTCAGTGGAGCGATCGACCACGTGGCCGCCCGCCTGCGCGAGGGGTGGAGCGTTGCCATCGTGGCCGGCGGCCACGGCCTCGTCGAACGCGCCAACGACGTGCTCGCAGAGCGTGGGCTCGCCGCCCGCATCGTCGACGCCTTCCCCGAGGAGCCCGCAGCCGGCCTCGCCTACATTCTCCAGGCCGAGGCGGCCCACGGCTTTGAGCTCGAGGAGGCCAAGCTCGCCCTCATCAGCGAGAGCGAGTTCTACGGTCGGGCGGTCGGTTATGACTCCCGGCAGGTCAAGAAGCTCGCCAGCCGCCGCAAGAACGTCGTCGACCCGCTGCAGCTGGAGGCCGGCGACTTCGTCGTGCACCAGACCCACGGCATCGGCAAGTTCATCGAGATGACGCAGCGCACCGTCGCCGCCGGCAGCCGCCCGAAGGGGCCGTCGCGCACCGCGGGAATCGCCGCGGCGCCAACGATCGTGCGCGAGTACCTGGTGCTCGAGTTCGCGTCATCCAAGCGTGGCCAGCCGGGGGACCGGCTGTATGTCCCCACCGACCAGCTGGACCTGCTCTCGCGTTACGTCGGCGGCGAGGCCCCCGCGCTCAGCAAGATGGGCGGCAGCGACTGGAGCAACGCCAAGACCAAGGCCCGCAAGGCCGTGCGCGATATCGCGGTGGAACTGGTCAAGCTCTACTCGGCGCGGATGTCGGCCAAGGGGCACGCCTTCGGGCCGGACACGCCGTGGCAGCGTGAGCTCGAAGAGGCCTTCCCCTACGCGGAGACGCCCGACCAGCTGCAGACCATCGACGAGGTCAAGGCCGACATGGAGCGGCCGATCCCGATGGACCGGCTGCTCTCCGGCGACGTCGGCTTCGGCAAGACGGAGATCGCCGTGCGCGCAGCGTTCAAGGCGGTGCAGGACGGCAAGCAGGTGGCGATGCTCGTGCCGACCACGCTGCTCGTCAAGCAGCACTTCGAGACATTCCAGGAACGTTTCGCCGGCTTCCCCGTGCACCTGCGGGCGCTCAGCCGCTTCCAGACCGATAAGGAGGCCACCGACACCATCGCCGGCCTGCTTGATGGGACCGTGGATGTCGTCATCGGCACGCACCGGCTGTTCTCGTCCTCGATCATCTTCAAGGACCTCGGACTCGTCATCATCGATGAGGAGCAACGCTTCGGCGTCGAGCACAAGGACTCGCTCAAGAAGATGAAGACCAACGTCGACATCCTCGCGATGAGCGCCACGCCGATCCCGCGCACGCTGGAGATGGCGGTGACCGGTATTCGCGAGATGTCGACGCTCGCGACACCGCCGGAGGACCGGCATCCGATCCTCACCTTCGTCGGGCCATACTCCGACAAGCAGGTGAGCGCCGCGATCCGCCGCGAGCTGCTGCGCGAGGGCCAGGTCTTCTTCGTGCACAACCGGGTGTCGAGCATCAACAAGGTCGCCGCGCAGCTGGCCGAGCTCGTTCCGGAGGCGCGGATCGCCGTCGCGCACGGCAAGCTGTCCGAGGCCGTGCTCGAGCAGGTGGTCGCCGACTTCTGGGAGCGCAAGTTCGACGTTCTCGTCTCGACGACGATCATCGAGACGGGCCTCGACATCGCCAACGCGAACACGATCATCATCGACAGAGCCGACAAGTACGGGCTCAGTCAGCTGCACCAGCTGCGCGGCCGCGTCGGCCGCGGTCGCGAGCGTGCGTACGCGTACTTCCTCTACGACGAGAACACGCCGCTCAGCGAGACCGCACACGACCGCCTGGCGACGATCGCCGCGAACAACGAGCTCGGCAGCGGCATGCAGGTGGCACTGAAGGACCTCGAGATCCGCGGAGCGGGCAATCTGCTCGGCGGGGAACAGGCCGGCCACATCGCCGGTGTCGGTTTCGACCTCTACCTGCGAGGCCGTCTCTACCTTCCGCGGCGATGTCGCGGAGGGGCAGACCGAACTGCGCCTCGAGTTGCCCGTCGACGCCCACATCCCCGAGGAGTACGTCGACAGCGAGCGGCTGCGCCTGGAGGCCTACCAGAAGCTCTCCACGGCGAGCTCCCTGGCCGCCAAGGACGAGAACATCGCCCACGTGCTCGAGGAGCTCACCGACCGCTACGGCGAGCCACCAGCCCCCGTGCAGACCCTCATCGCCGTGTCCACGCTGCGTCGGCAGGCTCAGCGCGCCGGTCTCAGCGAGGTCGTCGCGATGGGTGACAAGCTGCGCGTCGCGCAGGCCACGCTGCCCGACTCCATCCAGGTGCGCCTGCAGCGGATGTACCCCGGCTCACGCTACTTCGCGCAGCAGGGCGTGCTCTCGGTGCCACTGCCCGATCTGAGTGATGACGCGAACCCGGACGCCGCGCTCATCGCGTGGGTCAGCCAGCTGCTCACCGCGATCTTCCCGCCGCCCGTCGTCGTGCAGGAGAAAGCGGCCGAGGCCGGTTGATCCTGACTCCGCTGGTTGAAGCCCACCCCGTTGGTTGAGCTTGTCGAAACCCTGACGATTGAGCCCCACCCGTTGGTTGAGCCTGTCGAAACCCTGATTTCGACAGGCTCAATCAACGGCAAGGGCGCGGGCGCAGCGGGGACTGCTCAGCTGATGTGGCCCCACTCAGTGAGGAACTCAGCCACGGTCATGGTCTCGAGGTCGAGCTGGATCTGTTGCAGCAGATTGTCGGCCTCGATGAGGTCGCCGGCGCTGCTACGCAGCACCTCGTTGCCGGTCGCCGTCCGCACCACGATGATGTCCGCCACCGAGGGGCTGCCGAGGCTGAGGCCCGTGCCGATGAGGTACGCAACCGTGTGGAGAACCCCGCGGACGCCACGCGGCGTCTCCCGGGGGCGCAGCTCGGCCTTCAGGTGCAGCGAGGCCGGCTCGGCCTGGTCGGAGTAGTCATCGTGGAGTGGATTCTGCATGTCCAGACGAGCCTAGAACAGCGGGGCGGTTGCCGGGTCCGGCTCGTCCGCGGCAGACGTCGACAGCTTGCCGGAACGGTACTGGGCGGCACGCCAGCTCACGAACGCAGCCGAGAACACCATTGCGATTCCGGAGCCGACGAGCACGGCGATCGTTCCCTCGTCGACGACCTCGTGGTTGCTGGCGAAGGCAAGCTCGTTCATGAGCAGCGAGACCGTGAATCCGACTCCGCCGAGCGACGCGACGACGAGCAGATCGCCGATCTTGAGACCGACGCCGGAGCGTTTGCCCGCGAACAGTCCGCCGAGCCAGCCCGCCAGCGAGATGCCGATCAGCTTGCCGACCGGCAGCGCGACGAGAATGCCCCAGAACGCAGGGCTCAGCTCGCTCACGCTCACCGCGGGGATCGCGACGAGGGCTGCAGAGAACGCGAACAGCGGGAGGATGATGCCGTTGGAGTACGGCTCCAGGGTGTGCACGGCGCGACCGCCGGGGCGGCGCGCCATCACGAGACCGAGCAGGACACCCGCGATCGTGGCGTGCACGCCGGACTGGAACACGAAGTACCAGGTGAGCACGGCGAGCACCCACATCGCGATGACGAGGGGCCACTGCGGCTTGCGCGCCAGGATGTAGCCGGAGCGCGGGCGGAGCACTCGGCTGACACCGGAGAACAGCAGGAGCGTGACGGCCGCAAAACCGAGGTAGCTCAGCTCGACGCTGCTGGTGAAGAAGAACGCGATGATGAGAATCGCGACGAGGTCATCGAGCACGGCAAGCGCCATCAGGAACACGCGGACGCGCGTGGGAATGCCCTTGCCGAAGATCGCGAGCAAGCCGAGGGCGAAGGCGATGTCCGTTGCCGTCGGCACGGGCCAGCCGTTCTCCCAGCCGGAGCCGGCGGTGATGAGCAGGTAGATCCCGGCCGGGACGACTACTCCACCGAGTGCGGCGATGGCGGGGAGCGCCGCCTTGCTCAGACTGTTGAGCTCGCCGATCGCGAGCTCGCGCTTGAGTTCGACGGCCACGATGAAGAAGAAGATCGCGAGCAGGCCGTCACTGACGAAGTGCCCCGTCGAGATGTCGAGGCCGAGCCACGGCAGCTCGACGTGCTCGCCCTTGAAGGCGAGAAGTGCGGGGCCGATGGCGCTGTTGGCGAGCACGAGGCCCAGCACGGCTGCCGCCAGCAGCAGCATGGCTGCGTAGCGTTCGGAACGGAATATAGCCACGAAGGGCCCTCCTGATTAGGGTCGGTCGACGTCGTTGAGCATTGCTGCCCGCCGACCAGACTTCCCGGCTCACCACTGACGAGTTTAGCGGGGCGGTCGGCGGATGCCGGCGCCGACGTGCCAGCTCCGCGTCGAAGCGAACGCCCGCCGCCTAGGCTGGACGCATGACTGAGACGATCGCCGCCACCCCGCTCGACGAGTTGATTGCAACGGTGGCGAAGCTGCGCGGACCGGGCGGGTGCCCATGGGATGCCGAGCAGACGCACGCCTCGCTCGTGCAGTACCTCGTCGAGGAAACGCACGAACTCGTCGACGCCATCGAGGCAGGCAGCCGCGAGGAGATCATGGAGGAGCTCGGCGACGTGCTCGACCAGGTGATCCTGCACAGCGACATCGCAGCCGCCACCGAGGGCGAGGACTTCACGGTTCAGGATGTCGCGGCCGCCCTCAACGCGAAGCTGATCGGCCGGCATCCGCATGTCTTCGGGGACCGGGTGGCCGAGACCTCCGCCGACGTCGTGGCGTTCTGGGACGACCTCAAGGCCGCGGAGAAGCCGGAGCGCTCCAGCGTGCTCGACGGGATCCCGCAGGGCATGCCGTCGTTGGGTCTCGCCGACAAACTGCTCGGCCGGGCGGAGAAGATCGGCCTCATCGAGGGCGACGCCGATGCGGGCATCCCGTTCTCCAGTGAGGACGAGCTCGGACCGATGCTGCTCGCCATCGTCGCCAGCGCGAAGGCGCGCGGGCTCGACGCGGAACGCGCGCTCCGCAGCACGCTGCGCGCCTTCCAGGACGAGATCCGCGAGGCGGAAGCCACGCTCTAGCGTGACGCGAAGCGTCACGAAAGGCGGCAGCCCGTACCAAGGCAACCTCAAGAACCGCCGGCGATGCGGGTCGAGATCTTTCGAGCTAGGCGACGCGGCTTCCCGTTGGCAGGCGCCTCGCCGGGGTGTCCGTGCGCTTGTACGCCCAGAAGAGTGCGCCGGCGCCGAGCAGCAGGTGGATGCTCAGACCGACGAACCACGACGGGACGGCGTCGTTGTACATCTCCTCCGCCGTCGGGTAATCGCCGGCATTCATGTCGTTG
>CAZZNX010000100.1:5016-6538 GCA_964655795.1 uncultured Leifsonia sp. | reverse complement strand
GGTGTTGAGTTCCGGGGCGTTCTGCGCCGAGCGCACGCCCGTGGCGATCCAGCCGAACAGGTCGGTGGGGTTGCCGGAGTCGTCGAAACTGCCCGGTGCGGCATCCGCGACCACGACGTAGGGGTTGGCGGCCAGCACGCCCCAGTAGTAGTCGAAGCGCGGCACCCTCGACTCGTAGACGACGGGATCCGTGCACGTCCAGCGCCCGTTCGCCTCGTCGTCCGGCGGGTTGTTCCAGTCGAAGTCGCTCGACGTCCTGGTCGTCGTCGACTGCGTCGCGAGCCCGGCCAGGCCGAACAGGATGGGCGTGCCGACGCTGAGCGCCGCGATCACCAGGTAGGTGGTCACGATGGAGAACAGCGGCCGGGTCTGGATGCCGCTGAGGCCGACACCGATCGCGGCGATCATGCCGAGTTCCAGGGCGAGCACGACCGTCGAGACGGCGACAGTGGCGATGGAGACCTCGCCGAGCACCACCGCGAACAGCAGGAACGGCAGCGCGGCAGCCAGGAACGCGAGCGCCGTCAGCCAGGCGGCCACGAACTTGCCGAGCACCAGCTGCCAGGTGGTGATCAACGTCACCTGGGTCGTGGCGAGCACTCCGGAGTCGCGGTCGCCGTTGATGGCGTTGCCGCTGAGCGCGGGCGAGACGAGGCTGCCGAGCAGCAACACGAAGAAGATGATCGTGGAGAACATGCCTCCGCCACCGGATTCGAGGGCGTTGGTGGCGAACCACAGCAGCACGGTGACGAGCCCGACGATCACGAAGAATACGCCGAGCAGCACGTACCAGGCCACACCGCGCACGCGCTGGCGCAGCTCGAGGGTGACGATCAGCCAGAGGCCGTCCCAGAACGGCGGGCGAGCGGATGCCGCGATCGTGGCGCTCATGCCCGGCCCCCCTGCTCGCTCGTGCCGGCTCGGTTCAGATCGAGGAAGGTGTGCTCCATCTCGCCGACGGCCGGGCCGAAATCACTGATCATGGCGCCCGCAGCGATGAGACGCCCGAGCACCTCCGCCGCTTCCGCCTCGTCGGCGAAGGCGATCAACGTGCCGATGTTGTCGACCGAGACCCGCTCGGCACCGAGGCCGACCGCGGCGATGGCCGCGGCGAGTCGTGCCGGGTCGAGCGCACGCACCCGCCATTGCCGCAGGCTGTTCTGGGCGCGGGCGATCTGTTCGGCGCTCGCCGTGACCCCTCCGGCCAGGTACACCGCGGAGTCTGCCATCTCGTCGAGCTCGGAGAGCACGTGGCTGGAGACCAGAATGGCCTTGCCCTCACCGGCGAGCCTGCGCACGAGGGCGCGCAGATCGGCGCGTGCCGCCGGGTCCAGCCCGGACGCCGGCTCATCCAGCAACAGCACCTGGGGGTCGTGCACGAGGGCGCGGGCCAGTGAGAGTTTCTGCTTCTGCCCGCGGGAGAGCACCCGCGTCGGCTGCTCGGCCAGAGGCGTGAGGCCGGTGATGGCGAGCAGCTCGACCGTGCGAGCGGCGGCCTGTTCCTGCGGCATCCGGTAGAGCC
>CAZZNX010000100.1:3897-4959 GCA_964655795.1 uncultured Leifsonia sp. | reverse complement strand
CGGGCATCCACCCCATGCGGGCGCGCACGGCGGCGGCATCGGTGAGCGGGTCGTGCCCGGCGATGCGGATGCTGCCGGCATCCGGCGCCAGCAGGGTGGCGAGCATCAGCATCAGTGTCGTCTTGCCCGCGCCGTTCGGACCGATCAGGCCCGTGACAGAGCCGGGGTGCACCTCGAGCGATGCGTTCCGCACCGCGTGCACGGCGCCGAAGCTCCGACTCACCCCGCTGACGGTGATCCCTGCCGTGCCGTCCCCCGTTGTCACGATCCGCATACCGCCCCATTGCTCGCCTGAGTGAAAGTGATCTCAGGCTAGCCTGTCCTCCCTAGCCAGCGGACGCGTGCGGCGCTAGCGTCACATGTTATGAGCGAGAAGACCTTCAATGAACTCCTGACCATCCAGATCGGCAACGAGTTTGCCGCGTCGCAGCAGTACATCGCGATCGCGGTGTGGTTCGACGCCCACGACCTGCCCCAGCTCGCCGCGCACTTCTACCGGCAGTCGGTGGAGGAGCGCAACCACGCCATGATGCTCGTGCAGTACAGCCTCGACCGTGGCCTGCCGATCACGATCCCCGGAGTCCCCGCGGTGCAGAACGACTTCGCGAACGTCGTCGAACCGGTTGCGCTGGCCCTCGGCCAGGAGAAGCAGGTGACGACCCAGATCGAGGAGCTGTTCAGGGCCGCACGCCGCGACGGCGATGCCCTCGGCGAGCAGGCGATGCTGTGGTTCCTGAAGGAGCAGGTCGAAGAGGTCGCGTCGATGAGCACTCTGCTCACCATCGCCGAGCGTGCCAAGGACAACCTGTTCGACCTCGAGAACTTCGTCGCCCGCGAGACCATCGGTGACGGCGGTGTCGACTCCGACGCCCCCGGAGCCGCCGGCGGCGCGCTCTAGAGGCGGCTCGAACACATGAACGGTGCCTCCCCGTTGCGGGGAGGCACCGTTTCGCCGTCAGGGGGTGCCCTGTTCCTCGGATGACGGGGCGCCGGGCTCTACTGACCCGGCTTCTTCCGGCCCGGATTCTTCCGGCCCGGCTTCTTCCGGCCCGGATTCTTCTG
>CAZZNX010000100.1:0-3873 GCA_964655795.1 uncultured Leifsonia sp. | reverse complement strand
CTTCCGCCACGTGCTCTTCCGGCGCGTGCTCCTCGCGTTGTTCGGCAACCACGAAGGGCAGCGCACCGACGTTCGGGGCGATGATCACGCTGAGCGTCACGAGCACGAGAATCGCCGCGGCGAACGGCAGCGCGACCGGAACGGCGGCCGCGATGGCGAGCGCGACGGCCAGCGCTGCGGCCACCGCGTAGCTCGCACGGACGAGCAGCTCCTGACGGAACCAGCGCTGGGCGGCCATCGGCGAGAGCCGCTCCCACACCGCCTGACGCTCGGCCCGACTGGCGTAGAGCGAGTTCAGCCAGATCAGCAGCGCAGCGATGAGGACCACGCCGAGCAGAGTCGGCCAGACGTCGAGTCGCTCCCCGGCGTCATCCGTGATCGTGGCGACATCGAGCCGAAGCTCGAGCTGCAGCCACGCCAAGACCCCGTTGACCACCGCTGCGGCCCAGTCGAGTGCGGCGATCACGGCAGCCTGGACCCCGGGGATAAACGGCAGCATTGCGGCGATCACGACGGAGCTGAGCAGATTCGCGCCGCGGCTGCGCCGGATGAGCACGCTCTGTGCGACGCTCGTGCGCGCGCTGGGTTCGTGCTGAACGGGCAGGCCGTTGCCGAACAGTACCCTCGCCACCGGGTCGATCACCTGCGCCGTGTTGCCCGAGTAGCTCTGGTGGTCGGTCACCGGCATGCTCGTGTTGTGCACGGCGTGCTCGCTCGGCCCCGGCTCCCCGTCCCCGGCCCCGAGCACGTAACTGCCCTTCCACCTGGCGGACCGCGCCGCCGCCGAATCGCCGAGCGGCCCGGCGGCGAATGGGTCCCAGATCGCCCAGTAGTTGTGCCACTGCACGAAGCCGTGGCCCGGCAGCGCGGAGTTCGCGAGCCACTCGCGCACCCAGTGCCCCTCGCGGCTCGAGCCGAAGCCGCCGCGCGGCGTGCCGAGGAGGGTGTTCGCGGCGCCGACGGTGTGCAGCTGGGTCACGTTGAAGCGCAACGGTGCCATGTCGACGAAGAGGGTCTCCGCGCTGATCGCGGCACCCTCCGAGTGCGCCAGCACGACGATCTCCCCGCCAGGGGCGAGCATCCCGTTGGCCTCGACGATGCGGTCCTGCACCGCCATCCGCATCGCGGCGGCACGCAGGGGTCGCTCTCGCCACGTGCCGACATCCCCGACGAACGCCACCAGGGCGTCGACGACGTTCTGGACATGCTTCTTCACGAAGGGAATGAGCATGAGGGGGCTGAGCAGGGGCAGGATCAGCGTGAGGAGCGCGCCGAGCGCGACGAGCAGGACCGCGAGGCCGGCGGAGAGCAGCACGCCGAACAGCATGAGCAGGCCTGAGAACAGTCGGCGGAGGAGACCACGCGGTGGATCGACGTGGGCGGCCGGCGTCTGTCGGGTCGGGGGTCTGGTCGCCGCGCTCGCCGCCCGCGTGCCGAAGGAGGGCACGCGCACGAGCGTGCGGGCGAACTGGCGGAACATGCGCCACAGCACCCGCCAGAGGAAGCGCGCACCCCAGCGGAACACCTCGCTGCGCGTCATCGGGACGAACGACTCCGACCAGCGCGCCTCGAGGATGGCGATCCGGCGGTGGTGGCGGGAACCCGGGGCATCCTCATCGTCGCTCGACGCGAGTCGCCACGTTGCGTCGGCGACGACGTGCGGCGTTCCTGGCCCGGACAACACCGAGCCGACGACCGTGACGCCGGGGGACCAGCGGTCGTCCACGAACCGTTCGTGCAGGCCGGGCTCGGCGACATGGGCGTACTTGGCGATCCAGTCCGCGCGTCCGAGCAGCGGCTCCGCCCACTCGAGCAGTGTGCTGCCCTGGGTTGCCTGGCCCATGCCGTGCACGACGACGAGCGCGATGTCGGCGTCGACCGCGCGGGGCCCTGGCGGCGCCGGAGCGGCCTCGGGCTCCCGCCGCTCGATCATCACACCGTGCTCGTCTGCCGGGGCAATGGGTGCTGCAATGGGGGCCGGGGGAGCGGGCGCCGGCGGAATGGGCGCGGCGGGGTCGGTGCTTCGGCGGGAAATTCGCATGGCTGCTCCTGCACTGCTCGATCCGTGCACTGCTGGATCCGTGCACCCATGACCCGCGCTGCCTGATCCGTGCGCCGTGGGATCCGTGAACGAAAGATATACCCCAGCGGAGGCGTCGGCCAGCGGTCCGCGGTGCTCAAGGAATCGGCGGTGCTGAAAGAATAGGGGCATGGCCCAGACTGTGACCCCGCCGAGAGGCATGCGCGACTTCCTTCCCGCCGACAAAGCCCGCCGCGAGCACGCGCTGGGAATCATCCGGGCGAGCTATGCCGCCCATGGTTTCGACGAGATCGAGACGCCGGTCATGGAGGACTCCTCTCGGCTGCACTCCGGGCTCGGCGGCGACAACGAGAAGCTCGCCTTCGCCGTGATGAAGCGCGGGCTCGGCCCTGACGACCTTGCGGCCGCCGCGGCATCCGGAGACACCCTCGCCCTGGCCGACCTCGGCCTGCGCTTCGACCTGACCGTTCCCCTCGCCCGCTTCTACGCCACCCACCGCGCGGCTCTGCCCGGCGTGTTCCGCTCGATCCAGATCGCCCCGGTCTGGCGCGCGGAACGCCCGCAGAAGGGGCGCTACCGCCAGTTCATGCAGTGCGACATCGACATCATCGGCGAGGCGGGCCAGCTGGCCGAGATCGAGCTGATCGGCGCGACCGCCGGAACGCTGGAGGCCCTCGGCCTGAACGGCTGCAGCATCCGCATCAACGACCGCCGCATCCTCTCGGCCCTGCTCGCGCACTGGGGCGTCGCCGAGACGCTGTTCGAGCGGGCGCTCATCACCATCGACAAGCTCGACAAGATCGGTGCGGGGGGCGTGGCCACCGAGCTGGCCGGCCTCGGCATCGACGCCGATGGCATCGCCGACACGCTCGACGGCATCGCGAACGCGGGCTGGGAGCTGCTGCACGGCGTCACGCCGCCGCCGGCCTGGCTCGACCAGCAGGCCTACTCCGAGCTGCTCACGCTGCGCGCGGCGTTGCCCGGCGTCGAGCTCGTCTTCGACCCGACTCTCGTGCGCGGCATGGGGTACTACACCGGCACCATCTTCGAGATCGCCCACCCCGATCTCGGGTACTCGCTCGGCGGCGGCGGCCGCTATGACGGCATGATCGGCCGTTTCCTCGGCAACGACGTTCCGGCCTGTGGCTTCTCCATCGGCTTCGAGCGCATCGTCGACCTGCTGCCGGACGACGCGGCCAGCACGGCGGACGCCGTCGTGATCGTGCACGAGAAGGATGCCGTTCCGGCGGAGCTGATGGCGCTCAAGCGCCAGCTCGTCGCATCCGGCACCCGGGTGCGACTCGAGAAGCGCAGCAAGAACCTCAAGGCGCTGCTGGAGCGGGCCGAGGCCGACGGATTCACCCGCTTCGCCCTGCTCGGGCAGGGTGTGACGGATGCCGGCGCGCTCGAGTTCAAGGCTCTCGGCGGCTGATCAGCGACCGCTGCACTGCGTGAGTAGACTGGCAGCGGATCACGACGATGTTTTCCACATCCCCAAACCCCCCTTACTCAAGGAGATAGTTGTGGCTCTGATCGAGGCTGTTGGCGCTCGCGAAATTTTGGACTCCCGTGGAAACCCGACCATTGAGGTCGAGGTTCTGCTGGAAGATGGCACCGTCGCGCGTGCCGGTGTGCCCTCCGGCGCATCGACCGGTGCGTTCGAGGCTTACGAGCTGCGCGATGGCGACCCCGCCCGCTACGGCGGAAAGGGCGTCCTCAAGGCTGTCGACGCCGTGCTCGACGAGATCGGCGACGAGATCGACGGCATCGAGTCCACCGAGCAGCGCGTGCTCGACGCCGCACTGATCGAGCTCGACGGCACCGAGAACAAG
>CAZZNX010000099.1:0-13309 GCA_964655795.1 uncultured Leifsonia sp. | reverse complement strand
TGCCGAGCTTCGCCTCCGGGTTGATCGTCTGCACCGCCTGGGCGAGCACGTGGGCCGCCGAGTGGCGCAGGATGTTCAGACCGTCGGGCGAATCGATCGTCACCGGCTCGACGACGTCGGTGGTCGTAGTCTGCGTGGCGAGGTCTTTCAGCTCACCGTTGACGCGCATCGCGACAACGGACCGGTCGGTGAAAAGCTCGAAGCCGTCAGCCACCTTCATCCACTCCCAAAATTGATTGATTTCCGCGAATGCGCGGACCTCATCAACTTTAGCGTTGCCAGCGCGGCGGCGTTGCCCTGCCCCGCCCTCCTGGAACGCAGAAAGGCCCGCCAGTTCCCTGGCGGGCCTTTCCGTGAATCTGAGCGGATGACGAGATTCGAACTCGCGACCCTAACCTTGGCAAGGTTATGCGCTACCACTGCGCCACATCCGCATTGTGCTGCTACGTAGATCTTACTCTCTACGCTTCAAGCAAAAACCCCCGGAGGTCCGGGGGTTCTACTTGGTGGGCGATACTGGGATCGAACCAGTGACCTCTTCCGTGTCAGGGAAGCGCGCTACCGCTGCGCCAATCGCCCATTTCTGGGGTGCTACTAGGGGGTGTACCGCACGTTGGAGTGTTACGAGGTGGCGACGGGATTCGAACCCGTGTGGACGGCTTTGCAGGCCGCTGCCTCGCCTCTCGGCCACGCCACCATTGTGGGTTCCCCACCTGTGTTACCGAAACTGGCTTGCTCGGTTTCACTCGAGCGGATGACGAGATTCGAACTCGCGACCCTCACCTTGGCAAGGTGATGCGCTACCACTGCGCCACATCCGCATTTCTTTCACCGCATTTCTGCGACGTCCAAAACTCTAACCGATGGATCTCTGGATCACCAAACCGGCGAAACCCGGGCGTGTTCGATCCCCCTCCGGATCGGCCGGGATCCACCCCGAAACGCCGTGGCCGATCGCCGATGTGCATTGCGCCATCAGGGTCGGCTAGTATCGGTAATCGCGATCACCACACAGGTGAGAGCAATGGGCGATTGGCGCAGTTGGTAGCGCGCTTCCTTCACACGGAAGAGGTCATCGGTTCGAGTCCGGTATCGCCCACAGACAAAACCCCCGGCTGAGCCGGGGGTTTTTCTTGTTTCAGGAAACGCTGTCCGCGCTGCCCCAGAGATCGGGGCAGCGCGGAGTGCGCCCGACGACGACGCTCAGGTGGGTCACCCGCTGCCGGTCTATGCCGGGA
Source organism: uncultured Leifsonia sp. (assembly GCA_964655795.1). Classification (GTDB taxonomy): domain Bacteria; phylum Actinomycetota; class Actinomycetes; order Actinomycetales; family Microbacteriaceae; genus Microterricola. The sequence goes on along the minus strand of CAZZNX010000099.1, from coordinate 12,071 downwards.
TGATCTCGGGGACCGGCCAGCGGCTGAGTTCGTCGAGGCGTGGGCGGTAGAGGCGGATGAGGAGATTCCAGCCTTCGGGCAGCGGGATGCAGTTCGGAGTGCCGTCCCCGTACTCACCGAGGTGGATGGTGGTCGATCCGTCGTCGTTGGCGTGGGCGAAGACGGAGTTCACGTTCGTGATGCCGCTATCGTCTGATTCGAAGTAGCCCGCTTCGTTGTAGACGCTCACGGACCAGAATGCGTCGGCGGGAACGTCCTGAAGCGTCATCGTGAAACGGCCGACGGGGAGGTCAGGGGCGACGTTGATGTAGGACGCTTCCGCATCGGGTAGGCCTCCCCAGCCGAGTGCGGTTCCCACGAGGTGGCGAACCGGGTCAACCTGCGCGCTGGCGCCGAAGCATCCGGCGAGACCACCCATGGTCTTGCCCAAGACCAGGAGCGCGTCACGGACCTGCTGATGGCTCACAGGGTCGTAGTCGGGAAGGGCGAAGTCGCGCTGAGTGGTGGATGTGAGGGTGAGCTGGTCCTGGAGGCGGTGGACCTCTTCCAGGTCGGCCGGGCTGCTCGGGTCGAACAGGATCCGCGCGGCCACGATGACGTAGTCGGTGCCGAACTCGTCCACCGTGAGCCGGTGGCTGCCCGCACTGTGGAAGACACGGTTGATGTAGTGGTCCTGGTTGATCACCATCACCGAGATGTATCGGTCACCCACGTCGGGCACGGTCAGCGTGATGTCCCCACCTGCGATATCGGCGATCGCCACGGAGTAGAGCGTGTCGCGGTTCTGACGGATGACCGGCTGACGGTCGAGCGGGGGGAGTTCGCGGTCGTGGTGAAACACGCCGACCCGTCCGATGATGGGGAGCATCCGAGAGATCATCGTGTCCGTTTCTGCTCGCGTGAAGTTGTCCACATTGACCGTTGTCGAAACCATCCGTTGTCTCCTGTTCGCGAGGCGGCTCCTCCGCCGCGAACAGGCTATCATCGCCAATTCGGCCACAACGGAGGGGCATTCCAGCGCGCACAGGGACACGTCGCGACCCGATTCAGCGGGGGTTTTGCTTGCTCCGGCGGCGCCTGCTCAGACCGCCAGCGGCACCACCTGAACCGCCCCGTCTGCGCCGGTGATGACCAGCACCCGCGCGCCTGAGACTCCGAGCAACGCCTGGGCGAGGTGCTCAGAACCCGCGACGGGCAGTGACGAGCCGGGTGGCCCCGCCGACGTCTCGGCGCGCATCCACGTCGTGACGACTGCGCCGGTGAGCTGCTCGATCAGCTGCCGTTGCGGCTCCGGTGCGGCATCCGTCACCAGGATCACCTCAGCGATCGTGCGCTCGCGGACGGGGGTGGCAAGTGCCACAGCGGCACGATCACGCCGCCAGACGCTGAAGTGATACGCGGCGACGAGAACCGTTGCGATCAGGAGGCCCAGCGGCGCTCGCACCTGCTCGATGAGGCTCGTGCCGGAAGTGGAGTCGAGCGCGAAGACGAACACCCCGTAGCCGACGATCAGGAGCGCGACCAGTGCGACGATGGCGCTGACGCCGAACACGGCCACGAGGTAGACGCGGCGCGAGGTGTCGCGCTGTTCGGCAGCGGAGACCGGGTCCGCCGGCCTCCAGGTGAGCCACCAGACCACGCCGCCGACGAGGAACGCGCTCAGGCCGCCGAGCAGCAGTGTGCGCGGGTCAGAGCCCGCGATCGAGGTGCTGAGCGTCGCGAGCAGGGCGTTGATGATGACGCCGATCCCCGACGCTGTTGCGGCCATGCCGACGCCGGCCACGACGACGGTGCTCGCCCGCTGCACCCCTTCGGTTCGTTCACGGGTCACCAGCCAGTGGTAGCGCCACACGACGGCACCGATGAGCGCGGCCGCGATCCCCTCACCGAGCGGGTCGGTGATCGTGGCGATGGGCTCGAGGCGGTCGAAGGCGAGACGGAGGGCAACGAACACGCTCATCCAGACTCCGCTGAGTGACAGGAGGCTGGCTCCGAGCACTCCCACCCAGATCAGGGCGACGGATGCGAGCCCGCCAGTCACCCGCGATGCGCCGCCGCGCACCCAGTGCAACCACCACACCGCGCCGCCGATGATGAGCCAGAGCACCCCGGCGCTCATCGGGGAGAACACGCTCCCCCCGATCGTCACCAGGGCACTCGCGCCGCGGATCGCGCTGTCAAGCAGCGCGCCGAACGCGCTCACGGCGCCACCGCTGGCCGCAACGAGGCCGTACACAGCGCCAAGGACGACGGGCACGGTCGCCAGGCGCAGCGGTCGCTTGTGGTGGCGCGACATCGCGTAATGGGCGAACCAGATTCCAAGCCACACCACCGCCGTCGCCAGGCTGGCCGGGTCCCAGGCGCCGCGGATCACCGAGTTCGCGGCCTCCACCGTCGCCACGGTGAAGACGATGAGCGAGACGACGTACATGCCGCTCAGGTAGAGCCCCCACGTCAGGGCGGCCCGCTCCGTCGCCTCGCCGAGTCTGCGCCAGAGCCACCACCAGAGCAGGGCGGCGAGGGGCGCACCGATCACCGTGAAGGCGAGCGACTGCGCCAGATCGGAGCTTCCGCCCCGCACGATCTCTGAGCCGGAGTCGAGCACGCGCCCGAGCACGCCGGCCATGCCCATGCCGGCGACCGTGACAAGCGCGAAGAGGAGTGCGTAGGCGATCGCGCGGCGGACGGTGTGCTGCGCTGAGCCTGTCGTGTCAGCCATCAGTACACCGCCGATTGTGCACAGATCGCGAGCGGCCACGGCACCGCGGTGATCGCCCACTCTCCGTCGTGCTTCACGAGCGAGAACGTCTGGGTGCTCTCGGACGATGACGAGCCGAACAGCCCGTCGTCATAGCTCGTGACGAACGACACCGTCACCGTTGCGGATTCACCGCGATCGGTGCTGTCGACCAGTGTCACGCGCAGATTCTCGGTGTAGACGCTGTCGAAGCCCTCGCACGTGTCCCGCACCTCCGGCGCGAGGTAGCCGAGGGCGGCCTCATTGTCGCCGTCGATCACCGCCGCCGAGTAGCCCTGAACGACGCCCTCAGGCGTACCGGGGTCGAGTGCCGTGGGAGCACCCCGAGTGAACACGACGACCAGCGCGATGATGACGAGTGCGGCAATCGCGATCAGAATGACGAGCAGGGTGCGGTCCAGCCTCCGTGCAGGTGGGGTCATAGACCACATCATGGCGGGTCATGCTCCGGTATGCCACGGATTGCGGTGCGGCGCGCCGGGAGGCGCGCTCACACCCGCGGCTCCATCGTCACAGGCCGACGGCGCGCATTCCCGCTTCGTCGTAGCGGTTGCCTGCGACGCCGATGCGCTCGATCAGCAGGTTCAGGCCATCGATGTCGTCTGCAGAGAGCGCCACCGCGGTTGCGCCGGCGTTCTCGTCGATCCGTTCGCGGCGTCTCGTGCCGGGAATCGGCACGATGAACGACTGCTGGGCGAGCAACCAGGCGAGCGCGACCTGAGCCGGCGTTGCACCTCGCAGCGCGGCGAGGGCACGCACCTCATCGACCAGGGCCTGATTGGCGGCAAGGTTCTCCGGTGCGAAACGGGGAACGCGGGCGCGAATCTCCCCCACGCCGAAACTGGCGCCCGCGTCGACCGTTCCGGTGAGGAAGCCCTTGCCGAGCGGGCTGAACGGCACGAAGCCGATACCCAACTCCGCACAGGCCGGAAGCACCTCTGCTTCTGGATCGCGCGTCCAGAGCGAGTATTCGCTCTGCACGGCCGTCACCGGGAACACCGCGTGCGCACGGCGGATCGTGCTGGCAGCGGCCTCTGAGAGGCCGAAGTGCTTGACCTTGCCCTCTCGCACCAGCTCGGCGACCGTGCCTGCGACATCCTCGATCGGGATCAACGGGTCGACGCGGTGCTGGTAGAACAGGTCGATCGCGTCAACACCCAGCCGCCGCAGGGACGCCTCGGCGACCCGGCGAATCTGTTCTGGCCTCGAGTTCGTGCCGCGACTGGCGCCATCGACGATGTCGAAACCGAACTTCGTCGCGACGACGACCTCGTCACGCACCGGGGCGATGGCCTCGCCGACCAGCTCCTCGTTGACGTATGGGCCGTAGACCTCCGCGGTGTCGATGAAGCTGATGCCGCGCTCGATCGCGTAGCGGAGCACGCCGATCATGTCGTCACGGTCGCCCGGGTTGGGCCCGTAGCTCATCGACATCCCCATCGCGCCGAGGCCGATGGCCGACACCTCGAGCCCTTGTCCCAGTGTTCGCTTGTGCATTGCGGTGTTCCCTTCGTTCTCTCCTCAGGATGCCGCCTGGCAACTCCGCGCAACAGGTACTGTCGTTACCCTGCTTCGGCGTCGCGCATCTGGACCCGCTGCGATGGCCCACCGGATGCCGCCAGCGCAGCATCGACGAGGGTCTGGTCTCCGGCGAGCTCCGGAGCCAGCCAATCGGAGTACATCTCAGGCGGGATGATCAGCGGCATCCGATCGTGGACCTCTTCGACGTGGCTGGCGGCGGGCCTGGTGACGATCGCGTAGGAGGCGAGCCAGCCGTCGGGGGTCGGTGCGGCATCGGTGCGGGTGATGTTGTAGATCGCGGCGAGGCTGAACACGTCTCCCCCGAGATCGAATCGCTTGCCTTTCTCGAAGTAGTGGGTGACAGGGACGAGGGCGCGGCGCGCCTTCGTGGGGCCGGCCCATGCACCCTTCAGCAGATTCTCGCTGCGGGCATTGATCGTGGAGAATTTGGGGCGCTGGCCGCCGATCCACATCTGCCACCACGCCAGGTCGAGCTGACGCACAGATTCTTCACCGATGCGGCGCTCCCGCACGAGCGGATTGAGGTTGAGAGCCCGCGGACCCGTCGGCTTGACCACCTCGCCGGCGTTCTGCGCCAGCCATTCGACGACGGCCGCATTCCGACCGCGTTCGTCGAAGGCGAAGTGCTCGTCCAGCTCGTCTGGCGTTGTCTCAAGTCCGTAGCTCGCACACATGCGTTCAGGCTAGTCGCGCGCTCCGACAGTGGCCAGAACGGCTCATCCCGTCAAGGCGCGCGCGGGCCTTGGCCCACGTTGGGCGCACTGGCGGGCGGGCGCCCGCGGGCCACTGTGCCGTGCATGGGCCCAGCGTGATCGGACCAGACCAGAAACGACGGCGCGGCCTAGCCAACGGGCTCCGGGGTCTCGCGCGAGCGCCCCGCGCCCACCATCACTCGCCCGACGGTCAGGGCGACGACGCCGGCGGCGAGGAAGGCGAAGCCGGCGACCACCGCGATCGAGAACAGCTGGGTTCCCAGCTGTGCCCAGCTGCCCGTGATCAGGCCGCCGACCCCGTCACCGAGGATGCCGATGAACACACAGCCGAGCGCGGCAGCCGAGAACTGCGTCAAGAGCAGGCCGAGCACGGAACCGCGGGGCCCGGCGAGCGCGGCGGCCACCGCTCCGGCCGCGAGCCCCAGCATGCAGGCCCAGAACGGCGAGAGCACGTCGGCCGCTGGCGTCACCGCGACGAGTCCGGCGAAGATGCCGCGGACGGCACCGCCGATGCTCACCCTGTGGTGCCGAATGCGCTCGACGACGACCCAGGCGACGACGCCGCCGATTGGCGCGAGCAACGTGTTCACCGCGGCATCCACCGCGATCTCGTCTGGCACAGCCTCGGAGCCGACGTTCAGCGCGAAGAACCCCAGCCAGAGCGGGATGATGGTGGCGACGGCACGGCGCGGTGTCGCTACCGCGATGATCGGCCCCCGACTGCGCTGCACGAGCAGACAGGCCAGGCCGGCCGCGGCGGTGGCGATGAAGAGCATGCTGCTGCCACCGAAGTCGAGCAGTCCGAGCGACGCCACAAGCCAGCCGTCGACCAGGTTGAGCGTCCATGCGGCGATGGCCAGCTGGGCCAGGAGCGCCCACACGATGACGAAGGCGACCCACCCCGTGGTCCGCGCACGCGGTCCTCGCGGCAGGATCGGGCTGAGCTGCACGGCGGTGAGCGAGAAGATCAGCCCGTAGTAGATGCTCAATGACAAGGAGGCGTCAGCGCCGAGCACCGCACGAGCACCGAAGAGCAGCCACATCAGCAGGAGCGCTGCGCAGGCGATCAGGACGGCGGGGAGCTGAGGCTTGCGCAGACCGGCCAGCAGGCCGAGCCCGAGTCCGAGCACCGGGATCAGCGCCGAGAAGGTGAGGACGAAGCCGGCATCGTCGTAGTTCACGGGGTCCTCTCAAGGCGCAGGGCGCGTAGCATCCGATCCCCGCAGACAACCATATCGGCAGCGCCCGGCATAGACCGCGGCACAGACGAAGGGGCAGTGCCGTGTGAATTCCTTCACACGAACACTGCCCCACCGCTCGGCTTCGCCGGTTCCAAACGACGCCGCCTGTAGAACGCGCTCGGCGCCTTCGCGTAGTTTCCTATGCGTTATGCGTTGTTGAGCGCGTAACCCTCCTCGCCGTGCACGACGGTGTCGATGCCGGCAACTTCGTCTTCGTTCTTGACACGGAAGCCGATGGTCTTCTCGATCCCGAAGCCCAGCGCGAGGGCGACCACGAAGGAGTAGACGAGTACGGCGCCGGCCGCGATGACCTGAACGGTGAGCTGGCCGAAGTCGCCACCGGTGAAGAGGCCGGTGTCGATGGCGAAGAATCCGAGGTACAGCGTTCCGATGATTCCACCGACGAGGTGGATGCCGACGACGTCGAGCGAGTCATCGAAGCCGAGCTTGAACTTGAGCTCGATGGCCAGGGCGCAGACGGCACCGGCGACGACACCGAGGAGCAGGGCCCAGCCGGGCTCGAGGTTGGCGCAGGCCGGGGTGATGGCCACGAGGCCGGCGACCGCACCGGATGCCGCACCGACCGAGGTCGCCTTGCCGTCCTTGAGCTTCTCGACGACCATCCAGCCGAGGATCGCGGCCGCGGTCGCACCCAGGGTGTTGACGACGATGAGGCCGACGTTCGCGAGGCCGTTCAGCCACTCGGCACCGGCGTTGAAGCCGAACCAACCGAACCAGAGGATCGCGGCACCCATGAGCACGAGCGGAACGTTGTGCGGCTTGGTGATGCCCTTCTGGAAGCCGACACGCTTGCCGAGGACCAGGGCGAGTGCGAGCGCTGCCGCACCGGCGTTGATGTGCACGGCGGTTCCACCGGCGTAGTCGATCACGTTCGGGAGGCCGAGGGTGGTGCCGAGCTCCATGATCCAGCCGCCGCCCCAGACCCAGGCCGCGACCGGGAAGTAGACAAGCGTCGCCCAGATGCCGGCGAAGATCATCCACGAACCGAACTTGGCCCGATCAGCGATGGCACCGGAGATCAGTGCGACGGTGATGATCGCGAACGTCGCACCGAAGGTCGCACCGAGCAGATCGGTGTTCGACGACTCACCCGTTGCGAGTGAGCTGAGGCCGAAGTCGGCGAAGGGGTTGCCCGCGAAGTCGCCGGGCGAGCTGACCGCGCTCATGCTGAATCCGTAGAGGATCCAGAGCACGCTGATGAGGCCGAGTGCCCCGAAACTCATCATCATCATGCTGACGACGCTCTTGGCCTTGACCAGTCCGCCGTAGAAGAATGCCACGCCCGGCGTCATCAACAGCACGAGTGCCGTTGCTGTGATCGCCCAAGCAATACTGCCTGTGTCCATGATTACACCTCTCGAAGTTTCCATCAGGGGTGTACCTGTCGAGAACCTCGGGGTGGAACCGTGCACTTCTCGGGTACGAGCCCAGAGTGGCCCTGCGAGATTTCCGAGAGAGTGCCGCTCGTGTTTCGGCGCCGTTACGAAAACGGGTTCCGCGTAACGGGCATGTTTCGCGATCGCCTCTTCTGAACGTCTGTCGCGGGCTCAGTCGTGCGGGGGCAGCTCACCCGTCGTCAGCGCGATCAGGCGGGACATGGCGCGCTGATACTTCTTGCGGTAACCGCCGCCCATCATGTCGTCGTCGAAGACCTCGCTCAGCGGGGTGCCACTGGCCACGATGGGGATCTCGGCGTCGTACACGCGGTCGATGAAGGCCACGAGGCGCAGCGCATCGGTCTGGTTGTGCAGCACGTGCGCGCCGCTCAGCGCGATCACGTCGATGTCCTGGATCATCTTGATGTACTTGGACGGGTGCACGGTGGCCAGGTGCGTCATGAGCTCGTCGAATCCGTCGAAGCTCACCGCGGTCCCGCGTTCGACCATTGTCGACACCATGTGCGCCAGCGCGGCGTCATCGACCGTGGTCGCGCGCCCCTCGACGTTGCGGCGGCGGTAGTCGAGACCGTCGATGCGCACGGTCTGGAAGTTGGACGAGAGCGCCTGGATCTCGCGCAGGAAGTCCGATGCGGCGAAGCGGCCCTCGCCGAGCGAGTTCGGCGGGGTGTTGGATGTCGCCGCCACCCGCGTTCCCTTTGCCATCAGCTCGCCGAGCAGCCGCGTCATCAGCATCGTGTCACCCGGGTCGTCCAGCTCGAACTCGTCAATGCAGATGAGCCGGGTTCCGCTCAGCAGCTTCACCGTCTCCGCGTAGCCGAGCGCGCCGACGAGGGCCGTGTACTCGATGAAGGTTCCGAAGTATTTGGGGCCGGGGGCTCCGTGCCAGAGCGACGCCAAGAGGTGGGTCTTGCCGACGCCGAAGCCGCCGTCGAGGTAGATGCCGGGCAGTGCGGCCTTGGGCTTGCGGTTGCGCGAGAAGAATCCGCCGGGGCTCTGCGCACGCCACACACCGTTGAACTCCTGCAGCAGCTCGACAGCGCCGGCCTGCGATGGGTAGTCGGCGTCCGGTCGGTACGACTCGAACGACGCGTGCTCGAACTGCGGCGGGGGCACGAGTCCACCGGCGATCTCGCTGCCGGTGATGCTCGGCGAACGATCGATCAGGTGGAGTGCTGTGGAACTGTGCATGCGCGCGCGTGCCGTTTCTGCTGTGGGAACCGCGTGTTCGTGTTGCGCAGCATTGCGGGGCGGCACGCTGGCTCACGCGAGGACGCGTAGATTCGAGGAAGTGGACAGGCAACCAGCCTAATCTGCTCCCCACCGACATTCCTCGCCCGATCGGGCGTCTTCCAGGAGGCCAGCATGTCCGTCGAGAACGACACCACCGCGAAGTTCGCCGAGTACGCCCACCCCGAGCGACTCGTCTCAACGGAGTGGCTGGCCGCGCACCTCGGCGACCCCGGCCTCGTCGTCGTCGAGAGCGATGAAGACGTTCTCCTCTATGAGACCGGGCACATCCACGGCGCGGTCAAGATCGACTGGCACACCGATCTGAACGACCCGGTGCTGCGCGACTTCGTGAAGGGTGAGGAATTTGCGCGCCTGCTCGGAGAGAAGGGCATCAGCCGCGACAGCACGATCGTGTTGTACGGCGACAAGAACAATTGGTGGGCGGCGTACGCGCTGTGGATCTTCACGCTCTTCGGCCACGAGGATGTGCGCCTGCTCGACGGCGGTCGCGCACTCTGGATCGCGGAGGGCCGTGAGCTCACGACCGAGACGCCGGCCGCGGCATCCGTCGACTACCCGGTGATCGAGCGCGACGACAGCACCCTGCGCGCGTTCAAGGACGACGTGCTCGCGCACTTCGGCAACCCGCTCATCGATGTGCGTTCCGTCGAGGAGTACACGGGCGAGCGCACGGAGATCCCCGGGTACCCGACCGAGGGCGCTCTCCGTGCCGGCCACATCCCGAGCGCGGCGAGCGTTCCGTGGGCGCGCGCAGCGGCGCCGGATGCCACGTTCAAGAGCCGCGCGGAACTCGACGCCATCTACAAGGACGAGGCCGGGCTGCGGGAGGGCGACGACGTGATCGCCTACTGCCGCATCGGTGAACGCTCCAGCCACACCTGGTTCGTGCTGACCCACCTTCTCGGCTTCGATGGCGTGCGCAACTACGACGGTTCGTGGACAGAGTGGGGCAGTGCGGTGCGCGTGCCGATCGCCGTCGGCGAGGAACGTGGAACCGCGCCAACCCCGACGGTCCGCGTGGCACAATAGCTGCGATGACTACCGCAGCGCCCTCCAGCACGGAACTCCCCCAGCAGCTCGCCGAGATCCGCGACGACTTCCTCGCCCTCGAACAGCGCGATCGCTTGCAGCTCTTGCTCGAGTTCTCCAACGAGCTGCCGGAGCTGCCGGAGCGGTATCAGGATCACCCCGATCTGTTCGAGCGCGTCGAGGAATGCCAGTCCCCCGTGTTCCTCTTCGTCGAGATCGACGAGTCCGGCGCCGTGCAGCTCTACGCGACCGCGCCGCGGGAATCGCCGACCACGCGCGGCTTCGCCTCGATCCTCGCGCAGGGACTCTCCGGCCTCAGCCCGGAACAGGTCCTCGCCGTTCCGGACGACTACCCGCAGACGCTCGGCCTGACGCAGGCCGTGTCACCTCTGCGCATCCGGGGCATGACGGGGATGCTCGGGCGCACCAAGCGGCAGATCCGTCTCAGGCTCGCGCCGACAGCCACCGCGTGATCGCGCCGTTCCAGCGCTCGGGATCGTAGTTCCAGAGCTTGGTGTGGCGGGCTACGGTGAACTCCTCGAAGGTGACGATGTCCGGTCGCGCAGCGGCAAGCGCACGTGAGCCGGTGATCGGCACGTAGCCGTCATCATCGCTGTGCATGAGCAGGATCGGCAGCTCCAGGGTGTCCGCCCGACCGGCCATGTCGAGGCGGGGGAAGTCGATCGCCTGCTCGAGCCCCGTGATCGCCCGGCCCCAGCGGGAACCGATCGTGCCGATGACGGCGCCGTTGACCACGGCGGGCAGCCCGTATCCCGTTCCCTGGAAGTGCAGGATGTCGCTCCAATCGACGGCGGGCGATTCCAGCACGATTCCGCTGAGCAGCCCACGATCCTCTGCCCGCAGCGCCGCCTGCATCGCGATGGCGCCGCCCATCGACCACCCCATCAGCACGATCTCCGTTGCGCCGTGCTCGCGCGCGAAACGCATCGCGGCGGCGACATCCTGCCACTCCGTGTCGCCGAGGCCGTAGCGCCCGTCCTTGCTCTCCGGCGCCTCGCCGTCGTTCCGGTACGACACGAGCAGGCTGTGCATGCCCGCCTCGTGGAACACCGGCACGGCGCGCAGGCATTCCTGTCTGCGCACGGCACGGCCGTGCACCTGGATCGCCCAACGCGTGCTGTCTCCGGATGCCGGCACCCACCAGGCCGGTGCGGGGCCGAGCGGTGTCGGGATCGTGACGTTCTCGAACGGCAGATCGAACTCCCACGGTCCGAGGTAGTACCAGCCGCTCCAGCGCCCGCCCGCTGCCCCGCTCAGCTCGCCGAAGTCGCGCTGCAACAGGCGCCGTGTCACGGTCGTCTCGCTGCGGGAGAGGATCTCACCGACACGGGCGTGGCCGCTCTCGCCGGAGAACCAGAGGCCGTAACGGCCGTCGAGCACCGTGTCGGCGGTGGCGCTGAGCACGATGGCGCGCACCGCCTCCCGCTCGCCGGCGACGATGAGTGATTCGCTGCCGAGGATGGTGACGTCGTCCTTGCGGACTCGCGGAGGCGTCACGACCGTGCGGGCGAAGACCGCGACGACGACCGCCATGGCACCTCCGGCCGTCAACGCGAGACCGGCCAGCGCGGCGCCGACGATGCCGAGCACGCGCAACCACCGCGGTGTCGTGCGAACCATTTCCCGAGCGTTCATGTGATGCCCCCGTCAGCCACGCCGTCCGGCGTGCCTCACCGACAGCGCCGTGAAAAAACTCTAGTCTGCACACGTGCCCGAAACATCGTCAGCGCCCCACCTCCCGCCGGAGTTCCAAGCGGCACTCGATGCGGTGCGTCGCGCGCAGACCCGCGCAGAGCTCGTGGTGACCGAGATTCCGGCACCGGCGCGCCTGGCTCCACACGCCGTCGCCTTGGCCGCCGACGTGTCTCCTGCACGGCACGGCAGCGATTCCGATTACGGGACCGGCCGCTTCATCTTGTTGTACGACGAGGACGAACCAGAGGAGTGGGGCGGCCGATTCCGGGTCGTCTGCTTCGCCCAGGCACCGCTCGAAACCGAGATCGGCCTCGATCCTTTCCTCGCCGAAGTAGCATGGTCTTGGTTGGTCGACGCGCTCGACGCCCGCGGAGCAAACTATTCCGCGGCGTCCGGCACA
>CAZZNX010000098.1:0-13440 GCA_964655795.1 uncultured Leifsonia sp. | reverse complement strand
TCGCACTGCTCGGCCCGAACGGATCCGGCAAGTCGACGCTGTTGGAGGCGCTGGCCGGCCTCCTCGTTCCGGACTCCGGAACGGTCACCGTGCTGGGCAGCACGCTGACCAGCCGGGAGGGTGGTGCGATCGTCAGCGTTCCCCCCGAGCGTCGCAGGATCGGACTGCTCGGGCAGGATCCGCTCCTCTTCCCCCACCTCAGCGCCGAGGACAACGTCGCGTTCGGGCAGCAGGCACAGGGGGCCAACCGCCGACTCGCTCTGACCGAGGCTCGCGGTTGGCTCGACGCGGTCGGACTTGCCGGCTTCGCGACGCGGAAACCCGCGGAGCTCTCGGGTGGCCAGCAGCAACGGGTTGCGATCGCGCGCGCCCTCGCCGCCCGGCCCAGCGTGCTTCTCCTCGATGAGCCGATGGCGGCGCTCGACGTGCAGACGGCCGTGGTGATGCGGAAACTCTTGCGGGATCAGCTCACGCGAAGCGGCACGCCGGCGATCGTCGTCACCCACGATGTGCTCGACGCCATCGTGCTCGCCGATCGGGTCGCCATCCTGCATGAGGGGCGCATCATCGACGAGGGGCCCACCGCGCGGGTGCTCGGGTTGCCGCGCAACTCGTTCATCGCGGCGCTCGCCGGGCTCAACCTGGTGCACGGCACCGGCCTCGGGGGCCGGGCCGGCAGTGACGATCGCTCAGACGGCATCCGCCTGCTCGACGGACGGATGCTACGCGGTCACGTCGGCCACAGCGGTCGCGCCGCGGTTGGGCCCGCCTCGGCCGTCTTCCCGCCGGCCGCTGTCGCCGTGAGCCTCGCCGAACCCGCTCCTGACGATGAGCTCAACCGGTGGAGCGCCACTATCGCGGCGCTCGAGCCATCCTCCGGCGGCATCCGGGTGCGGACGGTCGAGGATGCGGGGGTCGCCGCCGAGCTGACCGCCGCCCGGGGCGCCGAGCTTGGGCTGCAGGCCGGTACGGCGGTGTGGCTGTCCGTGCGGGCGGCCGACGTCGCCATCTATGCCGACGGGACTCCTGTCGATTCGTTCGCTTGAGCGAATCGCTCCGGACTCGCTCACGGTGTGACGACCACCTTGCCGCGCGCGCGCCCGTCGCCGACAAAGGCGAGCGCCTGAGGCACCTCCTCGAGAGCGAAGGTGCGGTCGATGTGGATGCGAACGTCGCCAGCTCTGCAACGCTCGGCGACGGGCGTGAACTGCTTCGGCCCTTGCCTCGCCAGGAGGACCCCCATCCGACGCCCTGTCAGCAGGCCGAGCGCAGCCCCGACCGTAGCGACCCCCAGCAGCGTTCGTACGGTTCCGCCGACGCAGAGGTAGCGGCCTCCGCGAGCCAGCGCCCGCCAGTAGGGGAACACGGATCGGTGCGCGACGAGATCGAGCACAAGGTCGTACCGGCCGAGCCGGGTGAAGTCCTCGCTGCGATAGTCGACCACGTCGTCGGCGCCGAGCTCCCGCATGAAGTCGAGCTTGCCCGCGTTGTCGACGCCGGTCACGTGCGCCCCGGAGAGCGTGGCCAGCTGGATCGCGAACGAGCCCGCCCCGCCGCCCGCTCCGTTGATCAGCACGCGCTGCCCGCGACGTGCGCGCGCAGTTCCCTGAAGCGCGATCGAGCCCGCCTGAGGTAACGTCGAGGCCTCGGCGAACGTCAGCTCCTCAGGCTTGTGTGCGAGCGCCGCTTCAGGCGCCACCGCGTACTCGGCGAAACCGCCCATGAGGCCCAGATTGTCGCCGTACACCTCCTCGCCCACGCGGAACCGGGTGACGCCGGAGCCGACGGCCGCGACACGCCCGGCGATGTCGGAGCCCAGCACCCGGTGCCTCGGGGCGCGCAGTCCCCCGATCCGTGCGTACCCCGGATTTCCCGTCAGCCCCTCCCAGTCGGAGAGGTTGATGGATGTCGCGGCGACCTCAACGAGCACCTGATTCGCGCCCGGAGATGGCACCGGAACTTCTTCGACCCTCAGCACCTCGGGAGGACCGTACCGGTCGTAGACGACGGCCCTCATAGTGATTCGCCGTCACGGGCGGGACGCAGGGACCTGGACACGCAAGTCAGCTTACGCAGGAGGCGCGGAGGGATCTACGCCGTGTCGAAACCTGCGAGGCGATGCGTATAGCGGCCGGATTCCTCACTGCAGCTTCGGGGTTGGCTTCACCGGGACCATCGTGCGCACGGTCGCGGGCGAGTAGAATCCACCCGTGTCGAAAGCTCGGGAGGAACGACCGCGTGTTCCGCCCCGCTGGTTCGTCAGGCTCGCCTGGAGTGTCCACCGGGGCATTTACCGAATCACCCGTGGACGAGTCGGGTTGTGGCGCCCCAAGCCTCACGGTTGGGGCACGCTCCAGTTGACGACCATTGGGCGGCGCACCGGAGCCGAGCGAGAGGTGATCCTCGGCTACTTCGAAGACGGTCCAAACCTCGTCACGATGGCCATGAATGGGTGGGCATCGCCGGACCCGGCGTGGTGGCTCAATCTCCAGGCTCAACCCGATGCGAGGGTGGTCGTTCGGGACGGCCAGCGCCTCGTGCACGCTCGCGCCGCGCGGGGCGACGAGCGCGTGCGTCTGTGGTCCAGGTGGCAAGAGATCGATACGGGGCTGGACAGCCTTGCGGCGCTTCGAGAGTCCGAGACCGCGGTCGTGATCCTGGAGCCACGGGCCGGTCCGAATCTCTGAGCTGGGCGAACTCCCACCTGCCGCTGCCCACCAGCCCGATGGAATTCCACGGGTAGGGCGGACGGGACGTGAACCCGTGTCCGGCGGATACCATCGTGGTCTCCCCCGCGAGCCGCCTCGTCTCGGGAACGCTGCCGGAGCTACGTGCCGGCAGCCTCACGCGAGGTAGTTGCCCAGTGCGTCGAGCAGCCCTCGGGTGCCGTCCTCGCGCCCCTGCCCGTCAGCCCAGAACTGGTCGAAGAAGATGCCGTGCTCGACGTGCGTGAATCGGGTACCCGCATCCGTCGGCTCGAATTCCATTGACGCCACGGATGTCGACATGTGGGCCCCGTCGAGCCACATGTCGTACGTCGTGACGATGCGGACGTGTTCGACGATGTCGGTGTACGTGGCCTCGTATCGTGAGACTGGACCATTGTGGAACCTGCCCTCGTCGACGTCGCGTCCGCCGACGCGGAAGTCGAACGCCCACTCACGAGTCTCCAGACGGTCGCCGTCACCCCACCAGACAAGCTTCTGATCCTCGTCGGCGAACGCATCCCAGATGCGGTCAAGAGGAGCGAGGTAGTCGCGGGTCAGGGTGAATCCAGAGTGAGCGAGTCGGTGTTCTATCGTCATCAGTGCGTCTTATCGCGTCAAAGTGACGTGGATTACGCCGCTCTCCGCTACTTCCGTCGTCATTGTGTGGGTGAGTTCGAAGCCGCGCAGCTCGTCCCACAGTCGATGACCACGGCCGAGGAAAATCGGGGCGACCAAGAGGTGCAGATCGTCGACCAGCCCGGCACGCAGGAAGTCACGCGCCGTGCGGTATCCACCGCCGACACGCACGTCCAAGTCGCCGGCGGCCTCCGTCGCCTCGGTGAGCACGTCCTCGATTGCGGCGTCGCGGAAGTGGAACGTGGTGCCGCCCTTCATCGGGAGCGACGGACGCGGTGCGGAGTGGGTGAGCACATAGACCGCGGTGCCGAACGGTGGCGTGTCGCCCCACCAGCCTTTCCAGTCCGCATCGTCGGGAAAGCTGTGGAGGCCGAACATCCCTGCGCCCATGATCTCGGAGCCGACTCCCTCGGAGAACGCGACGGCGTATCGGTCGTCGACGCCGGTCGTGCCTGCGCCGCTGGTGTCGCCGAAGAGGCTTTCCCGGAACGTACGGGTTGCGGCGTACGCAGCCGTGAGGCGCCCCCAGTCTTCACCCATCGGGTTGCCCGGTGTCGGGTCGGACGGCGTGTAACCGTCCAGCGAGGTGAACAAGTCCATGCGAACGCGGGTCATGTCAGAATTCCTTCGGGGTCGTGAGCGTTAGATGGATGCCGAGCCGGTCGGCTCGGTGTTCTGCGGGGGTTCGCTGCTCGCCGAGCCACAGGTGCAGCACGTCGAGGGCACCTGGGCGCAGGCTCACGGTGCGGACGCGCCCGTGCTTCTCCGACGTGACGACTCCCCCGTTCTCAAGGATCTTGAGGTGCTGCATCAGTGATGGCAATGCCATCGAGAACGGTGCCGCGAGGTCGGAGACGATCGCAGGGGACTTCGCCAACCGCTCCACAACAGCCCGGCGCGTGGGATCCGCGAGAGCGCGGAGCACGGCGTCGAGCTCATCGTAATAGTTAGGCATATACCTAACCATAGATGAAGAGTCTGATCTCAACAAGGCGCCTCGGCCAGGTGTACGCACTGCGTTGAGATTTGCGAAGGAGGGCTGTCCCCTGTTCGCGGCACCGCACCTCGGGCCGTCTGGAGTGAATAGACGTTGAGTAAACGTGCGCGCGTCTTGAGCTTGGCCTACGCACTGCTCTGCCTGACGCGAAGCTACGCCGTGCCAGCGGCGCCGAACCCGCTTCAGCGCGGCTCATCGCGAGCTTCCGCGCCTATCGCCTCTCACTGTCGACGATCGAGGCGCCCGCCTCGGCGAAGAGGCCCCGCATCCATTCGTGCTCGGGGTCGCGGCGGTGCACCGGATGCCACCACAACGCATTGTGGATCTTCGTCGCCTCGAAGGGAGGCGCGAGCACCCGCAGCCCGTGCATCGCGCGCACGTGCTCGGCGAGGCCGGCCTGCACGAGGCCGAGGCGCCGCGTGCCGACGACGAACCCGGGCAGGCTGAGAAAGCTCTCGACGACGACCTCGACCCGCGGTTCAATGCCGAGCTGTTGGATCTGACGAGTCGCTGAGGTGAAGGCCGACCGCGACTGGTAGGTGAACACCCACGGAAGCTCGGCCAGATCGTCCATGGTCAGCGGTCGGTCGGCGACGGGATTGTCGTCGGCCACGACGATCACCCAGCCGTCGGTCCACAGATCGGTGTAGGGAAGCCCGTCGAGAAAGCCGTGCGGCATGAGCATGCCGTCGGCGCTGCGGAGCCGTGTCGCCGCGTCGTCGACGATCTGCGGGTTGTGCAGCAGGAAGCGGAACCGCACCCCGGGCGCCCGTTCCGCTGCGAGCAGGGACACGCGCCGCCCGATCGTGGCGAACGCGTAGTCAGACCCGTAGACGGAGAACTCTCGCGTCGACTCGCTCGGATCACACTCGGCCTGCGATTCGAACACCCGACGTGCGGCATCGAGCGCCGACCCGGTGTGTTCAGCGAGACGCGACGCGAGCGGCGTCAGCTCGTAGCTGTTGCCCTGCCGGGCGAGGATCGGGTCATTGAAATGCGCACGCAGCCTGGCGAGCGAGGCGCTGAGCGCCGGCTGGCTGAGCCGGAGACGCTCGGCGGCGCGCGTGACGCTGCGCTCGGTGAGCAACGCGTCGAGCGAGACGAGCAGGTTCAGGTCGAGACGCGAGAGGGAACGATCAGACACGACACTGTGCTTTCGGATCAGGGCTTTCGGATCAGGTGGAACGTGTCCGAGACTATCAACCACTTCGATGCATCGACAGCTCGAAATCGTGGACATGGATGAGCCCGAACGACGATGCCCGGCATCCGCCCCGAGGGAAGGACACCGAGCATCGTTCCGGGTCAGGCCGAGACCCGCCCGCCGTGCACCGCCGCGGGCCGCCTGAGCAGCACACCGAGAACCATGGCAACGACCGCCGCCGCGATGCCGACCAGGCCGACCGCGACAGTCAGCCCGCCGACCATGGCGGCGAGCACACCCATGAGGATCGGCGTCAGGAACTGCCCGAAGAAGAACGCGCTCTGCCACCAGCCTGTCGAGCGGCCGCGCTCCTCGAATGAGATCTTCGACAGGGTCCATGTGACCAGCGTCGGCAGCAGCAGGCCGGAGCCGGCCGAGGCGATGATCGCGCCGACGATGACGGACGGGAGTCCCCCGCCGAGCCAGATCACGAGCATGCCGACCGACTGCAAGCCGAACGCGAGCGGCAATTGCACGCGCGGTTGCAGCTTCGCGATCCGCGCGAATGTGAACGCACCGGCCGCGGTCGCGAGCGACGCGAGGGCGGCGACGAGCCCGATGGTGCCCGTGTCGGTCGCCGCGACGCCGGTGCCGACGACCAGGTAGCTCGCTTCGATGATGATCACGTAGAACGTGAATCCACCGAAGAGGGTGACGATGAGCGGAATCGAGATGAGCCTCCACGGCACGCGCACCTTCTCTCCGGTGGCGACGTGGCTGTCCGTGGCATCCTCACGGCTCGGCTCCCAGAGCAGGAAGATCATCGGCACGGCGATGACGATGCTGATCGCGTAGACCCAGAACGGCGTGTGCCACCCGGCGACGCCGAGTGCCCCGCCCAGCACGATGAAGACGGTTGCGGCCAGCGTGGTCACGACGGTCTGCAGACCGAGGTACTTGATGCGCCGCTTCTCCTCGTGGAAGTAGTCGACGATCAGGGTCGTGCAGACGGTCATGATGGCAGCCTCGCAGACGCCGACGAGCACTCGGCTGAACAGGATCAGCTGCAGGTCTTCGAGCCAGGCGGGTGCAGTGCCGACCAGCGCGTAGGCGAACATCGCGACCAGGAGTAGATTCTTGCGACCGAGCCTGTCCACGATCTGGCCCGCGAACGGCGCGAAGATCGCGATGATGAGCGCCGGGATCGCGACGATCATAGGCACGAGCACCGCAGAGCCCGGCTCGCCGCCGAAGACCTGCGAGAGCTGCGGCAGGATCGGCGTGATCAGTACCGATCCGAGCACGGGCATGCAGCTGCCCGCGAGCAGGAGTACCGCCTGCCAGAAGCCGGCGGTACGGTTGGCGACGGGCTGCGTCGCCGTTGGGGTATTCGTCATTGAATCTCCTCAATCGGTGGTGATGGTGGTGCGTAACTGGCTAACGGCGTGGCCGGACGCGTGCGCGGGCGAACGCGGGCCGGGCCGATACGGGGCGCATCGATGACGGCCCCGACGACGTTGCAGATCTCGCCGATCCCCTCGACGCGCATCACGACCGTGTCGCCCTCGAGGAGCGGCGCCGGTGTGAGGCTGGCGCTGCGCCCCCACAGTTCGCCGAGGCATCCGCCGTTGCCCGCGGTTCCGGATCCGAGAACGTCCCCTGGCACAACGCGTGAATTGCGCGAGGCATATGCAACGAGCTCGGCGAACGGCCAACCCATGTTCGAGAGCAGGTCGTTGCCGATCTGTTCGCCGTTGACGAGAACTTCCATTCCGATGGGAAGGAAGCCCTCCGCGTCGTGGCGATCCGCGAACTCATCGGCCGTCACAATCCACGGCCCGAGCGTCGTGGCGAAATCTTTGCCCTTGCACGGCCCAAGCCGCACCTTCATCTCGCGGGCCTGGATGTCGCGAGCCGACCAGTCGTTGAAGATCGTGTAACCGAAGATGTGGCCGCCGGCTTCGGCCGGGTCGAGGTTCGCGCCATCACTGCCGGGGACTCCCCCGATCACGGCGGCGACCTCGAGCTCGAAGTCGAGCCTTTCCGTGCGCGGTGGGCGCAGGGTCTCCCCCGTGGCGATCAGCGAGTGCGGGTTCGTGAAGTAGAAGGTGGGGAACTCGTACCACTCCTCGTCCACGCCGTGCCCGCCAGAGACCGACCGGACGACGCCCTCGACGTGCTCCTCGAACGCCACGAAGTCGCGCACGCTCGGCGGCACAACCGGCGGCAGCAGGCGCACATCGGCGAGGAGGAGCCGCCGGGTCGGTTCGGCGCCGGTGGCGGCCTCCACGATTCTGGGCAGTTCGGCCAGGCCCCCACGCAGCACGTCGGCGACGGTGAGCTCATCGGGGAACGGCACGACGTGCTCGTCGACCACGAATCCCTCGCCGACCGTGCCGCCATGCTCCCACCGGGCGATCCTCATGGTGTCTCGGCCCGATCCAGCGCGGGAATGAGGTCCCGGATGTTGCCGGAGAGGATCGCGTGTTCGGCCGGTGCGCCGAGTCCCGCGTCGCGCACGAGCGCGACGGGATTGTCGACGCCCATATCGAAGGGGAAGTCGCTGCCGAGGACGACCCGGTCGGCACCGGCCGCAGCCACGAGAGTTCGGAGTCCTGCCTCGTCGTGCACGAGGGAGTCGAACCAGAGACGCCGCAGATAGCTCGACGGCGGTTCGCTGCATCCGTGCGCCTCTGGCCGTACCCGCCACGCATGATCGCTGCGCCCGATGTAGCCCGGCAGGTACCCGCCGCCGTGGGCCGCGACGATGCGCAGGCGCGGATGCCGGTCGAGCACGCCGGAGAAGATGAGGTGCGAGAGTGCCACGGCGTTCTCGGCGGGCTGCCCGACCGTGTTCGCGAGGTAGAACCGGTCGAGCCGTTCGTCGAGCGTGCAGCCGAACGGGTGCAGGAAGATGATGGCGTCGAGCTCCTCCGCACGCGACCAGAACTCCTCCAGTCGTCCGTCAGACAGTTCGACGTCACCGGCGCTCGACGAGATCTCGACGCCGACGAGCCCGAGTTCGAGCACCGCGTACTCGAGCGCTGCAACGAGCAGCGTCGGATGTTGCAACGGCACGAGGCCGAGTCCGAGCAACCGCTCGGGAGCGGCGGCCACGAGCTCGGCGGTCGCCAGGGACGCCGCCCGCGCGACCCGATCGGCGAGTGCGGCATCCGCCCAGGGGTAGTAATGCGAGGGCGATGGCGACACGAGCTGGATGTCGATGCCGGTCTCGTCCATCGCGGCGAGCCGGGTGGCGAGATCGGTGAGCTTCGCGAAGCGGTCACGGATCATTGCGCCGGATGCCGCCTGCGACTCGTGCCCGTTGCGCCGCGTCTCGAGCAGGGCGGCAGCCGCGAACCCGTCGGGGTCCGCGGCCTGCACCACGGCTTGCAGGGCTGGCAGCAGGACGTGCGCGTGCACGTCAACGATGGGATCGATGGTGCTCATGCGGGCTCACTGACCAGGGAGCCGACGCGGTACATCAGACCGGGCACGTCGGCGTCGCGTTCATGGTCGAGCATCCACTGCCCCACCTGGACGGATGCGTCGACGACGGCCTTCGCACGCGGCAGGCGCCGGGTGTGGAACTCGGCCCACAGAGACTCGTCGACGGCGTCGCGATCCAGCAGCAGCTCGGCCAGGACGAGCGCGTCCTCGGCCGCCTGCGCTGCACCCTGCGCGATCGTGGGCGGGCAGCTGTGTGCGGCGTCGCCGATGATGATGACCCGGCCACGATTCCACGCGTCCGGGACCAGGTGGGCCGTGAACCACGTGTAGTTCACCCGTGCGGATTCCGTGAGCGAGGCACGGATCTCCTCCCACGGCCCGCCGTAGCCGCGTGACAGCTCGCGCATGAGTTCGATGCGCCCGGTCTCGTCGAGATCGCCGTGATCCTGTGCCTGCTCGACGAGGTACGCGTACATGGTGTCCTCACCGGTCGGGCAGTAGCCGGCGATGAAGGCCGGTCCGCCGTAGTAGAGGTCGGTATGTGTGACCGACTCCGGCCGTGGCACGAACGCCCGCCAGATGCCCATGCCGGTGCGCTGCGGACGGGTGTCGATGCCGAGCATGGACCGGATACCCGAGTGCAGACCGTCGGCGCCGATCAGAAGGTCATACCGTTCGGTCCGTCCACTGGAGGACGTCACATCGACGCCGTCCGCGTCCTGGTCGAACGACACAATGGTCGCGCCCAGGTGGATGTTGGCGCCGACCTCGCGGGCGCGTTCAGTCAGGATGCGGGCGAGGTCGGGTCGATACATGCCGGCGGTGGCCGGGTAGTCGTCGCCGCCGGTGCGCTGGTCGGGGATCTGGGCGATCACAGGCGCCTCGGGCCCTGGCGCGCGGATGCCGAGCACGTCGAAGGAGTATGACGCGTCCTTCACTGCGGGCCAGATGCCGAGGCGGCCGAAGACGCGCAGCGCGTTGCCCTGCAGGGTGATGCCGGAGCCGAGCGCGCCCGGATCGGGCTTCTGTTCGAAGACGTCGACGTGGACGCCGCCTTCCGCGAGGAGGATTGCCGCAGCGATGCCGGCGACACCTCCCCCGGCGATGGCGACTCGAGAGACTGCGGTCATCATTGACTCCTTGGCTGGTTCGCGTGGTGGTGCGTGATTGTGGGTCGGGTGTGCGGATTGCCCCGCGCGTGCTGGCGCTACTTGAGGGCGATGGGGTTCACGGGTGATCCGACCGCACCCGTGATGGGCAGCGGCGCTGCGGTGAGGAGGAATTCGTACCGGCCGTCGGCGTGGCAGTCCGCGGCGAGGGCGTCAAGATCCCACATCTCGCCGACGGTCAGCCCGATGTTCGGGATGACGACCTGGTGCAGAGGCTGGAACGCGTCGTCGAACTCATTGGGGCGCACCTCGAAGCCCCAGGTGTCCGTGGCCACCGCGGCGAGCTCGGTGCGGTGGATCCAGCCGGCCGTTGTGAACGAGAGCCCGGCGCTCGGGCCGCCGGCGTAGCCGTTCCACCCCTCCCGCCGCGCACGGGTGTAGCGACCGGTGCGCACGAGGAGCATGTCCCCGCGCCCGACATGGGACGTCGGCCCCTGCGCGGCGATGCACGCCTCAAGGTCGTCGACCGTGATCGCGTAGCCGTCTGGCAGTTCGTCTGCTCCATCTTCATCTGGGCCTGCTTCACCGACACGGGGTGCGAGGAATCGCCCCAGATCGAGCAGCACCCCGCGGCCGACGATGGCGGCAGCTGTGTGCTCGATGCCGGTGACGAGATCGCCTTCGCTCGTGACGACCCGGCCGGCCGGGCGGCCGTTCCAGGCGACGCCACGGTCGAAGATGTGCCCCAGGCCGTCCCACTGGGTCGAGCATTGCAACGGCATCGCGATGACGTCGTCGGCGCCGCCGAGCCCGTGCGGAAAACCCTGGCCGACGAACTCGGCGTCTGTCCCGGTGTCGAGCATCGTGTGCACCGGGTTCGTGCGGCGGCGCCATCCCTGCTGCGGTCCGTTCATGTCGAACGGCTGCGAGAGCGAGAAGGATGCCCCGCGGCGCACGAGGCCGGCGGCGCGATTCCTGGCGTCGTCGTCGATGAAGTTGAGCGTGCCGATGCGGTCGTCCTCGCCCCACCGACCCCAGTTGCGGTAGGCCTCCGCCGCGGCCGCGATGTGGGTCAGCGGGTCGGCGCGGTCCAACTCGCTCGGCCGCTCGGTGAGCGCGTTCATGCCGGCACCCGCGCCGCCGCTGCACGCACGATCTGGGAGCCGAGGCCCTCGATCGTGCCGACCATCACGTCGCCGCCCTGCAGCATCCGCCCGTGGACGAGCCCGTTGCCGGCCGGGCTGCCGGTCAAGAGCAGGTCGCCCGGCAACAGCGGCATGGTCTCCGAGGCGGCGGCGATCAGGGCGGGGATGTCGAAGAGGAGATCCTCGGTCGTGGCATCCTGCATCGTCTCGCCGTTGACGGTCAGCGTCAGGTGCAGCGTGTCGACATCCGCGATGTGCCTGGCGGGCACGAGGAACGGCCCTGTGGGCAGGAAGCCCGGCGCATTCTTCGCCCGATACCAGTCGGTGCCGATGTCTTTCATGTCCTGCCGGAAGACAAGGTCGCGCGTCGTGATGTCGTTGACGATGGTGTACCCGGCAACGTGCTCCAACGCCTCCTCGCGGCTCACCCGGAACGCGGGCCGTCCGATGACGACGGCGAGCTCGAGCTCCCAGTCGTGCTGCTCGCTGTACGCGGGCAGTTCGAGGGTCTCTCCGGCACCGACCACGCAGGCGGGCAGACCGATGAAAAAGTACGGGATCCCCTCCCGGGCGCGGCGATCCATGAGCTCGGCTGCCCACTCACGGAGCTCCTCGACGGGGCGGGGGTCCTGCTTCACTCGGCCGGCGACGACGAGGTCGATCACGTGGGTGCGGTAGTTCGCGCCGGTCTGGAGCACCTGCCGTGGCTCGACGGGTGCGAGGAGGGTGACGGACTCGAGCGGGAGCCATGCGGCATCCGTGCTCTCCTCGGCGTCCGCGGCGAGCTGCGCGAGTCGCTCCCACCCGGCATCTCCCTGCGCGAGGAACTCGTTCAGCGACGCAGCTTCGAGCTCCAGCGAGGAGAGCGGGCGGATGCGATCGCCGACCACGAGTCCAAGCACGGGGCCGGTATCGGATGCGAATCGCGCGAGTGCGAATGGGGCGGTCAAACCTGACGACGTCGTCACGTGTGGATCTCCGTTCACCGAATGCGTCGGTGCATCCGGTGTGCTCGATCCAATAGCGTTTGCGCGCATCAGCACAGCGGAGATCGGTGATACCGCTCATCAGCTTGCCTGATGAGCAGCTGCGGCGCGACGGCCTCGCTGCCACTATCAGTGCGATTGATAGGCGAGATCGGCAGATTCACCTTCCCGGATACCTCGTGTCCGCTCAGTGTGGGTGGTGCGCTGCGAGCGCTCAGCCCAATCGAACGACCGAAGGATCAACGATGATCAAACTCCTCTCCCACCTCGCGCACGTCGAGATCGCGGCACCCGACCCCGCGGCATCCGTCGCCTTCTACGAGCGACTCGTCGGTGTCCGCGCGATCGCCAGCCAGGGCGGCAAGACGTACCTGCGCTCGTGGGGCGATTACTACGACTACAGCCTCGTGATCTCACACGGCGCCGAGCCGGCGCTCGTCGAGATGGCGTGGCGCACCACGAGCGACGACGCACTCGACGAAGCCGCCCGCCGCATCGAGGCGGCAGGCGTCACCGGGGTGTGGCACGACTCTGGCCTCGGCCACGGCCGTTCCTACACGTTCACCGGCCCCTTCGGCCACACCATGAAACTGTTCTGGGACGTGGACAAGTACCAGGGCGAGGGCGAGTTCGCCTCGATCTTCCCCGACCGTCCCGAACGGCGCTCCCGCCACGCTGTCGCTCCTCGTTCCCTGGATCACGTCACGGTCGCGGCCCGCGACGTCAGGGCCTTCGCCGAGTGGTACCGCGACGTGCTCGGCTTCCGCATCATGGCCTACACCGTGCTCGACGAAGCGCCGATCACCGTCTTCGGCGTCATCACGACGAACGAGAAGTCACACGACCTCGGCGTTGTGCTGGACACCTCACAGCGCCCCGGTCGCGTGAATCACTTCGCCTACTGGGTCGACACACGCGAGGACCTGCTGCAGGCCGCCGACGTGCTGATGGAGAACGGCGCCGCCATGGAGTACGGACCGTCGATCCATGGCATCGGCGAGCAGAACTTCCTCTACTTCCGCGACCCGAGCGGCATGCGCGTCGAGGTCAACACGGGCGGCTATCGCAATTACGTGCCTGACTGGGAGCCGAACGACTGGAAGCCGTCGCAGGGTTCGAACAACCTCTACCGCAATGGCGCCATGCCCATGTCGATGACCGAATCCTTCCCGCCAGACGCCGCGCCGTCTGCGACCGAGGAGGGCCTGCACCCCGATACGGCCGAGGAGATCATCGCCGATGCGCTCGCCAACCCCTACGCGAAG
>CAZZNX010000097.1:8546-13555 GCA_964655795.1 uncultured Leifsonia sp. | reverse complement strand
GCATCCAGGAGCCGCACAGCGGCGGCGAAGTCCCCTGTCGTGTAGCTGGCACTCAGGCGGCCCGGCTCGTGCCTGAAGGCCGTGCCGGCGAGGTCGGCGGCAGTGTCGGATGGGGCGAGCAGATCGGTGTGTGCGCTCATGGCTCCACTCTGCGCCGCACCCGCGCCCGGCGCAACGGAAACGGCCGGTCTCATGGAGACCGGCCGTCCGTTGTTACTGCTGTGTGCTAGACGAGCGAACGCAGCACGTACTGCAGGATGCCGCCGTTGCGGTAGTAGTCCGCCTCGCCCGGGGTGTCGATGCGCACGACGGCGTCGAACTCGACGGTCTCCTTGCCGGCCGGCGACTGCTCGCTCGGAACGGCGGTGACGCGCACCGTCTTCGGGGTGGTGCCCTCGTTCAGCTGCTCGAGACCCGTGATCGACACGGTCTCGGTGCCGTCGAGGCCGAGCGATGCCCAGCTCTGTCCTGCGGGGAACTGCAGCGGGACGACGCCCATGCCGATGAGGTTGGAGCGGTGGATGCGCTCGAAGCTCTCGGTGATGACGGCCTTGACGCCGAGAAGGCTGGTGCCCTTGGCAGCCCAGTCACGCGAGGAACCGGAGCCGTACTCCTTGCCACCGAAGATCACCAGCGGGATGCCGGCAGCCTGGTAGTTCTGGCTGGCGTCGTAGATGAACGACTGCGGAGCGCCCTCCTGCGTGAAGTCGCGGGTGTAGCCGCCCTCCACGTTGTCGAGCAGCTGGTTGCGCAGACGGATGTTGGCGAAGGTGCCACGGATCATGATCTCGTGGTTGCCGCGACGCGAACCGTAGGAGTTGAAGTCCTTGCGCTCGACACCGTGCTCGACGAGGTACTGACCAGCGGGGCTGTCGGCCTTGATGTTGCCGGCGGGGCTGATGTGGTCGGTGGTGACTGAGTCGCCGAGCTTGGCCAGAACGCGGGCGCCCTGGATGTCGCTGACCGGAGTGGTCTCCATCGTCATGCCGTCGAAGTACGGGGGCTTCCGCACGTAGGTCGACTTCTCGTCCCACTCGAAGACGGCCCCAGCGGGGGTCTCCAGCGAACGCCAGCGCTCGTCGCCGTCGAAGACGCCGGCGTACTGGGTCTCGAACATGCCCTTGTTGATCGAGTTGTCGATCGTGTCCTGCACCTCGGCGGCATCCGGCCAGATGTCCTTGAGGTAGACGTCGTTGCCCTCTGTGTCGGTTCCGAGCGCGTCGGCGTCGAAGTCGAAGTTCATCGACCCGGCGATCGCGTAGGCGATGACCAGGGGCGGGCTCGCCAGGTAGTTCATCTTGACGTCGGGGTTGATGCGACCCTCGAAGTTGCGGTTACCGGAGAGCACGGCGGTGACGGCGAGGTCCTGCTCGTTGACGGCGGCCGAGATCTCGTCGAGAAGCGGGCCGGAGTTGCCGATGCAGGTGGTGCAGCCGTAACCGACGGTGTAGAAGCCGAGGGCTTCGAGGTCGTCGGTGAGGCCGGCCTTCTCGTAGTAGTCCGTGACGACCTTGGAGCCGGGGGCCAGCGTGGTCTTGACCCACGGCTTGACCTTGAGGCCCTTCTTGACGGCGTTGCGGGCCAGCAGGCCGGCAGCGAGCATCACGGAGGGGTTCGAGGTGTTCGTGCACGAGGTGATGGCCGCGATCGCGACGGCACCGTGGTCGAGCACGAAGTTCTCACCGGTCGCGAGCGACACATCGGTCGGCTTGGAGGCCGTGGCCGGAGCGTGGCTGCGGTGCGTGTGGTGGTGGTGGCTGTGCTCGCTCTCCGGGGTGTTTCCGGGCGGGTCGGATGCCGGGAAGGACTCAGCGGTCTCGAGGTCGACGAGGTCGTGGTCGACATCGGCGTAGTTGAGGAGGTCCTTCTCGAACTGCGACTTCGACGCGCTGAGCTCGATGCGGTCCTGCGGACGCTTCGGGCCGGCGATCGAGGGAACGACGGTGGAGAGGTCGAGCTCGATGTACTCGCTGAACGCGGGCTCCAGCTCGGGATCGTGCCAGAGCTTCTGCAGCTTGGAGTACGACTCGACCAGGGCGACCTGCTCGTCGCTGCGGCCCGTGAGGCGCAGGTAGTCGAGGGTGACGTCATCGATCGGGAACATGGCGGCGGTCGAACCGAACTCGGGGCTCATGTTGCCGATGGTGGCGCGGTTGGCCAGCGGCACGGCCGCGACACCCTCCCCGTAGAACTCGACGAACTTGCCGACGACGCCGTGCTTGCGCAGCATGTCGGTGATCGTGAGCACGACGTCGGTCGCGGTGACCGCAGCCGGGATCGCGCCGGTCAGCTTGAAGCCGACGACCTTGGGGATGAGCATGGAGACGGGCTGGCCGAGCATGGCCGCCTCGGCCTCGATGCCGCCGACGCCCCAGCCGAGCACGCCGAGGCCGTTGACCATCGTCGTGTGCGAGTCGGTGCCGACACAGGTGTCGGGGTAGGCCTGCAGGGCGCCGCCGACGGTACGGGTCATGGTGACGCGGGCCAGGTACTCGATGTTGACCTGGTGCACGATGCCGGTTCCGGGCGGGACGACCTTGAAGTCCTCGAATGCGGTCTGACCCCAACGGAGGAACTGGTAACGCTCACCGTTGCGCTCGTACTCGATCTCGACGTTGCGCTCGAGGGCGTTCTCGGTGCCGAAGAGGTCGGCGATGACGGAGTGGTCGATGACCATCTCGGCCGGTGCCAACGGGTTGATCTTGTTCGGGTCGCCGCCGAGGGCGGACACGGCCTCGCGCATCGTGGCGAGGTCGACGATGCAGGGAACACCGGTGAAGTCCTGCATGATCACGCGGGCGGGCGTGAACTGGATCTCGGTGTCCGGCTCCGACTCGGGAACCCAGGAA
Source organism: uncultured Leifsonia sp. (assembly GCA_964655795.1). Lineage (GTDB taxonomy): Bacteria > Actinomycetota > Actinomycetes > Actinomycetales > Microbacteriaceae > Microterricola. The sequence goes on along the minus strand of CAZZNX010000097.1, from coordinate 10,706 downwards.
CCCAGGGCCTCGATCTGCGACTTGGTGACGTTTGCGCCATCCTCGGTGCGGAGAAGATTCTCCAGGAGCACCTTGAGGCTGAACGGAAGCTTCTCATAACCGGCGACGGTGTCGACGCGGAAAACTTCGTAGTCGGTCTCACCGACCCGGAGGGTGTCTTTTGCTCCAAAGCTATTTACTGCAGACACGTAGCCCTCTCCTTAAGCTGGACGCCGCCAGATACGCGGCATGTCTTCAATCTTTGCGGCCACACCGAGGCTGTTGCCAGCAAGGTTAGCCTAAGTAGGCCGCGCCGAGCGAGGGGTGTGGCGATCGAAGAATTTATCTTGATGTCAAGATAACTCTAGCATTCCGGATGGCGTGCTCTGCGCCGTGCTCAGCCCTGTGTCGCGGCGTCGGCCGGCTTGGCGTACACCGCTTTGACGATGAGCCAGGAGACCAGCAACAGGATGGCGTAGAGCGGAACGCCCATCAACAATTTGGTGATGGCGAGACCCTCGACGTTGCCGGCGAAGTAGAGCGGAAGCTGCACGAGCAGGCGGGCGGCGAACAGCCCGAACCAGCACGCGGTGAGCAGCTGCATCGCCTGGAAACGTCGCTTGTTCTCGCGCCAGGCGAGACCGTCCCCCATCAGGTAGCCGACGGCGAGGCCGATGAGCGGCCAGCGCACGAGCATCGACACCAGCAGGGCTGTCGCATACACAGCGTTGGTGATGAGGCCGAGTACGAAGTTGTCCTCGCCCCGCCCTGTCCAGAGCGCGAGCGCGGCGGAGACGACGACACCGATCAGGCCGGCGACCGCCTGGATGACGGGAGTCTTGCCGACGACGCGCAGGATCGTGAAGACCACGGCGAGGGCGACGGAGACTCCGAGCGCCAGGACGAGGTCTTTCGCGAAGGTGTAGATGACGAGGAAGACGAGGCCGGGCACGATCGTCTCGGCCAGGCCGCGGATGCCGCCGAGGGCGGCGAGCATGTCGCGCGGCGAGAGCTTCTCATCGTCGGCGAGCTTGCCGAGTCCGGCCTTGCGCGCTGCGTCGGCGAGTTGGTTGCCGAACGTCGCAGCCACCTCAGGAGCCTGCTCTGTTCCGCTCGACTCCTTCGGCGCGCCGTCGTCGGGCTCGTTGCGGTTGTTCTCAGACACTGGTCGGTGCATCGCCGGCTGGGGCAGCCGGCATCCGAAGCGGAATGAGGTCGCGCGGGGGCATCGGCGTCGTGCCGCGCACGACGACGATGCTGCGGAACAGTTCTTCGACGGCTGCGGCCGCGTCGGGGTTGACCGCAGCCTCACCCGCGATGACGCCGCGGAGGAACCAACGCGGTCCGTCGACGCCGACGAAGCGGGCCAGACGGGTTCCGCCTGCCGTGCCCGAGCCGGCGGCCACGGGGATCTGGGCGAGGAGTTCCGGCCCGAACGCACCCTCGCGCAGGGTCGTCGTTCCGCCCTGACGGGCGATCTGCTCCGAGATCTGCTCGCGGATCTCGTGCCAGAGCCCGCTCGAACGCGGGGCGGCGAACGGCTGGACCTGCAGGGTCGAGTTGGCGTAGTCGAGGCCGATGGCGACGACGCGCTTGCTCTCCTCCTCGATCTCGAGGCGGAGGTGCAGGCCCTCGCGGGGCAGGATCTTCACGCCGCCGAGGTCGACGTACGGGCGAACCGGGTTGGCCTCGCTGTCGTCGAGCGGACCGTTCTCTGCGCGGTCCTCCGGAGCGGACTTGGGGTGTTCGACCGGCAGATCGCCGGCGCTCTCGATGTCGCTCATGCGATACCTCCTGAAGTTGGGGTGCCCGCGATCGGGCTGGTGCCGGTCGAGCCGAACCCACCCTCGCCGCGGGCGCTGCCTGGCAGCGTCTCGACCGGGATGAAGTTCGCGCGGGTGACGGGCATGATGATGAGCTGCGCGATCCGATCGCCTGCAGCGATCTCGAACGGCGCGCTCGTGTCGGTGTTCAGCAGCGCGACCTTGATCTCGCCGCGGTAGCCGGCGTCGACGGTGCCCGGGCTGTTCACGATGGTGATGCCGTGCTTGGCCGCGAGGCCGCTCCGCGGAACGACGAAGGCGGCGAAGCCGTGCGGCAACGCAATCGAGACGCCGGTGCCGACGAGGGCACGCTCCCCCGGGGCCAGAGTCAGCGACTCCGCCGAGTGCAGGTCGGCTC
>CAZZNX010000097.1:0-8523 GCA_964655795.1 uncultured Leifsonia sp. | reverse complement strand
GGATGGGCGTAGTGGGGAACGACGGATGCCGTGATCAGTACTTCAACGCTTTCAGCCACGTGTCGAGGGTAGTGCAGAACTCTGATCGAATAGACCCATGCCCGTTAACAATGACTCGTCAGCACCAGCATTCAGCGAACGGCTGTGGCCGAACCCGTGGATGTTCATCTCCACGGCCCTCGTGATCCCCGCCAGCATCCTCGTGCTCGCCCCGATCAGCATGCCTGCCGGCATCGTCACGGCCATCGTGCTCTACGCCGGATGCGTTGCACTGTTGCTGCTGGCGTCGCCGCGCATCACGGTCGCCGACGGAATGCTCACGGCCGGGCGGGCCGGCATCCGCCTCGACCAGCTCGGAGAGGCGTCAGCCTGTGAAGGCGCTGAGGCTTTCGCCGAACGGGGCCCGCGGCTGGACGCCCGGGCCTGGATGCTCATCCGCGGCTGGGTGAAATCGGTCGTGTGTGTACCCCTGCTAGACGCGGCTGACCCGACGCCGTACTGGCTGATCTCGAGCCGCCGCCCAACAGAATTGGCCGCCGCGATCAATCGATCGCGACGGCCAGAAACTGATTCGCCTGCTGCCTAGGCTGCGCACTCCAGGCAGATCGGTCCGAGCTTCGACTCGTGGTCGACCTGCGAGCGGTGCTTCACGAGGAAGCAGCTCACGCACGTGAATTCGTCTGCCTGCGGGGGCAGCACGACCACGTCGAGGTCCAGGTCTGAGAGATCGGCACCAGGCAGGTCGAAGCCGCCGGGGTTGTCGGCGTCTTCGACATCCACGACGCCCGACATCTTGTCGGGTACTCGCTCCTTCAGCGCCTCGATCGAGTCAGAATCATCGTCGGTCTTCCGAGGTGCGTCGTAATCCGTTGCCATACCCATCCACTTCCATATACTGCCGCCACAACTTAAATCGGCGGGCATAGTTTGCAACAAAGCGCGGGGAATAGCAAACCCTGCTTCGCGCCCATTTTTGCGCCCGTGCAAGAGAACTTCCGCCGCGCCCGGTGTATTCCCTCGAATTGGGCCTTGTGCGTGGCATTCTAGGCAGCGTCAGCCAGCGCGAAAGGGCTCAACGCAATGCAGGAACTGAAGGTAATCGGCGTCGAGAACGGGGCGCTTCTCGTCGCCTCAGACGAAGGCGAGCGCTTTCGCATCGTCATCGACGAAGTCTTGCAATCGCGACTGCGCCAGGCGCAGCCCGAGGTGGCGAACAGCCCCAAACTCTCCCCGCGTGAGGTTCAGGCCTACATCCGCTCGGGAATGTCGGCAGACGATGTCGCGGCCGTCACCGGCGCATCACTGGAGTACATCCAGCGTTTCGAGGGTCCCGTCGTCGCCGAACGCGAGCACATGGTCTCTTCCGCCCTCGGCGTGCCCGTGCACACGGCGATCGACCCGGAGCCCGCAGACGATGCCATGAACTTCGGGACCGTCATCCGCGACCGGCTGGCATCACTCGGCGCGCAGGGCGAACGCTGGGCCAGCTGGAAGGAACCGGCAGGCGGTTGGGTCATCAAGTTGGCGTTCACGGCCGACGGCATCGACCACGACGCACGCTGGGCCTTCGAACCGAAGAAGCTCACCCTCTCGCCGCTGAACTCCGAGGCCGTCACGCTCTCGCAGCAGGGCGAGATCAGCGGATCGCTCATCCCCCGCCTCCGCGCGGTCGGCCACGACACCACGATCGACGAGTCCCGCTTCGACAGCGGAGCGTTCACCTTCCGCGATCCGATCATCGGCGACGACCTCGGCGATGTCGTGCCCCAGTTGGAACCCGTTCCATACGGCCGGGCTGCATCCTCGAGCCCCGCCGTCACGAAGGCCGCCATCAAGCGGGCCGACGAACCGGCCCCGTCGCTCAGCGAGACCGCCGATCTGCTCGAGGCGCTGCGCCGTCGACGCGGTGAGCGCGAGGCGGCAGCCGTCAGCGAGTCGGCTCTGACCCCGGAACCTGAACTACCCTCCGCACCGGCGGACACCGAGCTGGACCTGCCCGTTGCAAACGCGGCGGACGAGGCCGAGGAGCAGCAGGACGATCCGGAGCCGAGCAACCCGACGTTGCGGCTCTGGGGCGCCGCCAGCAGGCCCACCAGCGCGTCTACGACGCCGCAGGCTCCCGCCGCACCCGCTCCGGCCCCGACCCCCGCTCCTGCGGCGGCTCAGGCCCGCGGCAAGAAGGGCAGGGCGTCGATGCCGAGCTGGGATGAAATCGTCTTCGGTGCCCGCACCGACGACGATCTCGCCTAGGGCGTGTCTGACAATTGTTGAGTCCAGGCGACGGTGGCGTGGATGTCGGCAACATCGAGGCCGACCGGCCTACCGCCGCGTGAGCCGCGTCGCTTCCGGTGGCCCTGCTGATCCTTGGGTTCTGGGATCACGGCCTTGATCCCGCGATCGCGCAAGTGCGTGCGGATCGCGCGGGATGAGTAGGCCTTATCGCCGCGGACCGCGTCCGGCCAACCACGTGCCGCGCGGGGACGCGGGCCTCTCACGGACCCGCACTTACGCAGGATGCGGCGACAAGAGGTATTCGTCACGTGCGATCCGGCCGATCTGAGGGCCCGCGGGATCAAGGCCTGAGCTCCCGAGCCCGACGATCGGAAGGGCCGCCGCAAGCGGCACCGGAAAGTGATCGAGCGCGGCTGCTGCCAGAGAAAGCAGTGGCGGGACGTGGCCACCCGCTACGTTAACTACGCCGAAATCTACCGCGCCGCCGTCGTCCTCAACGCCGTTGCGGCAAGGACTTAGGCGTCGGCAGTAACGCGCTAGGAATGGGTGGGTTCCTCCCCCGCCCCTGGGGAGGAAGGAGACACGTGCGAGGCGAGAGAACGAAGGGCCTCCACGAGTGGGGCGGGGTCGAGATCCGGATCGAGCATGCGTTGAAGTAGAAACCCGTCGATGGCGGCGACCACAGTCATCGCCAAAGGGCCCGGAGAGGCGACGCGACGCGCCCGGAACCAGTCGATGAGCGTGCGGCGCAGCTCCGCCAGAGAATCAACAAGCTCAACGCGTAGCTCCTGATCTCGGTTTGCGGCGACGAGTGACTCCGCCAGCAGTCGAAAGTCCGGGTTCTGAGAGTCGACGAAAGCAAGACCGTGAAACAGCTCCTCTATTGCATCGCCCGGATCGTCAAGAATGAGGAGACCATCTACGCGGTCCTTGAAGAAACGTCGAATGCGGCGCACCGCTGCGAGACGGAGCAATTCGTCCATGCTCGCCACGTGGTAGTGGAGTACACCCGGCTTCACACCTGCGCGATCAGCGACCCTCCTGCTTGTCACCCCGCCCCATCCGAGTTCTGGAATGAGGGAGGCTGTCGCGTCGATGATCCGGTCCCGGGTACTATTCTTCGCCTGGCTATCGGGGGTCACATTCTTATCCCCTGGATCGCGATCACGATTCCGATGCCCGCCGATGCCAACGAGATCGCCGCCAAGATGAGAAGCTGCACGGGTAGAGGGTCGGGGACTACAGGGAAGATCGCGAAGAGGTCAGCGATGAAGACTGCAGCGTAGAGGATGCCCAGCACGAGTGTCGCGACAAAAGCCCAGTGCTGCCCCTCGAGTGCAAACCAAGCCACAACGAAGCTTGCGATACCGAGGGAACTCAGAAAGACGTTGAATAGCCTGAACTGCCAGCGAGGCAGGGGCGAGAAGTCTCTCGTATCCACGAGCTTCCCGGGGACCATGGGGATCAGAAGCAGGGCTTCCCAGATCAGGAAAGCGCCGGCAGCAGTGGCCAGAAGAGAGTATTCCATAGGGTGCTCCTTGAGTGTCGGTTGGCAGTGTCCTCATCATAGATTTGGACAAGCGTCCAAACCAAATAGACCGATACCGCCCGAAACCCACCGGGTCGGGCCGGATTCTCTGTCAGACACGCCCTAGGCCGGCTCCGGCTCCTTCTCCGGCTCCGGCTCCGGTCTGGGTTCTTCCGTGGAATCCCGTGCTCGCGTGCGGGCGGGAAGGCCGAGCCACAGCGCGAACACCCCGCCGACGAGCAGTCCCCAGAACGCGGAGCCGATTCCGGCGATCGTGACACCGGACGCCGTGACGAGGAAGGTCGCGATCGCCGTGATGCGGTGCTCCGCGGCTTCCAGCGCCGACGTCAGCGACGTCACGAGCGCTCCCAGGAGCGCCAGTCCGGCGACCGCGGTGATCAGGATGGGCGGTGCAGCGGAGACGAGCGCGGCGGCGAAACCGGCCCCCGCTCCGAGCAGCAGATAGGCGAAGCCGGACGTGACGGTGGCGATCCAGCGCTTCGACCGGTCGGGGTGGGCTTCTGGGCTCGCCATCAGCGCTGCGGTGATCGCAGCGAGGTTGATGACGTGCCCGCCGAAGAGCGCACCCGCTGTGGAGGCGGCACCACTCGTCAACAGCACCGCTCGGGGTGCAACGGCGTAACCGAACGTCGACATCACCGCGAAACCGGGAACGTTCTGGCCGGCCATTGTCACGATGAAGAGCGGGAGCCCCAGACTCACGATGACGGCAGGGACGAACTCGGGCGAGACGAACTCCAGCCGGGGAACGGAGGACTGCGTGGTGAACGCTTCCGGCCCGGCCAGCACGGCGATGCCGACCGCGGCAACCAGCATCGCAGCCGGGACCGCCCAGCGCGGCGCCAGACGGGCGAGGATCAGCCAGACGAGGATCATCGGCAGCGCGATGAGCGGCTGCTCCACCGATGCCGTCACCGGTGCGAGGCAGATCGGGAACAGGATTCCGGCGAGCATCGCGGCCGCGATCGGCTTCGGGATGCGGGTGATGAGACGTCCGAGTGCCGGCCACAGCCCGCAGAGCACGATCAGGATGGCGCACACGATGAACGCGCCGACCGCCGCGGCGAAGTTCTGCGTCGACGCGGCCGCCGCGATGAGCAGCGCCGCGCCCGGAGTCGACCAGGCGAAGGAGATCGGAACCTTCGTCAGCCATGGCACCACGATGCAACAGATGCCGACCGTGATACAGAGGGCGAGTAGCCCCGATGCCGCCTGAGCATCGCTGGCGCCGACGGCGGTGAGACCGGCGATGACCAGGGCGAAGGAGCTGGCGAATCCTGTGATCGCGGCGACGATGCCGGCGAAGATCGGTTGCAGAATGCGCGGAGCCTTTCGTTCCTGGGTGTTCTGCCCGGCTTAGGCCGACTTCTCCTGGCGACGCGCCTTGTGGGGAACAATCGTGGGCGCCGCGTTCTCGAGCACGGCGGCCCTGGTCACGACGACACGGGCGACTTCCTCGCTCGACGGCACCTCGAACATGATCGGGCCGAGCACTTCTTCCATGATCGCGCGCAGACCTCGAGCTCCGGTCTGGCGGAGCACGGCGAGATCGGCGATCGCCTCGAGCGCCGACTGCTCGAACTCGAGCTCGACGCCGTCGTATTCGAACATGCGCTGGTACTGGCGCACGAGGGCATTCTTCGGCTTGGTGAGGATCTCCATCAACGCGACCTGGTCGAGCTGGGTGACGGTGGTGACGACGGGCAGGCGCCCGATGAACTCCGGGATCAGCCCGAACTTCTGCAGATCTTCCGGAAGAACCTCACTGAACAGGTTGACGTCATCGCCCTTGGAGTGGAGCGGGGCGCCGAAGCCGATGCCCTTCTTGCCTGCACGTGAGGAGATGATGTCTTCGAGGCCGGCGAAGGCGCCGGCGACGATAAACAGCACGTTGGTCGTGTCGATCTGGATGAATTCTTGGTGCGGGTGCTTGCGCCCACCCTGCGGCGGGACGGAGGCGACCGTGCCCTCAAGGATCTTCAGCAGCGCCTGCTGCACGCCCTCACCGGAGACGTCGCGCGTGATCGAGGGGTTCTCGGCCTTGCGGGCGATCTTGTCGACCTCGTCGATGTAGATGATCCCGGTCTCTGCGCGCTTGACGTCGTAGTCGGCGGCCTGGATCAGTTTCAGCAGGATGTTCTCGACGTCTTCACCGACATAGCCGGCCTCGGTGAGCGCTGTGGCATCCGCGACGGCGAAGGGGACGTTGAGTCGCTTGGCGAGTGTCTGGGCGAGATAGGTCTTGCCACAGCCGGTCGGGCCGATCAACAGGATGTTGGACTTGGCGATCTCGATCTCGTCCTTGACATCGGCCGGGCCGATGGAGGTGCGAGCGCGGACGCGCTTGTAGTGGTTGTAGACGGCGACAGCCAGCGCGCGCTTGGCGGGCTCCTGGCCGATGACGTACTCCTCGAGGAAGCCAAAGATCTCCTTGGGCTTGGGCAGCTCGAACTCGCTGCTCACCTCGTCGCCGGACTCGGCCAGACGTTCCTCGATGATCTCGTTGCAGAGTTCGACGCACTCGTCGCAGATGTAGACGCCAGGGCCCGCGATGAGCTGCTGGACCTGCTTCTGACTCTTGCCACAGAAGGAGCATTTGAGCAGGTCGGCGCTCTCACCTATGCGTGCCATTCGTCCGCCTCCTCAGCGTCTCGAAACGGATGTTTCAGAACGTAATCCGAGCCTAGCCTGTGATGCCGACATCCCGCCGTTTGCGGCTCGCAGTTTCTCTGGCGAGTCGCCACCCACCGACCGCGGGGCGGCAGCGTGGGGGTCCCGAATCGCGCAGAAACGCGGCGGATGCGAGGCCGTGTGGCCCGGCATCCGCCGCGTTCGGTGAGCTGCGCGTTACTTGGTCAGCGCGGCGAGGCTCTTGCGCGAGGTGAGCACCTGGTCGATGAGACCGTACTCGAGTGCCTCTTCGGCGCTGAGGATCTTGTCGCGGTCGATGTCCTTGTTCACCTGAGCCGCGTCGCGGTTCGAGTGCTTGGCCAGCGTGTCCTCGAGCCAGGTGCGCATGCGCAGGATCTCCTTGGCCTGGATCTCGATGTCCGATGCCTGGCCGCGGCCGGCCTCGCCGACGGCGGGCTGGTGGATCAGGATGCGGGCGTTCGGCAGCGCCAGACGCTTGCCGGGGGCACCGGCGGCGGTCAGCACGGCGGCAGCGGATGCGGCCTGGCCGAGAACGACCGTCTGCACCTGCGGCTTGATGTACTGCATCGTGTCGTAGATGGCCGTCATCGCGGTGAACGAGCCACCGGGCGAGTTGATGTACATCACGATGTCGCGGTCGGGGTCCATGCTCTCGAGCACGAGAAGCTGGGCCATCACGTCATCGGCCGATGCGTCGTCAACCTGCACGCCGAGGAAGATGATGCGGTCCTCGAACAGCTTGGCGTACGGGTCCTGGCGCTTGTAGCCGTAGGCCGTGCGCTCCTCGAAGCTGGGCAGAATGTAGCGTGAGCCGGGTGCCTGCATGTTGGAGTATGCGGTGCCACCGAAGCTGGGTGTCGTCATAGTCGTCTCTTCGTTTCTGATCGAATTGTCGAAGCTCGGGGCTTACTTGGTTTCGGTTCCGCCGCCGCCGGCGACATCCAGCGCAGATTCGCGGATGTGGTCGACGAAGCCGTACTCGAGTGCCTGCTGGGCGTCGAACCAGCGGTCGCGGTCGCCATCGGCGTTGATCTGCTCGACACTCTTGCCGGTCTGGGCAGCGGTGATCTCGGCGAGGCGCTTCTTCATGTCGTTGATGAGCTGCGCCTGCGTCTGAATGTCGCTGGACGTTCCACCGAAGCCACCGTGCGGCTGGTGCAGCAGCACGCGGGCGTTCGGCGTGATGTACCGCTTGCCCTTCGTGCCAGCCGTCAGCAGGAGCTGACCCATGGATGCCGCCATGCCGATGCCGACGGTGACGATGTCGTTCGGCACGAACTGCATCGTGTCGTAGATCGCCATGCCGGCCGTGATCGAGCCACCGGGCGAGTTGATGTAGAGGTAGATGTCGCGCTTGGAATCCTCGGCGGCAAGCAGCAGAAGCTTGGCGGCGATTTCGTTGGCGTTGTCGTCGCGCACCTCGGAACCGAGCCAGATGATGCGGTCCTTCAGCAGTCGATCAAAAACGCTGGTGGCTACCAGAGGTTCAGCCATGTTGTCGCTCCGTTTCAGTTAACGCGGTATGTCGAATCTATCTGAGCCAACGCGCTGGAAGAGCGGTGTTCGCCGTGGGCAGATCGCGTGTCACGCGACGGCCAGCAACGCGACCCCGCCGAGCACCACGACGGCGCCCGCCATCCGCTGCACCGGGTTGGGTTCCCGGTAGATCAGCCAACCGGCCAGACTCACCAGAACGACACTGAGTTCGCGGGCCGGCGCCACCAGCGAAACCGGCGCAAGCTGCATCGCCCAGAGCACGAGGATGTACGACAGCGGCGAGAGCAGGCCGACGATCACCGCCTCCCGTTTGAAGCTGCGCCACACCGTCACCAGCTGCGCACGCCTGCGCAGCGCGAGCGGGGCGAGCAACACCAACTCCCCCAGCGTGCAGCCGACCATGAACGTGAGCGGCGAGACCCCGCCGCCGGTGACGACCGAGGCGTCCCAGAGCGTGTACGCCGCAATCGCGACACCGGTGAGCAGGCCGTAGACAATGCCGGCGCGCATGCGGGAGGGCGGTGCCGGCGGCATCCCAGGGCCGGCGGATGCCGCGCGCACCCGCCTGCGCCCCGCGGAGCCGGCCAACCCGA
>CAZZNX010000096.1:0-13633 GCA_964655795.1 uncultured Leifsonia sp. | reverse complement strand
GGCTGGCAGATTCGCATGGTCAACGGCGTCCCGTATGTGAAACCGCCGCCCTGGCTCCGCGGCGGGCGCTCCGACGCTGACACCCCCTGGCGAAGGTCGACGAAATCCCGCACCCAACAAGCCGATCTCCTCCAGCATCAACAGCCCACGTTGGTCGAGTAGGCCGCCCGCGGCCGTATCGAGACCCTAGAACCCGCGAAGACTCCAGCCCGCGAGATCTCGATACGCTCGTTCCTCGCTACTCGATCAACAAACCGAACCCAGCACCCTGGTCGAGTAGCGCGACGCGCAGCGTCGCGAAAGGCGGCAGCCCCTCCCCAGGCATCCTCAGGAACCGCCACCGCTGCTGGTGCGGCTACGTGTGCCCGACACACAGCCGCGACGCCCCGGGCAACCGCTCAGGGCGTCGGTCGCTGGCGTTCCCTTAGCCCGCGTAGCTATGAAGCCGTTGAGGCTGTCGGAGCGCGGGGCTAGCGTTGAGGCATGACAGTACGCATCGACCTCATCGGATTCGTCGTCGCCGACATGGCGCGCTCACTCGAGTTCTACCGCCGACTGGGGCTCGAGATCCCTGCCGGCGCCGAGAGCGAGGACCACGTGGAGATCACGTTGCCCGGCGGCATCCGCCTCGGCTGGGACACGATCGACGTCGTGAAGAGTTTCGACCCGGAATGGGTCGCGCCGGTCGGCGGCCACCGCATGGTTCCGGCCTTCCTCTGCGACTCGCCCGTCGAGCTCGACCAGCTCTTCGCCGATCTCGTCGCCGCGGGCGCCGAGGCGCACAAGGAGCCGTGGGACGCCTTCTGGGGCCAGCGCTACGCGATCATCCGCGACCCGGACGGCAACTCCGTGGAACTGTTCGCCCCACTGCCCGAATAGCCGCCCAACGGCTCAGAACTCGCGCAGCACCTCGGCGAAATCCCACACCTCGAACTGCAGCCGCTCGCAGAGCTCTGCCCCGTCGCGCAACCAGTCGAGGCGTGCCTGCTCCGAGCTCCAGTCCGAGGAGTCGAGGCATTCTTCTAGCCAGCGCTCCTGCCACTGCCGGAGGCCTTCTCCGAGTTCCGTGCTCAGCCCGAGATCGGCGGCGGTCACCGTGTAGTTGTCGCTCCCGCTCGCCCAGAGCGGGTAGTCCCGGCAGTACTCAGGGAAGAGCCGGATGCTGCGGAGGCGCCCGGCCCGCTTCTCCGCGGCCCGAAGGATGGCTTGCTCGGCCGTCGCATAGGGCGGCACGGCGATCTCCTCCTGCGTGACGGGGTCAACGACCCACCGTGTCTCTGCGCCTGCCGCCGTAGTCACGCGGTTACTCGGGCTCGCTGATGTCGGCGACGACCGCGCCGAACGCCTCGATCAGGTCATCGGCGTCGACGAAGGCGCTGAAGCCGTGAGCTCCGGCGCCCATCGCGACGCGCTGGCCGGTGATGCCGGCATCCGCGTACACGGGCCAGTCGGTTGTCGAGCCGAGCGGCGTGATGGTGCCGCGCTCGTAGCCAGTGGCCGTGAGGGCCTGCGCGGCGTCCGGCAGCTGGAGCTTGTTCACCCCGACGAGGGCGCGCAGTTTTGGCCAGGAGATCTTGCGCCCGCCGGGAACGAGCGCGAACAGGAAGGTGCCGTCTGCGCGCTTCACGACGAGGGTCTTCACGATGCCGGACGGCTCGATCCCGAGCAGCGCGGCGGCCTCGGCGAGGCTGTTCGCGGCCGGCCGCGGGAAGATCTCAACGTCGAGCCCACGGGCCGCGGCATCCGCAGTCACCCTGTCGGTGCCACTCAGTACGCTCGAATCAGCCTGCTCGGCCATGTGGACCCCACTTCCGAAGAATTATCTGGCACAGCGAATTGTCTGGGAGAATCGAAGAACATGTCTGCCTCCTCCACACTAAGCCCAGCGCCCCGCCTTGCGATCGGACCGCTCGAACTCGACGTGCCCGTCGTGCTCGCGCCGATGGCCGGCATCACGAACACGGCATTCCGCAGGCTCTGCCGCGAGTACGGCGCCGGCCTCTACGTCAGCGAGATGATCACCTCGCGCGCGCTCGTCGAGCGCACCCCGGAGTCGATGCGGCTGATCACCCACCACGAGAGCGAGACCACCCGCTCTATCCAGCTCTACGGCGTCGACCCCAAGACGGTCCGTGAGGCCGTGACGATGCTGGTGGCCGAGGACCGCGCCGACCACATCGACCTGAACTTCGGATGCCCGGTGCCCAAGGTCACCCGCAAGGGCGGTGGAGCCGCACTCCCGTGGAAGCTCGAACTCTTCCGGCAGATCGTCGAAGGCGCCGTGGAGGCCGCCGGCGACATCCCGCTCACGGTCAAGATGCGCAAGGGAATCGACCCGGACCACCTCACCTACCTCGAGGCAGCCAAGGCCGCGGAGGGCGCCGGCGTCGCCTCGATCGCCCTGCACGCGCGCACGGCGAGCGAGTTCTACTCCGGCCAGGCCGACTGGCCAGCCATCGAGAAGCTCAAGAACACCATCACCGGCACGCCGATCCTCGGCAACGGTGACATCTGGTCGGCCGCCGACGCACTGCGCATGGTGCGCGAGACCGGCTGCGACGGCGTCGTCGTCGGCCGCGGCTGCCTCGGCCGCCCGTGGCTGTTCGGCGACCTCGCCGCCGCCTTCCGCGGCGAAGACGTGCTGTTCCAGCCGAACCTCGGCCAGGTCGCCGAGGCGTTCCGTCGGCACGCCGAGCTGCTGGTCGAATTCTTCGAAGACGAAGACCGCGGATGCCGCGACGTGCGCAAGCACGTCGCCTGGTACTTCAAGGGCTACCCCGTCGGCGGCGAACTGCGCGCCCGCATGGCCACCGTCGAGTCGCTGCAGTCGCTTGACGACCTGCTCGGCACGCTCGACTGGGACCAGCCGTACCCGGGCGAGGGAGCCGAGGGCCCGCGCGGTCGTGCAGGAACACCGAAGACCCCGTCGCTGCCGGACAAGTGGCTCGAGTCGCGCGACATCGACGGCGTGCAGCGCAGCAACCTGACCGAGGGCGAGGGTGACACCAGTGGCGGTTGAGCACCTGCCGGGCAACGCCCTCTTCGGCGGATACAGCGACTACGATTCCGAGCGCTGGCTGCCGGAACAGCACTCCTCCCGGCGCAGCGACTTCGCCCGCGACCGTGCCCGCCTGCTGCACTCCAGCGCGCTCAGGCGCCTCGCCGCGAAGACGCAAGTGCTGAGCCCCACGGCCGGTCTCGACTTCGCCCGCAACCGGCTCACGCACTCGCTGGAGGTGGCGCAGGTCGGCCGCGAGCTGGCATCCAGCCTCGGCCTCGACCCGGATGTCGTCGACACCGCGTGCCTCGCGCACGACCTCGGCCACCCGCCCTTCGGCCACAACGGTGAGAAGGCACTCAACGTCTGGGCCGACGACGTCGGCGGCTTCGAGGGCAACGCCCAGACGCTGCGCCTGCTCACCCGCCTCGAGCCCAAGGTCTTCGGGCCAGACGGCCAGAGCTACGGCCTCAACCTGACGCGCGCGAGCCTCGACGCCAGCTGCAAGTACCCGTGGCCGGACACGAGCTCCGTCGCCGACCCGAGCGGCCGGGCGAAGTTCGGCTTCTACCGTGACGACATCGGCGTTTTCACCTGGATGCGCGCCGGCGCTCCGGAGCGCCGGCTCTCGATCGAGGCGCAGGTCATGGACCTCTCCGACGACATCGGCTACTCGGTGCACGACTTCGAAGACGCCATCGTCAACGGCTACATCGACGTCAGCGCCCTCGGTGATCGGGTCGATCACGACGCCCTCGTGACGTCGATGTACGAGTGGATCGGTGGCGCGCACAGCCACGACGAGCTCATCGCCGCCTTCGACCGACTCGACTCCCTCGAGGGCTGGCCGAGCAGTTGGGACGGCAGCAGACGCGACCAGGGCCGGCTGAAGAATCTGACCAGCCAGCTCATCGGCCGCTTCGCACACGCGGCGACCGAGGCCACCAGAGCCGCGTTCCCGATGGCCAGCCTGATCCGCTTCGACGCCGATGTCATCGTCCCGCGCGAGATCCAGGCCGAGATCGCCGTGCTGAAGGGCATCGTCGCCGCCTTCGTCATGTCGAAGAACGCCAGGCAGCCGATCTACGCGCAGCAGCGCGAAGTGCTGACCGAGCTCGCCACCGTGCTCCACGACAGTGGCGAGCAGCACCTCGACACCGGCTTCGCGGGGGACTGGCGCGCAGCATCGGACGACGCCGCCCGCAAGCGCGTCATCGTCGACCAGGTGGCCAGCCTCACCGACCAGTCCGCCCTCGCCTGGCACGAGCGCCTGGTGCAGAACTAGAGCAATATCCATCTCGTGGCGGAGGCGGTCCGCCGCGTGATCCCGGCAGACTTGGCGTATGAGCCAAACCTTCTTCACGCCGGGAGCCGAGGTGATCACGCCGCGGGGACGCGGCGCGGTCGTCGATGTCCGGGCCACTCCCTCCGGCATGTTCGTCTTCGGCGTCGAGGATGCCACCGGCGAGGTGAGCTACTTCACCGAGAAGGCTCTTCGGCTCGCACAGAGCTAGCAGCGGCCGCGGCGATGCCCTAGTCGGATCGCGTCGCGCGGTAGACGGTGTCCCCGCCGAGGATCGTCTCGAGCACGGGAATGCGGGCGATCGCCCCGGCGGCGACATCCGCGCCGGCCCCGGCGGCCAACGGTGAGCGGCCCAGCACGACCAAGTCGGCGAACTTGCCCGGCGTGATCGAGCCGATCTCGTGCTCGGAGAACAGCTGCTCCGCGCTATGGATCGTCTGTGCGCAGAGCGCCTGCCCGACGGTGATGCGCTGTTCCGGCGCGAGCACGCGGCCCCGATTGCTGCGCCGGGTCACCGCGATCTCGATGTTGCGGAGCGGCTCGGGCGGCGTCACCTGCCCGTCGTTGTGGAAGGAGATGCGCATGCCGGATGCCGCTGCAGAACCCGCCGCCGCCCACGGCGCCCCGTGCTCCGGCCCGAAGAGGTCGTCGACGAGCACATCGCCCCAGTAGTACAGGTGGTCGATGAAGACGCTCGCCGTGATGCCGAGCGCGGCGGCGCGCTCGAACTGGGCCGCGGTCATCGCCCCGACGTGCTCGAGGCGCAGCCGGTGATCGGGCCGTGGATGCCGCTGCAGCAGTGCCTCCCACGCGTCGAGCACCGTATCCACGGCGGCGTCACCGTGCACGTGGCAGGCCAACTGCCACCCGGCGGTGAAGTAGGCCTCCGAGATCTCGGCGATCTGCTCCGGCGTGTAGTTGGCGTGGCCGCGGTGGCCCGGCTCCAAGCCGAGGGAGCGCGTCGCCGCGGTGTCGAGGTAGGGGAAGCTCGTCGCAATGTTGCCGACCCACGGCGATCCGTCGGCCCACAGCTTGATCCCGACCTGACGCACGAACTCGTCGCCGGCGCCCGGGGTGGCCGTGCTGTGCTTCGCCGCCGTGGACATCTCGTAGAGCCGCAGCCGCACCGTGAGCGCACCCGCCGCGCGGGCGGCCGCGATGCCCGCCGCGCTCCCGGGGTTGTACCCGAGCTCGCCGGCCGTCGTGATGCCGGCTGCGTTCAGCCGGGCCGATTCGGCGCGGAGAGCGTCGATGAACCCTCTCGGAGTGGGCTGCAGCGCCGGCCCGAAGATCATCTCGGCCGCGCCGACCTCGCGGAGGCTGCCGTCGAGCTCCCCGTCGGCGTCGCGTCCGAAGGAGGATCCAACCGGGTCCGGTGTGTCACGGGTGACACCGACCGCCGTGGCAGCGGCCGTGTTGAAGTACGCAGAATGGCCTGAATTGTGCAGGATCGCGAGCGGCCGCGTGGGGGAGAGGTCGTCGAGCCAGGCCAGGGTCGGCTCCGGTAGGCCGGTCTGCAGTAGCGGGTCCCAGCCGTTCGCGTAGACACCGTCTGGGCCCGCACTCGCGATCGCGGCGCGCAGCCGCTCCATGACGGCGTCGGCGCTGGCGGTGACGACCGGGCGGATGTCGACGACATTCGGCCCGAGGAAGATCGCCTCAGAGAGCGGATGCCCGTGCGCCTCGACGAAGCCGGGTAGCAGCACCGCGTCGCCCAGCTCGGTGACGGCCGTGTCGGGCCCGATCAGTCGCGCGAGGTCGCTGCGGTCGCCGAGCGCCTGGATGCGTCCGCCCCGCACGGCGACGCCCGCTGCATCCGGCGTCGCGTCATCCATCGTGATGACGGTTCCGAAGAACACCCGGTCGGCGAAGTCACCCGTGACAGTCATGGCCGCAGTCTATGAGCTTGCGCCCGGCGACCCGTGTGGCGCGGTCGCAATCGGCGCCCGAGGCGCCCCCGCACGCCTAGGATTGAACAATGGCCGGCCGAATTCGACAAGCAGACGTTGAAGAGGTCAAGGCACGCACAAACATCGCCGACATCGTCGGTGAGTACGTCACCCTGAAGTCGGCTGGCGTCGGCTCGATGAAGGGTCTCTGCCCCTTCCACGACGAGCGCAGCCCGAGCTTCCACGTACGCCCGCAGGTCGGTTTCTACCACTGCTTCGGCTGCGGCGAATCGGGCGACGTCTACTCCTTCGTGCAGAAGATGGACCACGTCACCTTCGCAGAGGCCGTCGAACGCCTTGCCGCCCGTGTCGCACTCGAACTGCACTACGAAGACGGGGGAGCGGCGACCGATCATGGCAACCGCGCCCGCCTGCTGGCCGCCAACCAGGCGGCATCCGATTTCTTCACGGAGCAGCTCGGCACGCCGGGCGCCGACCCCGGCCGACGTTTCCTCGGCGAGCGTGGCTTCGACGCCATCGCCGCAGAGAAGTTCGGCGTCGGGTTCGCACCCAAGAGCTGGGACGAACTGACGAACCACCTGCGCGGCCGCGGCTTCAGCACCGAGGAGATCAGCACGGCCGGCCTCGTCTCCTCCGGCGACCGCGGCGTCTACGACCGCTTCCGCGGCCGCCTCGTCTGGCCGATCCGCGACATCACCGGGCAGACCGTCGGCTTCGGCGCGCGCAAGCTGCTCGACGACGACAAGGGCCCCAAGTACCTCAACACCCCCGAGACGCCGATCTACCACAAGAGCCAGGTGCTCTACGGGCTCGACCTCGCCAAGCGCGACATCTCGCGCAGCCGCCAGGTCGTCGTCGTCGAGGGCTACACCGATGTGATGGCCTGCCACATGGCCGGCGTCACCACCGCCGTCGCCACCTGTGGAACGGCCTTCGGCGTCGACCACATCAAGGTGCTGCGCCGCGTGCTCGGCGATGCGGCCGGCGTCGGCGAGGTCATCTTCACCTTCGACCCGGATGCCGCTGGCCAGAAGGCCGCGATGCGCGCCTTCAGCGAGGAGCAGCGCTTCTCCGCTCAGACCTACGTGGCCGTCGCCCCCGACGGGCTCGACCCCTGCGACCTCCGCCTGCAGCGCGGCGACGCGGCTGTGCGCACTCTCGTCGACGGCAAGAAGCCGATGTTCGAGTTCATGATCAAGCAGCTGCTCTCCCAGTTCAACCTTGACACCGTCGAGGGCCGCGTCGGTGCCCTGCGCGCCGGCGCCCCCATCGTGGCCGACATCCGCGACCCCGCGATCCGACCCGGCTACACCCGTGAGCTGGCCCGTCTGCTCGGCATGGAGCTGCACGAGGTGACCCGCGCCGTCTCGGCGGCGGGCGGTCGAGCCCAGCGGGAGAACGCGGCGCCGGCACGCAGCTCCGAGGCCGCCCCCGCCGCGGAGGCGGCTGATGCCCGGCCGTACTCGATCACGGATCTGCCCGGCGACCCGGCCACCCGCCTCGAGCGGGACGCACTCATGGCCATGCTCCAGCACCCCGGCCTCGCCGGCCACGCCCTGCTCGGCCGTGCCACCCAGAGCGGCATGACGAACCCGTCGCTCGGGATCGTCTGCGACGCCATGGCCGCCGCCCTGGTGCGCTTCGACGCCGACCAGGAGCTGGACACCTCGGCCTGGGCCGGCGCCGTGCTCAGCGAGCTGCCGGAGTCGGTTGTCCCACTCGCACAGCAGTTGCTCGTCGCCCCGATCCCCGAACGCAGCGAGCGCGAGCTCACGGTCTACGTGCGCGGCATCGTGACGGCGCTCATCGACCGCGATCTGCTCCGCCACAAGGCCGAGCTGCTCGGCCGGCTGCAGCGCCACGACCCGGCCGACCGCGAGACCTCGGTCACGCTGCAGCGCGCGCTCATGGCGATCGACGCCGAGCGCAACGCCCTGCGCGCCGAATAGCTGCTTCCAGGCGGCGTTTGCGAGCGATTCGTGCGTCGAATCGCGTATGCCTGCGCGTGCATGTTTCGGCTCGGTAAAGAATTCCCACACACCCGCCGCCCGGCCCCTTTCCTGTGCTAAATCTTGTGCAGCACACTGCATCGTCGCAGCGTCATCCGCTGTGCTGTGCAGATCATTCCGCACCAGGAAAGAGGAGAGGGTTATGACATCCGCATCCACGCAGGGCAAACGCGTCCTCGCTGCAGCCGCATTGGGCACAGCGACCGCACTCATTCTCGTCGGCTGCTCGGCCGGCGGCGGGGGCGGTGACAGCACGGATGACGCAGGCTCCGGCGGCACCATCACGATCGGCACCACGGAGCAGATCACGGCGCTCGACCCGGCCGGTTCCTACGACAACGGCTCCTTCGCGGTGATGAACCAGGTCTATCCCTTCCTGTTGAACTCCCCGTACGGCAGCCCTGACGTGCAGCCGGACATCGCCGAGTCGGCCGAGTTCACGGCTCCGACCGAGTACACGGTCAAGCTGAAGCCGGGCCTCAAGTTCGCCAACGGCAACGACCTCACCGCATCGGACGTGAAGTTCACCTTCGACCGCCAGCTCGCGATTGCCGATGAGAATGGCCCGTCGTCGCTGCTGTACAACCTCGACACGACCGACGCGGTCGACGACACCACCGTCGTCTTCCACCTCAAGGCCGCGAACGACCAGATCTTCCCGCAGATCCTCTCCAGCCCGGTCGGACCGATCGTGGATGAGGACGTCTTCGCCGCCGACGCGCTCACCAGCGACGACGAGATCGTCGACGGCAACGCCTTCGCCGGGCAGTACACGATCTCGAGCTACGACTTCAACAACCTGATCCAGTACAAGGCGAACAAGGACTACCAGGGCCTGCTTGGGGCTCCGAAGACCGACACCGTCAACGTCAAGTACTACGTCGAGGCCGCCAACCTGAAGCTCGATGTGCAGGAGGGCAACATCGACGTGGCCCACCGCACGCTCTCGGCCACCGACATCGAAGACCTGCGCGGCAACGACAACGTCCAGGTCGTCGACGGTCCCGGCGGCGAGATCCGCTACATCGTGTTCAACTTCAACACGCAGCCCTACGGCGCGACGACGGCAGAGGCCGACCCGGCCAAGGCCCTCGCCGTTCGCCAGGCCGTCGCCGACCTCATCGACCGTGATGCGATCTCCGAGCAGGTCTACAAGGGAACGTTCACCCCGCTGTACTCCTACGTCCCGGCCGGTCTGAGCGGCGCGACGGAGTCCTTGCTCGAGATGTACGGCGATGGCAGTGGTGGACCGGATGTCGACAAGGCGAAGGCGACGCTCGAAGCCGCCGGCGTCACGGTGCCGGTGCAGCTGAACCTGCAGTACGTCAGCGAGCGCTACGGGCCGTCATCCGGCGACGAGTACGCGCTGATCAAGGACCAGCTCGACTCGACCGGTCTGTTCGAGGTCAGCCTGCAGAGCACGGAGTGGGTGCAGTACTCCAAGGACCGTGTCGCAGACAAGTTCCCCGCGTACCAGCTCGGCTGGTTCCCGGACTACTCTGACGCCGACAACTACCTGACCCCGTTCTTCCTCACGGAGAACTTCCTCGCCAACCACTACGACAACCCGGTCGTCAACGACAAGATCCTCGAGCAGGCAGTCACGCCTGACCTGGAGGCTCGGACGAAGCTGATCGAGGAGATCCAGGATCTCGTCGCGGCCGATCTGTCCACCGTCCCCTACCTCCAGGGTGCGCAGGTCGCCGTCGTCGGCACCGACATCAGCGGCGCGGAGGAGACGCTCGACGCCTCCTTCAAGTTCCGCTACGCGGCACTGGCGAAGGGGTAATCGAACGATCGAGGTCTAGGGTTTTCCTAGATTGATTCCCGGGGGTGGCCGGCGCGAGCCGGCCGCCCCTCGCCTTGTCCCAACAAACGAGGCTTGTCACAATCGTGAGGCAGGAATGACCACACTGGCAACGACGCCGACCCCGGATCCCGGGGCGACCGCGCGCACCTTCACCTTCCCGGGTGGCGCGCTCGGGCGTTATCTCTTCATCCGTTTTCTCCTGATCATCCCGACGATCTTCATCCTCGTGACCATGGTGTTCGTCATCATGCGCGTCACCGGCGATCCGATCACCGCCTCCCAGGGCGGGCGGCTGAGCCCCGATCAGCTGGCCGCGCTCATCCACGAGGCGGGCTACGACCGGCCGATCATCGTGCAGTACCTCGAGTACCTCGGTCAGATCTTCACCGGCGACCTCGGCACGACGATCAGCACGAACCGCCCGGTCGTCGAAGTCCTCACGACCTACGGTCCTGCCTCGCTCGAGCTGGCCTTCTACGGCATGCTCGTCGCCTTCGTCGTCGGCATCCCGCTCGGCCTGCTCGCCGCGTACCACCGCGACAAGGCGCCGGATGCCACCTTCCGCGTCTTCGCCGTTCTGGCCTACGCGACCCCGGTCTTCTTCGCCGGCATCATGCTCAAGCTCGTCTTCTCGGTCTGGCTGGGCTGGCTCCCCGTCTCCGGCCGGGCGTCGACCGGCGCGGAGCTGCAGATGCAGCTGCTGCCGAATCCGACCGGCCTGTACACGATCGACGCGATCATGACCGGCGATCCGGCGGTGCTCGCGGACGTGCTGCAGCACGCCGTGCTCCCGGCTCTCGTGCTCGGCCTGGCCACGGCCAGCATCTTCCTGCGCCTCGTGCGCACCAACGTGATCGGCACCTTCTCGACGGAATACGTGGATGCCGCGCGCTCCCGCGGCGTCCGTGAGTACCGCCTCGTGCGCACCCACGCCTACCGCCCGGCGCTCATCCCGATCATCACCGTCATCGGCCTCCAGGTCGCGATCGTGCTCGGTGGCGCCGTGCTGACCGAGACGACATTCGAGTGGAAGGGGCTCGGCTTCATCCTGACCGAGTTCCTGCGGGCCCGCGACTTCGTCGCCGTGCAGGGCATCGTCGTGCTGCTCGCCATCATCGTGGCGCTGACGAACTTCATCGTCGACGTCATCGCCGCCGTGATCGACCCGAGGGTGAGGTACTGAGATGAGCACCCCAACACCGCCCACCGCAACTCCCGCGACACGGCCCAAGCGCAGCATCTGGGGCCGCCTGCCCGTCGTCCACCAGCTCCGGCAGAGCGTCGGTCTGCAGCGCGGCATGCTCGTGACGGGCCTCGTGATCTGCGGCGTGTTCATCGTGTTCGCGATCTTCGCGCCCTTCCTCGCCCCGTACGGTTTCGCGCAGCTGAGCGAAGACGGAGTGCGCTTCGGCGCGCAGCAGCCGCCGTCATCCGCCCACCCGTGGGGCACGACGGTCGGTGGCTACGACGTGCTCTCGCGCGTGATCTGGGGCACCAGGACCGCGCTGCTCGTCATCATCGCCGCTGTGCTGTTCTCGATCTTCATCGGTGTGCTGCTCGGCCTGGTCTCCGGCTACTTCGGCGGCTGGCTCGACCGGGTTCTCGTGGTCATCGCCGATGCGATCTACGCCTTCCCGTCCGTGCTGCTGGCGATCGTCGTTGCGATCGTGATCAGCGGTGGCGAGTCGAGTCTCTGGGGCGGAATCCTGGCTGCGGCGATCTCGATCATGGTCGTGTTCATCCCGCAGTACTACCGCGTCATCCGCGCGGAGACCGTGCGAATCAAGTCGGAGGCCTATGTCGAGTCGGCGATCGTGCTCGGCGCCAGCAACTCGCGGATCATGTTCCGGCACGTGCTGCGGAACGCGACCCGCTCCCTCCCACTGATCGTCACGCTGAACGCAACAGAGGCGATCCTGACCCTGGCGGCCCTCGGCTTCCTCGGCTTCGGCATCGAGCCCACCGCCGCGGCGGAGTGGGGCTACGACCTCTCCAAGGCGCTGGGCGACGTCACGAACGGGATCTGGTGGACCGGACTCTACCCGGGCCTCGCGATCGTGTTCGTGGTGCTTGGCCTGATGCTCGTCGGTGAGAGCCTCAACGACCTGGCCGACCCGCGCCTTCGCGGCCGTCGCGCCGTCGCGCAATCCTCCGGCATGGTGTCGGAGACCTCGGTGGTCCCCGGCGGCAGCCTCACGGCCGGCCCTGGCGGCCTGGCCGGACTGGAAAACGGCGCGGCACCGTTTGTCGCCGACAATGGGCAGGGATTCGGGATCAAGCCATGAACACCGTCGTGAGAATTGAGAACCTCGGCGTGTCTTTCGCCACGGATGCCGGCGCCGTCAAGGCCGTCGACGACGTCAGCCTCAGCGTCTCCCGCGGCGAGGTGCTCGCCATCGTCGGCGAGTCCGGCAGCGGCAAGACCGTCACGGCGAAGACGATCCTCGGCCTGTTGCCGGAGACGGCGACGGCCAGTGGAGCGGTCGTGCTGAGCAGCCGTGACGGCACCTCGGAGAGCAATGTGATCGCGCTGTCCAAGACGCAGTTGCGTGCGGTGCGCGGGCGCGACGTCTCCATGGTGTTCCAGGAGCCGTCGACGGCGCTGAACCCCGTGTTCACGGTCGGCTGGCAGATCGCGGAGGGGCTGCGCGCGCACGGTGCGTACAGCAAGCGCGAGGCGCGGGCGAAGGCGATCGAGATCCTCGGCCGCGTCGGCATCCCAGACCCGAAGACCCGCGTCGACTACTACCCGCACCAGTTCTCTGGCGGGCAGAAGCAGCGCGTCGTGATCGCGATGGCCCTCGTGCTCGACCCGGGTCTGATCGTTGCCGACGAGCCGACCACGGCGCTCGACGTGACGGTGCAGGCCGAGATCCTCGACCTGCTGCGGCGCTGCCGCGACGACTTCGGCACGGCCATCGTGCTGATCACCCACAACATGGGCGTCGTCGCCGACCTCGCCGACCGTGTCGCCGTGATGTACCAGGGCAAGGTCGTCGAAGAAGCCGAGGTCAGCACGCTCTTCAGCAACCCGCAGGACGACTACACGAAGAAGCTGCTCGCAGCAGTCCCGCACATCGGTGAGGGAACGCTGCACGCGGCCGCCAGGGCGGAGGCACGCGGCGCCGAGTGGGCTGAGCAGAAGCCCGTCGTCCTCGCGACGGACCTCCGGATCGAGTATCCGGGGCGCCTGGGGCAGAAGGGCTTCGTCGCCGTCGACGGCGTGAGCCTGCAGATCAAGGCCGGCGAGGTGCTCGGTCTCGTGGGGGAGAGCGGCTCGGGCAAGACGACCATCGGGCGGGCCATGGCCGGTCTCACGAAGGTGACCGGCGGGTCACTCTCGGTGCTCGGCTACGAGATGCGCGGCATCAAGGAACGTCAGTTCAAGCCGGTGCGCAGCGACATCGGCTTCGTGTTCCAGGACCCGGCGTCGAGCTTCAACCCGCTGCTGAGCATCGCGGACTGCGTCGCGGAGCCGCTGATCATCCACGGCTACGCCGACCACCCGGCCGACGCCAGGGCGCGGGTGAACGAGCTGTTGGAGGCCGTGCAGCTGCCCGGATCCTACGGCGACCGCTTCCCCCACGAGCTCTCCGGCGGCCA
>CAZZNX010000095.1:9483-13785 GCA_964655795.1 uncultured Leifsonia sp. | reverse complement strand
CGACACCGTCGACGGCGTTCACCGTGCCGAAAGTCTTCGTCAGCCCGCTCAGCCTGATGGCCGGTGCATCTGTTGACACGCTCGCTCCTCCTGATCAGCAACACTGCTGCCACGGTCTCGAGGGGACATCGTCGTGTGACGGCCCTCGATTCGACCTCGTGAGATGAATCATATGGTTCCAGATGTCATAACGGGAAGCTTTATGTTACGGTCGTGTCACAACTTGCGAGGAGGGTCGATGCCGCAGTCAATTCGTGCCGCGACGCTCACGCGCGCAGCGGTGTTCACTCCCCTGCACACCGAGGGGCGGGCCGAGCTCGTCGAACAGCGGCTGAGCGATGCCATCGTGTCCGGTGTGCTGCCGGACGGCGAGCGGCTGCCGAGCGAGCTGGAGCTCGCCAAACAGCTCGGTGTCGCCGTCGTCACGGCCAGAGAATCGCTGGAGGCCCTGCGCTCGCGCGGCCTCGTGACGACGCGGCGCGGACGCGACGGCGGGAGCTTCGTCACTTTCTCCGGGCACGCTCGCCACGACATCCTCGACAAGCGAGTCGATGCGCTCGCCCGCAGTGAGATCCGCGACATGGGCGTGCACTATTCGGCGATCGCCGGCATGGCGGCGGAGCTGGCGGCCGACAGGGCCGGCCCGCTCGACGT
Organism: uncultured Leifsonia sp.; assembly: GCA_964655795.1. Taxonomy (GTDB): domain Bacteria; phylum Actinomycetota; class Actinomycetes; order Actinomycetales; family Microbacteriaceae; genus Microterricola. The sequence goes on along the minus strand of CAZZNX010000095.1, from coordinate 13,131 downwards.
GGAGACCCTGCGCACCATCGCCTCGTCGTTCGACGTCTCAGAGGAGGGCGCGGCCAGGCGGGCACTGTCGCGGTTCCAGCTGGAGCTCGCCGCGCTCAGCCAATCGGCGAGGCTCGTGCGGGAGGAGCTGCGTCTGCAGGCCGAATTCGGGCCGGTGCTCTGGCTGTGCCTCAGTGAGCCTGAGCATCGCGAGCGCAGCCTCGACGTTCTCCGCACCGTGACCGCTGCGGTCGAGGCCGTCGATCCGGATGCCGCACGGAGGGAGTCGACGCGCCACATCGCGATGGCCGTCGACTGGCTCGTCGCCCGCAAGAGCGTGCTGGCGCAACGGCACGAGAAGATGCCAGCCTAGAACCGCATGCCCACCCAGAACCACCAGCTCGACCCCACCCGTCCCGCCACAATGAAGTGAGCACCGATCATGACGATCACCGAGTCCCCCGCCGTCAGCCGCTGCGTCGACGGCATCAGCGCGACCTTCGACACCGTCTTCGGGCGCGTGGCCGCGTGGCGCGGCGCGTTCGAGCAGCAGATCGGCGGGGAGCGGCCGAGTGCGGCCGAGCTGGACGCGCTGGTCGATGCGATCGTGCTGCCGCAGTTCGCGGCATCCGACAACCTGATCATCGGCGCCGGCTTCGTCGCGGCACCCGGTTACCTCAGTGACGCCGAGTGGCACATCTCGTGGTGGCTCGGTCAGCTCAACACCTTCGGCGTCGGCGGTGCGGCGCCCGAGATGCGCCGTCTGCTCGCCGTCGAAGACCCCGAGTCGGAGAACTTCCGCGACTACACGGCGCTGGAGTGGTGGCGGGTGCCGGTGAAGACCGGGGCCCAACACATCACCGGACCCTACGTCGAGTATCTCTGCACCGACGAGTACACGCTCACGCTGACCGCGCCCGTCTACGACGACGGGGCGCTCATCGGCGTCGTCGGAGCAGACCTCTACGTCGACGACATCGAATCGGTGCTGCTCCCCCGGCTCTACGGGCTCGGTGAGCCGACGACCCTGGTCAACGCCTCGGGAAGGATCGTGGCGTCGACCGACTCCCACCGCGCGACGGGGTCGCTACTCAGGAGCGACGGCCTCACGGCCGCCCTCGCCTCGACAGCTGGGGCAGCCGCCGCCGAACGCGCAGCACAGCTGCCGGGCGGAGAGCGCGTTGTCGCCTGCGGCGACACGAGCCTGTCGTTGGTGATCGGCCCGCGCTAGAAGCCGAAGTCTCCTCCGCCGAAGTCGCCGCCGCCGCCGCCGCCGAAGTCCCCTCCGCCGAAATCACCGAAACCGCCGTCGGAGGCGCCGGCGTCCGCACCGGCGTCCGCACCGGTGTCGGCACCGGCATCCGCCCCGCTGTCGCCGCCGTCGGCCGAGGTGCTCTCGCCAACGGAATCCGGGATGAAGGCCTGGGCGATGGCCGAGCCGATCACCACACCGGCGATCGTGCCGAGCATCGAGCTGCCCATCATGCTGCCGAAGCTGGGGCCGGCACCACGCTGGCCGGAGAAGGAGCGTTCGAGGGTGCCGGGGGCCTGCAGCTCACGCCGAGTCGCGGCCTGGGCGAGCGCCCGGGAATCGTCGGATCGCGGCTGCTCACCTGCCGGGGCGCCATCGCTCAGCTCGGCGAAGACGACCGCTCGTTGCTCTGGCGTGAGCTGTGCGAACGCCTCGGCGTGCGCCTGCTCGATCGCCTCTGGCGGAGCGGTACGCAACAGGTAGCGGTAGCGTTCGATCGCGACCTCATCTGCACTGCGCTCGCGGGGAATCGCGGCGCGACGCTGCGGCTCCGACGGGGTCTGCGCCCCGAATAGCCAATCCATGATTCCCATGTCGGTGTCCTCACCTTCGGTGTCTTTTCCCACTCTAGGCAGTGTGCCGGTACGCAGGCTGCATGGCCCCTGTGAGCGTGCTGCCCGTGTCCGATGCGCTGTCGTGAGCGCCAGAGTTCAGACGTTGCACAGAGAATCCGGCGGAAACGCCTCCGGCAATGCCAGAATGAACACGAGCACAGTCACTGGATGAGCCGGAGTCGCGATGGCAAGATCGGCTGTACCTCGACCGAAAGATTCGGGCCGTGGTGACGCACCCCCTGACCGCGATGCCGTGATGGATCTCGTGCGTGTGGTCTGTTTGATGCTCGTGGTCGTCGGGCACCTCCTGATGGTCGGCGCCATCATCATCCCCAACGAGGGGCTCGTCATCCGCCCCACACTGCTGGAACAGCCGTGGCTGGCACCGGTCACCTGGTTCGCGCAGATCATGCCGCTGTTCTTCATGGTCGGAGGCTTCGTCGGTCTGGGTTCGTGGGAGCGCCTCGAGCTCGCGGGCGGCACCGCCTCCGACTTCATTCGATCGCGGATTCTGCGCCTGGCCCGCCCTGCGATACCGCTGTTCGCATTCTTCACCGTCGCGATCACGGTGCTGCACCTGGTCGGAGTCGATCCGGACTCCATCTGGGCCATGGCACTGGGGGTTGCCTCCCCGCTCTGGTTCCTTGCCGCATACGGCTTCACCCAGGCGTTCCTGCCCGGATTGGCGACTTTGCACAGGCTCGCGCCGCGCACAACGCTCGCCACGCTCGCCGTGGGCGCGACCACGCTCGACCTGGTGCGGCTCGGTACCGGCGTCGGGGCCCTCGGCCTGCTGAACATGACCTTCGTCTGGCTGTTCGCCCAGCAGCTCGGCTTCTGGGTCGGCGACGGCTGGTTCGCCCGACGATCACGGTGGACCATTCTCGGCATCGCCGCCGGCAGTTTTGCAGCGCTGTTCCTGCTCGTGAAGGCCGGCTACCCCGAGAGCATGCTCGCCAACCTGAACCCCCCGACTGCGGCCATCATCGTGCTGGCGGTCGGCCAATGCAGCCTCCTCATGCTCGCCCACCCGTTGCTCGGCAGACTCATGCGGCTGCGGAGCGCCCGGGCCATCGTCGGCGCCGTCGGAGGCAGACTGATGACGATCTACCTCTGGCATCTGCCCGTGTTCGCGCTGGTCGTCGGGCTGTTGCTGCTCACACCGCTACCCGCGGCGCCGCCGGGGGGCGCCGTATGGTGGTGGACCCGGCCGGCCATTCTGGCGCTCTCTGGAGTCGTGCTGTACGCCCTCTCGATTCCTCTCGTCCGACTCGAACAGGCACCACCGGCATTGCCTCGCGGAACGCATGTCAGCGATGGCATCATCGGAATCTCCGTCACGCTGCTCGTGCTGCCGCCATTCTGGGTCACGGTGTTCGGGATGACCTTCTGGGTAGCACTGTCAGGCACCGCGGCGCTCAGCATCGCCGTGATCGCACAACGACCCCTCGGATATTCCGAGAGGTCGTTGGCGCCGGGGTTCAATGGGCCGGAGTCGGCGAGCTGAGCGAGGGCCGCTTCGCGCGTTCCAGGACGAACTCGCGCACACGCTGGCGGCCACCTCCGAGCGCGCTGCGCTGCTTCCGGGCGGGGAACGCGTCGTCGGCTGCGGCGACAGGGGCCTGTCGAACGCGTTCTCTAGGCAGTTGGGCCAATACTGAGCACCCTCCGGGAGCCCGCCGCGCAGACGGAGAACGGCCCCCGCCCGTGGTCGGAACCAGGGCGGGGGCCGTTCGGAACAGCGGGGATCAGGCGTTCGCGCGCTCCAGCACGAGCTCGCGCACGCGGGCTGCGTCGGCCTGG
>CAZZNX010000095.1:7817-9473 GCA_964655795.1 uncultured Leifsonia sp. | reverse complement strand
TCATGGCCTTCATGACGGCGCCGATGACGGCTCCAGCCGCCTGCACCTTGCCGTCGCGGATCTTCTCGAGCACATCGGGCTGGGCGGCCAGGGCCTCGTCGATGGCGGCGATCAGCGCACCGTCGTCGGACACCACGGCCAGGCCACGCGCGTCCACAACCTGCTGCGGCGTGCCTTCGCCAGCGATGACACCCTCGAGCACCTGGCGGGCCAGGCGGTCGGTGAGTGTACCGGCCTCGACCAGACCGGCCAGGGCGGCGACATCGGCCGGGGACACCAGGCTGGCGGCATCCGCGTCGGCGGCGTTCGCCAGACGGGCGATCTCTCCCGTCCACCACTTGCGCGCGGCGGCGGGGCTTGCCCCGGCCGCGACCGTCTCGGAGACTTCGGTGAGCAGGCCGGAATTCTGGATGTCCTGGAACTCGAGCTCGGTGAAGCCCCACTCGGCCTTCAACCGGCGGCGACGCACGGCAGGCTGCTCAGGCAGCGCGGCGCGCAGCTCCTCGATCAGCTCGGCCGACGGCACGACGGGCAGCAGGTCGGGCTCGGGGAAGTAGCGGTAGTCGTCGGCGTCGCTCTTCGGGCGACCGGCGCTCGTCTCGCCGGTGTCTTCGTGCCAGTGGCGGGTCTCCTGCGTGATGCTGCCACCCTTGGCGAGGATGGCGGCCTGACGCTGGATCTCGTAGCGCACCGCACGCTCGACCGACCGCAGCGAGTTGACGTTCTTGGTCTCGGTGCGGGTGCCGAGCGGTGCAGGCTCAGCGCCCTCTGCAGCGCGCGGCCGCAGCGACACATTGGCGTCGCAGCGCAGGTTGCCGCGTTCCATCTTGGCGTCGGAGATGCCGAGCGACACGACGATGTCACGGATCGCTGCGACATAGGCCTTCGCGATCTCGGGCGAACGGTGCTCGCCGCCGTAGATCGGCTTGGTTACGATCTCGACGAGGGGAACGCCGGCACGGTTGTAGTCGACGAGCGAGTAGTCTGCGCCCTGGATGCGGCCGCTCGAGCCACCGATGTGGGTGAGCTTGCCCGCGTCCTCCTCCATGTGAGCGCGCTCGACGGGAATGTCGATGAGCGTGCCGTCGGCGAGCTCGATCTCGACGGAGCCCTCGAACGCGATCGGCTCGTCGAACTGCGAGATCTGGTAGTTCTTCGGGGTGTCCGGGTAGAAGTAGTTCTTCCTGGCGAAGCTGCTCGACTCGGCGATCGAGCAGCCGAGGGCCAGGCCCAGGCTGATCGAGTAGCGCACGGCCTGCTCGTTGACGACGGGCAGGGTGCCCGGCAGTCCGAGGCAGAGCGGGCTGAGGCCGGTGTTCGGCTCGGCACCGAACTCGTTCGGGGCGTCGGAGAACATCTTGGTCTTGGTGTTCAGCTCGACGTGCACCTCGAAGCCCATGACCGGCTCGAAGAGCTCGAGTGCCTTGTCGAAGTCCATCAATTGTGCGCGGGCCATCAGCGGGCACCTTCCTCGGCCGCAGCCTTGATCAGTTCGAGCAGATCCGGGGCCTGCTCCAGCAGGTGTCCGCCCCACTGTGCGACGAGCAACTGCTCGAGTGCGCTGCCGACGTTGTAGAGGCGGGCGTCTTCGTGAGCCGGGGCGAGGAACTGGATGCCGACGGGCAAGCCGTCCTCGTCCGCCAGGCCGGACGGCAG
>CAZZNX010000095.1:0-7790 GCA_964655795.1 uncultured Leifsonia sp. | reverse complement strand
GTTGGCCGGGATCGTCGCAATGTCGTTGAGGTACATCGCCAGCGGGTCGTTGAGCTTCTCGCCCAGCTTGAACGCGGTGGTCGGCGCGGTGGGCGATGCGATGACGTCGACCTGGGCGAAGGCGGCGGCGAAGTCGCGCTGCACGAGCGTGCGCACCTTCTGGGCGCTGCCGTAGTAGGCGTCGTAGTAGCCGGCGCTCAGCGCGTAGGTGCCGAGCATGATGCGGCGCTTGACCTCGGGGCCGAATCCGGCGTCGCGGGTGGCGCTCATCACGTCTTCGACGGTTCCGCCGCCCTTGGGGTTCACCCGCAGGCCGAAGCGCACAGAGTCGAACTTGGCGAGGTTGCTGGAAGCCTCGGCCGGCAGGATCAGGTAGTAGGCGGCGATCGCGTGCTCGAAGCTCGGGGCCTCAAGCTCGACGATCTCCGCACCGTTCTTCACCAGGAGCTCGAGCGCCTCGTTGTAGCGCTTGAGCACTCCGGCCTGGAAGCCGTCGCCCTGCAGCTGCTTGATGACGCCGATCTTCAGTCCCTGCACGTTGGCGTTGCGCGCGGCATCCGCCATCGACGGCCACTCGCTGCGGAGCGAGGTGGAGTCGCGCGGGTCGTGCCCGCCGATGATGTCCTGCAGAAGTGCCGAGTCGAGAACGGTGCGGCTGACCGGGCCGATCTGATCGAGCGAGGATGCCAGTGCGATCGCGCCGTAGCGGCTGACCGCCCCGTAGGTCGGCTTGACGCCGACGGTGCCCGTCACGTGCGCCGGCTGGCGGATGGAGCCGCCGGTGTCGCTGCCGAGTGCGATGGACGCCTCGTAGCCGGCGACCGCTGCGGCGGATCCGCCGCCGGAGCCACCGGGAATGCGATCGAGCGCCCACGGATTGCGGGTGGGACCGTACGCCGAGTGCTCGGTGGACGAGCCCATGGCGAACTCGTCCATGTTGGTCTTGCCGAGCGGGATCAGGCCGGCTTCGCGCACCTTTGTGACGACGGTGGCGTCGAAGGGCGACATGTAGCCCTCGAGGATCTTGGAGCCGCTGGTCGACGGCATGTCGTTGGTGACGAGCACGTCCTTGACGGCGATCGGCACACCGGCCAACGGGCCGAGCTTCTCACCGGCCGCACGCTGTGCGTCGACGCGGGCCGCAGCGGCAAGGGCCAGCTCCGGTGCCACGTGCAGGTAGGCGTGAACGGCGCCGTCGACGGCGGCGATGCGGTCGAGGTGGGCCTGCGTGGCCTCCACCGACGTGATGTCGCCGGAGGCGATCTTGGCGCCGAGGTCTGCGGCGCTCAGCCGAATGATGTCGCTCACTGCTCTTCTCCCAGGATTGCCGAAACCTTGAACCGCGAACCGTCGTGGTCCGGTGCGTTCTGCAGTGCCTGCTCCAGGGTGAGCGTCTCGCCGACCACATCGGGGCGGAAGACGTTCTGCAGCGGGATGGGGTGGCTGGTCGCCGGGACGTCAGGGGTGGCGACGGCGGTCACCTTGGCGACCGAGTCAACGATCTGGTCGAGTTCGGTGGTGAGGCTCAGAATCTCTTCTGGGCTCAGGTCGATGCGGGCGAGCTGAGCGAGGTGTGCAACCTGCTCTGCGCTGATTCCGGACATGGGTCTCCGTGTGTCGATCGTGGGCTTCGCTCATGGGCTTCGCTCATGGGCTTCGCTCGTGGGGTTCGCTCATGGGCTACGCTCATGGGCTTCGCTCGTGGGGTTCGCTCGTTCGTCGGAGCGTTCCGGACAATCCTACTTTGATGCCGGAGTCAGTGCTGCGAGCTGCCGAAGAGCCTGCTGCCGTACTTCTCGAGGTGCTCGTAGGCCTGGCCGTACGTTTCGGGAACCGGGGTGCCTGGCGGCGCGAACTTCGCCAGCAGCAGCCCGAGCAGGCCGCGCCCTGGCGGGCTGAGCGGCTTGTCCTTGCTCGCGTTGCCCGGGTGCGGGGCCTCGGACTGCGGATTCGGCGGGATGTACTGCGGCGTCGTGTTGGGCCAGTTCACCGGCTGCCTCGGCGTCTTCAGATTCACGGCGTTGAACATGGTGTTCGCCGTCGCGTCCCGCTCGTTCAGTGGCTTCAGACCGTGGATGCGCGCCAGCGTCGCGCTCAGCGCCCCGTGATGCATCTCGTCGTTGATGACCGTCCCCGCCCGCGTGTACGCCGAAATCGCGATGGCGGGAACCCGGCATCCGAGACGGTCGAACTCGAAGCCCATCTCGCCCGCGCCAGCGTTCCCCGGCTTGACCGCCTTCGGCGGTGCGACGTGGTCATAGGTGCCGCCGTGCTCGTCGAAGGTGATGAGGAGCATTGTGTTCATCGCGTTCGAACCGCTGCGGCTGGCGCTGCTCCGCACGGCCGAATAGATCTGGTGGATGAGCGCCTCGCCCGCACGCACGTCGGAGACGGCGCTGTCGATCACCTCGACGCCGTCGACGTCGCTCTCGCGCAGTGTGCCGAACGGCGGGTGGAAGTCGTTGTGGTTGTAGACCATGCGCGGCTCGACGAATGCGTACGCGGGCAGTGTGCCGTTCTTCACATCCGTGTAGAAGTCATCCATCGTGGCGAAGTGCCCCGTCTTCCAATACTTCTCGAGCACCGGTGCGTGCAGCACCCCGGTGAAGGAGACCAGTTGCATGGCGTCGAAGTAGATGCGCCAGTCAACTCCGGCATCCTGCAGCCTGTTGAAGATCGTCGGTGCCGCTGGGGCGTCGATCCACTTCTTGTAGCCGCCGCCCTCCTTGTTCGTGACGAAGCCGTGCGAGGTGGAGGCGTGGAAGAAGGAGCGGTTGCAGAAGGTCTGCGATGGAACGGCGCAGTACCAGTTGTCATAGACGGCGAAGTTCTGCGCCAGGGTGCTCAACACGGGGAGCATCTCGGGGCTGAAGGATCCCATGATGGTGGCGAGCTCGTCGGATGACGGTGCCTTGCCCTTGCGCAGACGGCGGTAGTTCACGTCGTAATCCGTGACGAAGCCGTCCATGCGCGCCTTCGCCCCCGTTGCGGGCGCGTTGTACGGCGCCGTCATCTCACCGACGGAGAGTTCGGCGTTGCCAGCAGGGTCGATGCGGTTGAACAGCTGGGTGTTGACGTGCGGGTACTCCTCGCCGGGGTCCGGAGAGGGCGAACCCATGATCTCGTCTGTGCCTCCCGTGTAGACGTGTGCCGGGATGACGGTGCCGTCCGGTGCCGTGTTCGAGTAGTCGTCGAAGGCGAGTCCGTCGAAGCTCTGCCCCGTCGGCAGCGTCTCCTTGTCGTAGAGGAAGCCCAGCAGGTTGTCGAAGGACCTGTTCTCCCCCATCACCACGATCAGGTGGTCGAAGCCGGGCATGCTGCGGGGGTCGAGCGCGTCGAGCTCCTCGCGTGCGTCGGAGACTCCGAGCGCGTGCCCGATGGCGGCGCCGATCGCGCCGCCGCCCGCGCCGCCGACGACCACTCCGGCCGCGGCGATGCCGGATGCCTGCAGAAAGCGCCTGCGCGTCGTGCCCGTCGCCTCTGCGCCCGCCGACGGGTCGGCAGGGACGTTCGGCTTCTCACTGCTCATCCGGCTACGTTAGCGCGCCTGGGCGAGGCTCGTTCCAGCTGCGGCGCCGTCGGCATCCGTCACCCAGTTGCCTCGTCCGATTCCGATCAGCGCGAGGTTGCGCAGTGACTCGCTGCCCGCCGCGAAGTAGGCGTTGTGACCGACGGACCCGCCGAGGGTCTTCTTGGTGAGCGGGTCGACGCCGCCGCCGACCCCGATGCGCATCGCACCGAAGGAGTCCGAGCCCGGGTCACTGCCGTAGAAAGCCGTGTCGACGATCGGGTCCCAGCTGGCCTCGCCGACGTACACCTGGTCGTCGGCGACACCCAGATCGCGCGCGCTCTGGCTCGCGCTCCCCGGCGAGCCGATCAGCGCGAGCGCATCGATCTGCTCGCTGTGCCGCTGCAGCGCGATCATCGCGGCCGTCGAACCGTAGGAGTGGGCGAGCACGGCCAGGAACGGCTGATGCTCCCCGCGCGTCGCGCGGATGCCCTGCCACGACTGCTCGAGGGCGTCGGCGCCGCTCTGGGCGAGTTCGAGCCCGCCGACGTTCAGCAGATCGGGGGTCTGGTAGCCCAGCCATCGTCGCGACGCGCGGCGGCGACTGCCCCTCCGGCACGTCCTGGAGCCACTGCTGTTGCGTGACCGCCAGCGTCGCTGCGGTGTCTGTCCAGTCGAGGATCTGCTGCTGCACCGAGAAGTACATGCCGGGCACGAGGTAGCTCACGTAATCGGCGCTGTCGAGGTCGCCGATCACGATGACGGCCCGTCCGGCCCCGCGCTCATCGAACTCCAGCAGCGTGCGCTCGGGCTCCCCCGGCTTGCTCGTGAGGGCCGAGGCGACCGCCTCGAGCATGCGCTGCTGCTGGCCGAGCTTGCGCCGTTCGCCCTTTCCGATGCCGGATGCCGCGCGCTCCCGGTTTCCCTGCACCGCCCGCTGCAGCGCATCCTCATTCGCCGGGCCGCGCACCGAGGCGGGAACGCCGTCGAGTGCGCCGAGGACCTGCGGGACGCTCTCGGCCATGGCCGCCCGTGCCGCGGACGGCACGGCCGCCCACCAGGCGCTGATCTCCGCCGGTGCGATGCGCGCGTCGCGCACGGCATCCATCTGGACGACATTCTGCTGCACGTAGTTGACGATCTCACGCGGGCTCAGTGCCGACAGGCCGCGCAACAGCGAGATCCCGCCGACGCGCTGCATGGTCGCCTCGTCGAGAACCATCGACGTGATCGAGTCGGAGTCACGACTGATCGTGTCCGGACCGATGCTGTTGCCGGAGAGGACGCCGATCTCCTGACCGGAGGCGGCGAAGCGTTCAGCCGCAAAGATCTCGTGCGCCACGAAACTCTCGGCCACGCCCGTGAGGGCGACACTGGCCGAGACCATGAACGTGACGTCGGCGAGCATGCCCGGCAAGTCCCCTCAGCGTGTGTTCTCTTGACGCAGTACCCCCACGAACACTCCAGCCGGAGCCGCGATGCCGTAGGGGGCATTTCGCGCGTGCAACCGCACAATGCTCATCGTAGCCACGGTGACCCCACGCGCGCCAGAGATAATACCCCGCATTCGAGGGTAATTTGTTCGCCGTCCAACTTTTCGCTAGGCGTCGAGTGCGGCCGGTCCACCCTCCAGAAGCAGGCGGAAACCGTCGGCGTCGAGCACGCGGATGCCGAGCGCCTCCGCCTTAGCCAGCTTGGATCCGGCCCCGGGGCCAGCCGCCACGAAGTCGGTGTTCTTGGAGACGCTCGAGGCCGATTTGCCGCCGGCGGCGATGATCGCCTCCTGCGCGCCCTCCCTGGTGAAGCCGTCGAGGCTGCCCGTTGCGACGACGGTCAGCCCGGCCAGGACACCGCCGGCAGCCGCAGCAGCGCCGGGACCGGGGTGGCCCGGCGTGCTGAACTGCACGCCGGCAGCGCTCCACTGCTCCACGATGTCCCGGTGCCAGTCGTGCTCGAACCACTCCAGAACCGATTCGGCGATGATGCCTCCGACGCCCTCCACCTCCGCGAGCTCCTCCGCGCTGCATCCGCGGATCGCTTCGAGGGAGCCGAAGTGGTCGGCGAGGGCTCGCGCCGCGACCGGCCCGACGTGGCGGATGTTGAGGGAGACGAGGATGCGCCAGAGCGGTTTCGTTTTGGCCTTGTCGATCTCGGCGATCAGTTTCAGCGCGCTCGTTGACGGCTGGGCACCGACGATGCCTGCCTTCTTCTCGGCCGCGCTGGCGTTGCGACGGAACGGCGTGCGCACCTTGGCGTTGCCATCGTCGTCGAGCTTCGGCAGACCGGTCTCCGAGTCCTTCACGATGACCTCGATCGGCAGCAGCTCGTCGACGGTGAGCGCGAACAGCCCGGCCTCCGTCGGCAGCGGCGGCGTGGCCGGAACGCTCGGCTGGGTGAGCGCGGCGGCGGTCACCTCGCCGAGCACCTCGATGTCGAGTCCGCCGCGGGAGCCGATGTGCTCGACGCGGCCGCGCACCTGTGCGGGGCACGTTCGCGCGTTCGGGCACCGCAGATCGATGTCGCCCTCCTTCATCGCGCGCAGCGGAGTTCCGCACTCCGGGCAGTTCGCCGGCATGTGCCATTCGGTCTCGCTGCCGTCACGGAGTTCGATGACGGCGCCGAGGATCTCGGGGATGACGTCTCCGGCCTTCCGAAGCACGACGGTGTCGCCGATGAGAACGCCCTTGGCCTTGACGACATCCTGGTTGTGCAGCGTGGCCTGACGCACCGTCGATCCGGCGACCTTCACCGGCTCCATCACCGCGTAGGGCGTCGCACGGCCGGTGCGGCCGACGCCGACGACGATGTCGATGAGCTTCGTGTGCACCTCTTCCGGCGGGTACTTGTACGCGATGGCCCAGCGGGGTGCGCGGTTGGTGGCGCCGAGCTCTGCATGCAGCTCGAGCTCATCGACCTTGACGACGATGCCGTCGATCTCGTGCTCGAGATCGTGGCGGTGCGTGCCCATCTCCGCGATGAATCCGGTCACCTCGGAGGTCGTATCGAAGACGCGGTAGTGCGGGGAGGTCGGCAGACCCCATCCCTTGAGCAGTTCGTAGACCTCTGACTGATTCTGCACGGGCGGCTCCGGCCACGCCCCGATGCCGTGCAGGTAGAGCGAGAGCCGGCCGAGTCGTTCACGCATGAGGGCCAGCTGGGTGTCGCTCTTGTCTGCCCGCCGCTGCCGGAGGCTGCCTGCTGCCGCATTCCGCGCGTTGGCGAATTCGGCGAAGCGGGTGGGGATGTCCTCATCCGACTTCGACCGGGCGCGCTGTTCCTCGACGTACGCCGCCTGGAGTTCGCGCTGACGCGCATTCATCGCCTCGAAGTCCTCTGTGCGGATGAACACCTCGCCGCGCACCTCGAAGAAGGGCGGGAAATTGTCGCCGTGAAGGCGTCGCGGGATCACGGGCACCCAGTCGACGTTGTCGGTGATGTCCTCACCGGTGCGGCCATCACCTCTGGTGGTCGCCGTCTCGAGCACGCCGTCTCGGTAGGCGAGGCTGATGGCGAGGCCGTCGATCTTCAGCTCGCTCAGCCAGCGCACCGGACGAGCGGCGGATGCCGCGGTCTTCTCCGCCCACTCGGTGAACTCCTCGAGGCTGAAGACGTTGTCGAGGCTGAGCATGCGTTCGGCGTGCTCGTGCGGAGGGAATCCGGATGCGACCAGTGCGGCGCCCACCTGCTGGGTCGGGCTGTCCTGGCCGGCAAGCTCGGGAAACTCGCGCTCGAGCGCCTCGAGCCTGTGCATGTCGGTGTCGTACTCGGCATCGCTGACGAGGCTGACACCCTCGGAGTGGTAGGAGATCCGGTTGCGCTCGATGCGATCGCGCAGCGCCTCCGACTCGGAACGGGCAGCCTCGAAATCATCGCTCGTCGTACTCACGGTGCAAGTCTATGAGGCGCGAGGCGAAGCCTCGCGAAGCCTCGCGAAAGGCGGCAGCCCAAATCCAAGGCAACCCCAGCAACCGCCACCATGCTCGAACAGCATCGGACTCCAGCCCGCGAGATCTCGATACGCTCGCTCCTCGCTACTCGATCGCTAGTCCTTCCGTTGGTCGAGTAGCGCGACGCGCAGCGTCGCGAAAGGCGGCAGCCCCTCCCTCGGCAGACCCGGGAACCGTCACCGATGCTGGTTCCGCATTGGTCCGCGACCACCTCTTGTGCACAACCCCCCGCTGCCCGAATACTTATCCACATCAGGCCTTTTCCCTAAGCAACCACGCCTCCCCGGGGTAAAATTGATCCCATGGGAACCCCGACGGCGGCACTCGCAGAAGCA
>CAZZNX010000094.1:0-13966 GCA_964655795.1 uncultured Leifsonia sp. | reverse complement strand
TCAGGGCTTCGCGTGCGTCGCTGCTCCTTCGTCGCGGCGCCGCTCGCTCGAGCCAGCGTGCGGAGTGCAGTGCCACCGCTGCGCGGTGACAGTGGAGGGCTCGAGGGGCTTGCGGGGTGTCGAGTTATGACGCCGTTGTTTGGACCCCACCAACGCATTCGCCTAAGCCGATCCCCGCAACCGGGGTCCGAACAACGGCGTCATTGTTTGAGCTGAGGAGCAAGCCCCTCGAGCCCGGCCGACACATTGGTTTCGACAGGCTCAACCAACGGGACCGCTCACCCAGCGGGGCGTGGTTTCGACAAGCTCAACCAGCGGGGCCGTCGCTAGACCGAGAAGTACTTGGCCTCCGGGTGGTGGAACACGAAGGCATCTGTGGACTGCTCCGGGTGCAGCTGCAGCTCCTCGGAGAGCACCACCCCCATGCGCTCCGGCTTCAGCAGCTCCACCACCTTGCGCCTGTCCTCCATCTCGGGGCACGCCGGGTAGCCGAGCGAGAAGCGCGCACCGCGGTATTCCAGCTTGAACAGCCCGGCGACATCCGCCGGCTCCTCAGCACCGAGCCCGAGCTCGTCGCGCACCCGCGAGTGCCAGTACTCGGCCAGCGCCTCGGTAAGCTGCATCGCGAGCCCGTTCAGCTCCAGGTAGTCGCGGTAGCGGTTCTCGGCGAAGAGTCGTGACGTGACTTCGCTGACTCGCTGCCCGGCCGTCACCAGCTGCACGGCCACGACGTCGACCTGCCCCGACTCACGGGAGCGCACGAAGTCCGAGAGGCAGAGGTGCCGGTCACGGCGTTGCCGCGGGAAGGAGAAGCGCAGGCGTTCGCTGCCGACCGCGCCGCCGGAGCCGCCGTCCGGCGCCAGCAACCCGGGAACGCCGAGCGTTCCAGAGGCGTCGTCGCCGTGGTGCAGGACCACCATGTCGTTGCCGTCGGCGACCACCGGGAAGTAGCCGTAGGCGACGGAAGCGTCGAGCATGCCCTCCGCGAGAATCCGGTCGAGCCAGTAGCGCAGCCGCGGGCGGCCCTCGGTGTCGACGAGCTCCTGGTAGCTGGCACCGTCCTCAGCACGGCTGGGCTTCAGCCCCCACTGCCCGAGGAACGTCGCCCGCTCGTCGAGGAACGCCGAGTACTCCGCCAGGGCGATGCCCTTGACGATGCGAGTGCCCCAGAACGGCGGGACGGGCACGGGGTTGTCGCTGGCGACATCCGAGCGGGCAGGCAGGTTCTCCGGTTCGGTCACGATGAGCTGACTCGGCCGGTGGATGCGCTTCTTCAGCGCAGGAAGCCCGACGCTGTCCGGGTCGGCGCCGCGGGCGATCGCGACGAGCGGCTCCATCAGCGCGAGGCCCTCGAAGGCGTCGCGGGCGTAGCGCACCGTGCCGTCGAAGAGCGAGTCGAGGTCGTCCTCGACGTAGCTGCGGGTGAGGGCTGCACCGCCGAGGATGATCGGCCAGCGCTTCGCGTAGCCGCGGTTCTGCAGCTCGAGCAGGTTCTCCTTCATGACGACCGTCGACTTCACGAGCAGGCCGCTCATGCCGATGACGTCGGCGTTGTGTTCCTCCGCCGCCGCGATGAACTCGTTGATGGTCTGCTTGATGCCGATGTTCACGACCGTGTAGCCGTTGTTGGAGAGGATGATGTCCACGAGGTTCTTGCCGATGTCGTGCACGTCGCCGCGCACCGTGCCGATCACCATGGTGCCCTTGCCCGCGGCATCCGAGCGCTCCATGTGCGGCTCGAGCAGGGCGACGGCGTTCTTCATGACCTCGGCAGATTGCAGCACGAACGGCAGCTGCATCTCGCCGGCGCCGAAGCGTTCGCCGACGACCTTCATTCCCTCGAGCAGGTGCAGGTTGATGATCTCGATCGCGCTCAGACCGCCGGCGCGGGCCAGGTCGAGGTCGGCCTCGAGGCCCTTCGCCTCGCCGTCGATGATGCGACGCTCCAGCCGCTCGCCCACCGGGAGCGCGGCGAGCTCGGCCGCCCGCTGGTCCTTGAGCGCCGCGGCATCCACCCCGGCGAAGAGGTCGAGCATCGTCGAGAGCGGGTCGTAGACGAGAGTGCCGTCTGCGTCGTATTCGCGGCGGTCCCAGACGAGATCGAGGGCAACCTCGCGACGGTCTTCCGGCACGGATGCCAGCGGCACGATCTTCGCGGCGTCGACGATTGCGCTCGTCAGGCCGGCCTCGACGGCCTCGTGCAGGAACACCGAGTTGAGCACGGAGCGGGCGGCCGGGTTCAGGCCGAAGGAGACGTTGGAGACGCCGAGCGTCGTATTGATGCCCGGGTACTTCGCGGAGATCTGGCGGATCGCCTCGATGGTCTCGATGGCGTCGCGCCTGGTCTCCTCCTGCCCGGTGGCGATGGGGAAGGTGAGGGCGTCGACAATGATGTCGTCCACGCGCATTCCCCACTCGTTGACGAGGGTGTCGACCAGACGGGAGGCGATGGCGACCTTCGTCTCGGTCGTTCGGGCCTGGCCCTGCTCGTCGATCGTGAGCGCGATCACGGCCGCGCCGTGCTCCTTGACGAGCGGCATGATGCGGGCGAAGCGGCTGGTGCCGCCCTCGCCGTCCTCGAAGTTGACGGAGTTGACGACGGGGCGGCCGCCGATCAGCTCGAGGCCGGCTTGCAGCACCGCGGGCTCGGTGGAGTCGATCACGAGCGGCAGCGTCGAGGCGCTGGCCAGACGCGAGACGATCTGGCGCATGTCGTCTGCGCCGTCGCGGCCGACGTAGTCGGTGCAGACG
The DNA here is from genome assembly GCA_964655795.1 of uncultured Leifsonia sp. GTDB lineage: Bacteria > Actinomycetota > Actinomycetes > Actinomycetales > Microbacteriaceae > Microterricola. Next base: position 11,215 of record CAZZNX010000094.1, on the reverse strand, counting down.
TCGAGCAGGTTCGCGCCGTCGCGCACCTGGTTGCGCGCGATCTCGACGCAGTCGTCCCAGCGGCCGTCAAGCATGGCCTCGCGGAAGGCACGGGAGCCGTTCGCGTTGGTGCGCTCCCCGATCGCGAGGTACGAACTCTCCTGCTCGAAGCTGACGTGTTGGTAGAGGCTGGCGACACCGGGGTCACTCTCCAGCGTGCGCTCGGCCGGAGCCGCGCCCTGCAGCCGCTCCACCACCGCGCGCATGTGCGCCGGCGTCGTTCCGCAGCATCCGCCGATCAGGCCGAGGCCGAACTCCTTGACGAACTGCTCGTGCGCGGTCGCCAGCTCAACCGGTGTGAGCGGGTAGCTGGCGCCGTTCGTGCCGAGCACGGGCAGCCCGGCGTTCGGCATGCACATCACGGGAACGGTGGCGAACTTCGAGAGGTGGCGCAGGTGCTCGCTCATCTCGGCGGGCCCCGTCGCACAGTTCAGCCCGATGGCGTCGATTCCGAGCGGTTCGAGTGCGGTGAGCGCCGCCCCGATCTCGCTGCCCATCAGCATGGTTCCGGTGGTCTCGACGGTGACCTCGACGAAGATCGGCAGGCGGATGCCGCTCGACGCGATTGCGGCGCGGCATCCGTTGACCGCCGACTTGGTCTGCAGCAGGTCCTGTGAGGTCTCGATCAGGAAGGCGTCTGCGCCGCCGCGGATGAGGCCGAGCGCCTGTTCCGCGAATGTCGCCTTCAGGTGTGCGTACGTGGTGTGGCCGAGGCTCGGCAGCTTGGTGCCTGGCCCCATCGAGCCGAGAACCCAGCGCAGCCGCCCGTCGCGGGCCTCCCAGGCTTCCGCCCGTTCGCGCGCGATCGCGGCGCCGGCGTGGGCGAGCTCCTCGATGCGGTCGTCGATGTCATAGTCGGAGAGGTTCGACCAGTTGGCGCCGAAGGTGTTCGTCTCGACGGCGTCGATGCCGGTCTCGAAGTAGGCGTCGTGAATGGCGCCGATCATGTCGGGGCGGCTGACGTTGAGGATCTCGTTGCAGCCTTCGAGCTGCCGGTAGTCCTCAAGAGTCGGCTCGTGCTCCTGCAGCATCGTGCCCATGGCGCCGTCGGCGATCACGACGCGTGATGCGAGCGCATCGAGCAGCGCCTGCGCCCGAGCGGGCCGCACCGCCGCAGCGATGTCGGTGTTGCTCGGGTCGGTGCCCGTCGTGGGTGCGGAGGGGTCGAACGGTGCGGGCGCGTCAGTCACCCGCTCATCGTACAGAGCAGATTCGGCCATGGCGCCTGCATGACGCCCCGCTTCGCGGGTGAGTCGCGCTTGCCACGGCTTGCCGCGCGGTGTACTAACAGAGCTATGGACTTCCACGCAGTGATCGAGCTCATCGGAGGCATCATCGACATCGCCGGTGTCGCGGTGATCGTGGTCGGCGCGATCGCGGCGACGGTGATCGCCCTGTACGGCATCGCCAAGCGCACCGGGCCCGTGTATGTGCCCTTCCGCCGCTCGCTCGGCCGCTCGATCCTGCTCGGGCTCGAGCTGCTCGTCGCAGCCGACATCATCAAGACGGTCGCGCTGACCCCCACGTTGCAGAACGTCGCGGTGCTCGGAGGCATCGTGCTCATCCGCACCTTCCTCAGCTTCTCACTGGAGCTGGAGATCACGGGGCGCTGGCCGTGGCAGAAGGCACCGGATGCCGCTGCGGAGCCTCCGGCGGACAGAACGACGCCGACCGCGCCCGCTCCGATCGCGGACTGACGTCGGCGGGATGCCGGCGATCGCGGCATCCGTCACCCGAATGCGTCGCCCCCGAGCGGGGGGTGTCCCCCTTTATGCCGACTATCGCCTGTCACGGCTCGTTCATAGGCTTCGGAGCCAGAGGGCGGAATGCACGCTCGCGCCACGATCGCGTCACATCATCGCTTCACCCTGATGCGCCGATCCCGGCTCGGGTGCGCACTCATTCCGCCCTTGCTCCGTGTTTCGGCGCCTGACCACAACGTCGGGCGTGCGGGACGTGGAGCCGAACCGGCTTAATCGAGCCACAGAGAATCAGGAGCACGATGTTCACTCTCCGTACAAGCACAAGCGGTATTCCGCGCAGGCGCGCCATCACAGCAGGGGTCGCGATATCGGCGGCCCTCTGCGCAGCAGTTCTCGTTCCGGGCGCCGCCATGGCCGCACCGAACGCCGCGGGCCCCGCCTCGATCGAGGCCGTTCCCGGCCCGCTCATGAACTACGCCATCAACGTTGGCATCGTCAACCGCGGCCAGACGCTCAAGGTCGAGCGCGCGGTTGCCGCAGCGGGTGGCAGCGTCATCGAGTCGTATGCCGAGATCGGCGTCGTGATTGCGCAGTCCGACAACGCCGCCTTCGCCGCATCGGTGGCAACAGAGAAGGCCGTGCTGTCCGTCGGTGCGACCCGCACCGCCCCCGTCGCACCGAGCGACCTGACGTACGGAGTCAGCGACCCGCTGGCACCCGGTGAGTCCGGCAACCGCCGCTCCGCCGGTGCCGCAACGACCAAGGACGCCGGCGTCGAAGCCGAAGTGACCGTCATCCCCGACCCGTCCGAGAGCCGCCAGTGGGACATGGCCGCCATCGGTGCGGTCGCAGCGCACGAGATCACCGACGGCAGCCGCGACGTGCTCGTCGCCGTGATCGACTCCGGCATCCAGGGCGACCACCCCGACCTGGCCGCGAACATCGACGTGAACGCCTCGGCGAGCTGCCTGAGCGGCGTGGCCGACACCAGCTACGAATCGTGGCAGCCGACCACCAGCTCGCACGGCACGCACGTTGCCGGCACGATCGCCGCCGCCCGCAACGGTATCGGCATCGTCGGTGTCGCCCCGAACGTGCGCCTGTCGGCGGTGAAGGTCGTCAACGACGACGGATTCATCTACCCGGAGGCGGCGATCTGTGGCTTCATGTACGCGACCGAAACCGGCGCTGACATCACGAACAACAGCTACTACATCGACCCGTGGGAGTTCTGGTGCGACAACAACGCCGACCAGAGCGCCGTGAAGACCGCGGTGAACCGCGCCGTGCAGTACTCGCAGGGCAAGGGTGTCTTGAACGTCGCCGCCGCCGGCAACTCGGCGCTGGACCTCGCCAACAAGACCGTCGATTCGGCCAGCCCCAATGACACGGTCCCTGTCACGCGCCCGATCGACGCCAACTGCCACGACATTCCCGCCGAGCTCGACGGCGTTATGACGGTGTCCTCCACCACCTCGACGGGTGCGAAGTCCGGCTTCTCCAACTACGGCCTCAACGTCATCGACATCGCGGCCCCCGGTTCGGCGATCCTCTCGACGGTCGCCGGCAGCGGCTACGGCACCTCCTCCGGAACCTCGATGGCATCGCCGCACGTCGCCGGCGTTGCCGCCCTGCTGAAGTCGGTGCACCCGGAGTACTCCGGTCTCGCACTCGGCGATGTGCTCTCCGCACAGGCCAACGACGTTGCCTGCCCGGCCGGATCGGCGATCTGCACCGGACCGGTGGAGAACAACGCCTTCTTCGGCGAGGGCCTGGTCGACGCGCTCGAGGCCGTCAACTGATCCGAACCGCAGTGATCCACGCGTCATCCTGGTGACGTGAGTACCGCCCTGGGGCGTGTCGGCTACTCGCCGGCACGCCCCAGTGTCGTCTCAGGGGCCGCCAGGGCCGTGTGAGGGCTCAGCCGACGTGCTGGTCGAACAGGATGACGTTGCCATCGGGGTCGCGCAGCATGAAGCTGCCCGGCCCGCTCGTCGTCTCGTCGACCTCGGCGAGGAACTCCAGCCCCTCTGCCTTCAACGTCTTCTGCAGGCTCCTGACATCCTCGAACTCGTCGAGCGGTTCGGCGTTCGGCGTCCACCCGGGGTTGAAGGTGAGCAGATTGCCCTCGAACATGCCCTGGAACAGGCCGATCGTCGTTGCGCCATTGCGGAGGATCAGCCAGTTCTCCGCCGGGTCGCCCATGACGTGCTCGAAGCCGAGCGCCTCGTAGAAGGCACGGGAGACGGCGAGGTTGGCGACAGTCAAGCTGACGGAGAATGCTCCGAGGTCCATGCTGTCCTGCTTTCTGTGCGCTCTTTCAGTGCGTTGTGTGCGTGCGCCGACGGCCGCCGCACGCCTGACGATACGCCGCGGGAGTCGATCAGCGGAAGGGCGGCACCCGACCCCTGAATGCGGCGAGCGCCCACACCAACCGCACCGTGCAGATAGCGAAAGTGCCCTCATCCACGGAACGGAGGCATACATCCACAACGGTTACGAAATGCTTGAGCTGCGGGTCTCGGCGGGCCTAGTATTCGAACATGGCCGAGTTATCGCAGGTCGCAGCCTCGAGCGTACGCGAGCTTGACCAGCTGCTTCTGGAAACCAAGCTGGCGATCCCCGCACCTCGAGTCGGGTTCGTCAGTAGGGCAGCGCTCATCACCACAGCCCGCAGGAGCGATCACCGCATCGTTGCCGTCACCGCACCGTCCGGGTATGGGAAATCGAGTCTGCTGGCACAGTGGGCCGCGGCCGAGGATCGCGCTGTCGCATACGTGTCGCTTGATCGATTCGACGATGATGCCGTCACGTTGCTCACACTCCTGGCATCCGCGTTCGTGCAGGCGACCGGCGCAGACCCCGCACTGGTCACCAGCATGCACGGGCACGGCGCCTCGGCGCTCGGCCGCTCGGCACCCCGCCTGGCCATGGCACTGCGGACGAGCCCCGTCGACTTCGTCATCATGGTCGACGACCTCCACGTGATCAGCTCTCCCGCCTGCCACGACGTGTTGGGTGTTGTGCTGGGCGGCGTCCCCGCGGGCTCCCAGATCGTGACGGTGAGCCGGCACGAGTATCCGGATCTCGCACGACTGCGCGCAGACGGCACCGTCCTGGAGATCGACTCCGAAAGCCTCGCGCTGGACGCGAACGGGGCCATGCAGATCTTTGCGCAGGCCCAGGTTCCTCTGAGCGCCGATCTGGCCGCCGACATCACCGAACGGACGGAGGGCTGGCCGGTCGGCCTGTACCTTGCCGCACTCATCGCGCGTGACAGTCACGGCGGGGTTGCCGCGGTCTCCGGCGACGACCGATACATCTCCGACTACCTCTATCGCGAATCGATGGGCGCTCTGCCAGAGGACGTCCAGCACTTCCTGCGCTGCACGGCCGTGCTCGAACAGTTCTCTGCCGAACTCTGCGATGCGCTGCTCGGCGAGTCGGACTCGCAGGCGCGGTTGCATGAGATGGAGGCGTCCAACGTCTTCATCATCGCCCTCGATCGCCGCAGGGAGTGGTTTCGCTACCACCCGCTGTTCCGGGAGTTCCTGCTCGGCGATCTTCGCCGGGTCAGCCCTGAGCTGATCGCCGGGCTACACCTCAAGGCGGCCCAGTGGTACGAGGCGAATGGGAGCGCGGCGAACGCCGTCGAACACCTCCTCCAGACTCCCGAGCATGAGCTCTCGGTGCGCCTGATCTCTCAGCTTGCCCTGCCCACCTACCAGGCCGGGCAGTTGGAGACGGTGCAACGCTGGATCAGCAGGCTCGGGGATTCAGCGATCGAGAGCCACCCGCCCTTCGGTGTGTTGGCCGGCTGGATCGCCGTCATCTCCGGACATGCCGGAGCCGCGGAGAGGTTGGCCGCCAGGATCGACAGCGTGTCCTTCGACTTTGCACCATTCGACGGATCCGCGTCGTTCGAGTCTGGCCGTGCGATGCTGCGATCGGTGATGTGTGCGGCCGGGCCAGAGCGCGCCCTGGCCGATGCGCACGTCGCGCTGGCGCTGGAACCCCCATGGAGCACGTGGCGGGATCAGGCGCTGAGCTTGGCCGGGGAGGCCGAGTTGCTGCTCGGGCATCCCGACGCAGCCGATCACCACTTCGCCGAGGCGTCTGCGCTGGCCAACAGCACCGGGAACAGCGATGGGCAGGTACTGTGCGATTCCGAACGGGCGATCATCGCCATGGATCGCGGTCGCTGGGCCGAGGCCGACGCCCTCCTCGATTCCGCCCTGCGCACGGTCGACGAGCAGCACCTCGACGACTACGCGACTGCCGTGCTCGCGCTGGCGGGTGCGGCCAGGCTCACGCTGCATCGCGGCGACCTGAAAACGGCACGGCGAGAGCTCACCAGGGCCATGCGCGCCCGACCTGTCTGCACCTGGGCGTTCCCCGCCCTCGCGACGCGGGTACGTCTCCAGCTCGCTCAGGCGCATTTCGCGCTCGGAGACCACGCAACCGCCAGACACCTGATGCGGGAGATTGACGACATCCTGCTTCATCGACCGGCGCTCGGCACACTCCTCGATGACATCGCCGCACTCCACACCATCATCGCGTCACCGACTACCGGCGCCGTCGGGGCACCGCCTCTCAGCCCGGCGGAGTTGCGCCTCCTGCCCTATCTGCAGACACACCTGACCGTGCCCGAGATCGGAGCGCGCCTGTTCGTCTCGCGCAACACCGTGAGCACCGAAGTCGGGTCGATCTACCGCAAGTTGGGCGTCTCCTCCCGCGCAGAGGCCGTCGAGCGCGCAATGGCCATCGGGCTCCTCGGAGGCTAGGCGGCACGCACGGGGCACCGAATCAGTCGACGGAGTCCTCGACGTCGAAGCCGAGCGCCAGGGCCAGTCGTGGCGCGGCTGCAACGACGCGCGGGACTCCGACGATGGAGGCAACTCCCACGATGACATCGACGAGTTCGTCTGCAGAGGCGCCGGCGCTCACGGCGGCGGTCGCCTGCTCCCCGAACGACGGCCCGGCACCCCCAATCGCAACCAATGCAGCGAGGCGAGCGAGCGCAAGAGTCTTGGGATCGAGTGCACCGAGTTCGCTGAGGCCGGCCTCACTCTCGACAACGCCCTGTTGGTTGATCGCCATGCTTCGCAGCCGTTGCCTGTAGTCCACAACATCACCCCTTCCGCCGGCGGCCCCGATCGGGCCGCCTCGCAGTGTGGTGGCAACCCGGGGCGCGCCCTTCCATGCAAGTGGACGACAACTCCGAGGAAACCGCCTCACGCGGATGGGGTGAACAGCGGTGCCGCGCCGCTCTACGGAGTTCATGCCATCTCGATGATGCCGGTGCCAACGCCCCGGCAATAACGTCATATGACCGCGGGGTGACGGACACACCGCATGCTGGAAGGCGGAACCAACATGACATTCTGGGACTATCTGATCTGGTTGTTCTGGGTGTACATCACCATTGCGTGCATCTGGATCTTCATCACCGTCATCATTGACGTGTTCCGCGACCACACGCTGAACGGGTGGGCGAAAGCGCTCTGGGTGTTGTTCCTGGTGTTTGTGCCGTTCCTCGCAACCTTCATCTACCTGATCGCCCGTGGGCGCCAGATGTCGGAGCGGCGAATGGACGAATATCAGAAGGCCCGCTATCAGAACGACGAGTACATCCGCGGCGTCGCAGGCAGCAGCAGCTCGCCATCAGCCGAGATCGAGAAGGCGAAGGCCCTGCTCGACTCCGGCGCACTGACGCCGGCCGAGTTCGAGACGATCAAGGCGAAGGCTCTGGCCAAGGCCTGAGCACGACGCAGCTCCCGAGGCGGGGCACGGCCACTGTGGCCGTGCCCCGCCCCCTCTGTTTGCCGCGGGTGTGGCATCACGCAGATCGGGTGACGCGAGCACGGGGCACCCGGGTTAGCGTGCAGGAGCTGGAGCCATGCAGCAGCAAGAGCAGTGAGCAGAGAGAGTAGGCCATGACCCCCGACCGCCACGCACGCGCAATGCTTCCGATCCCCGACCGTCCGGCCCCGACGCTGACCACCTACGACGCCAAGGATCCGGACACCGCGTATCCGCCGATCGAGCCGCTGCTCCCGCCGGATGGGGCACCCAATGTGCTGATCGTGCTGCTTGACGACGTGGGCTTCGGGGCGTCGAGCGCCTTCGGTGGCCCCTGTGCCACTCCGAATGCTGAGAAACTCGCCGCGCTCGGGCTGACATACAACCGCTTCCACACCACGGCGCTCTGCGCTCCGACCAGGCAGGCGATGCTCACCGGGCGCAACCACCACTCCGTCGGCATGGGCAGCATCACAGAGACGGCGACCTCGGCGCCGGGCAATAACTCGCTGCGCCCGAACACCAAGGCGCCGCTCGCGATGACGCTGAAGCTGAACGGCTACTCGACAGCCCAGTTCGGCAAGTGCCACGAAGTGCCGGTCTGGCAGTCTTCCCCCATGGGGCCGTTCGACGCCTGGCCGTCGGCCGGCGGCGGCTTTGAAACCTTCTATGGCTTCATCGGCGGCGAGAACAACCAGTGGGACCCAGCGCTCTACGACGGCACGACGCCCGTCGAGCCGCCGGCGACCCCGGAGGAGGGCTATCACCTGACCGAGGACCTCGCCGACCACGCCATCAGCTGGATCCGCACCCAGAAGGCGCTGATGCCCGACAAGCCGTTCTTCGTCTACTTCGCCCCCGGTGCGACCCATGCGCCGCACCACGTTCCACAGGAATGGGCCGACAAGTACAGGGGCGCGTTCGCCGACGGCTGGGATGCCCAGCGCGAGAAGACGTTCGCCAGACAACAAGAACTCGGAATCATTCCGGCGGATGCCGAGCTGACACCGCGGCACGCCGAGATCCCCGCCTGGGACGACATGCCTGCGGAGCTCAAGCCGGTACTGGAACGCGAGATGGAGGTCTACGCCGGATTCCTCGAGCACACCGATCACCACGTCGGTCGCGTGATCGACGCCATCGAGCAACTGGGCGCTCTCGAGAACACCCTCATCTACTACATCATCGGCGACAACGGGGCATCCGCGGAGGGAACCCTCAACGGCGCGTTCAACGAGATGGCGAACTTCAACGGCATGGCCGCCCTCGAAACGCCGGAGTTCCTCCTCTCCAAGGTTGACGAGTTGGGCTCTCCGAGCTCCTACAACCACTACGCGGTCGGCTGGGCCTGGGCGATGGACACACCCTTCCAATGGACGAAGCAGGTCGCGTCGCACTGGGGCGGCACCCGCAATGGGACGATCGTGTCCTGGCCCAAGGGCATCACGGAGAAGGGAGGGCTGCGCAGCCAGTTCACCCATGTGATTGATGTCGCCCCGACGATCCTCGAGGCAGCCGGCCTGCCGGAGCCGACGATGGTCAACGGCGTGCAGCAGTCGCCGATGGAGGGCACGAGCATGCTCTACACCTTCGCGGGACAGGATGCGGTCGAGCGCCACAATCTGCAGTATTTCGAGATGTTCGGCAACCGTGGCCTGTACTACAAGGGCTGGAGCGCGGTGACGAAGCACCGCACACCGTGGGAGATGGTCGGCGGCACCCTCCCGGCCTTCGACGACGACGTCTGGGAACTCTACGACGGCAGCAGCGACTTCAGTCAGGCACACGACCTCTCGGCCGAGGACCCGGCTCGCCTGGCCCAGCTCCAACGGCTGTGGCTGATCGAGGCGACGAAGTACAACGTGCTGCCGATCGACGATCGCGGCATCGAGCGCGCGACGCCCGAGATCGCCGGCAGGCCGACCCTCATCCGTGGCACCAGCCAGGTGCTCTATGCGGGCATGGGCCGACTGTCAGAGAACAGCGTTGTCAGCATCAAGAACAAGTCGTTCTCGGTCACGGCCGAGATCGACGTTCCCGACGGCGGGGCGGATGGGGTGATCATTGCCCAGGGTGGCCGTTTCGGCGGGTGGAGTCTCTACCTCAAGGATGGCGCTGCAGTGTTCGTGTACAACGTGCTCGGCATCCAGGAGTTCGCGACGACGGCAGGCGCGCCCGTGCCGGCAGGCAGGCACCAGGTGCGGATGGAGTTCGCGTACGACGGGGGCGGGCTCGGCAAGGGGGGCGACGTCACGCTCTACTACGACGGCAACGCCGCCGGAACGGGCCGGGTCGGCGCCACGCAGGCGATGGTCTTCTCCGCCGATGAGACGACCGATGTCGGTTTCGAGTCTGGCACGGCCGTCGCCTCCGGTTACACCACGCAGACCAGCCGCTTCACCGGGAAGATCGAGTGGGTGCAGATCGACATCGGCGATGACGATCACGACCACCTCATCGACCCGGCAGAGCGCCTGCGCATCATCATGGCCAGACAGTAGACGAGACGGGAGCGCACGGTGTCAACAGCAGAGAATTCCCGCCCGGGCGGCGTCACGGCCGTCTCAATCACGCTCTGGGTCTCCGGAGGGCTCAACGTGATCACCGGCATCCTGTTGCTCCTCCAACTCGGCAACACCGATCTCGTGGAACGGTTCGGCGGCAGCGGCCCGCTGATCGTCTTCGCCGTCGCCGTCGCGATCCTCGGCGCCGTCACGCTGATCGTCGCCGGCGGCCTGTGGGGCGGCAGTTACGGGGCCAGGGTGGTCGCAACCGTGTTCCAAGTGCTCTCGATCGTGGCGGCCGTCGTGCTGTCGGTCACGACCCCCTGGCTGCTCTGGCTCGCGATCATCAGCATCCTGCTCTCGGTCACCGCGCTGGTCCTGCTCTACCTGCGGCGAGCGAATCAGTTCTTCCGCAACTGAGTTCGCGCGCGCATCAGTCGATCAGGAACGTCAGTCGATGAGGATGCGCAACACGATGACGCCCACGCCGAAACCTGCTGTGGCGCAGGTGCCACACAGCCGCCAGTACCACGCCACGCTCCGGCCGCTGAAGGCAATCCAGCCGAGGAACGCCAGCACGGCGACGCCCATCCAGAGCGCCGACCAGTACGCCACGTTCGGCGGCAGCACGCGCAGGTCGCCGAACAGCAGCAGGATCAGCGGCGGGAGGGTCGCGATCAACAGCCCCACCGAGCCGTCGAGGCCGACGCGGATCGAACGGGTCGGATGCACGGGCTCCCCCGCCGGGCGACGCGCCTGCGCGGCGATCGCGACGATGTAGAACTGTGAGACCCACAACACCAGCATCGTGATGACGGTCACCCCGGTCGTACTGATGGCGTGTCCGCTCTCGTCGGCAACCGCGATGACGGCGCTGACCAGGACAGTGCCGGAGATCAGCTCCGGTGTGACGAGTTCGCGCCGTCGGCGCCACCACGGCTGGCTCGCGTCCTGAGCCGCGGCCTCGTCACGCTCGCCCGGGGCTGCGGCCTCGTCACGTTCGCTCATGGCCGCTCGCTTCCTCGATGGGTCACCCGCTGCGGCTCCGGGCGCCTCGGTGCTCTCAGGATCACACGGAAGTGCGCTCCGGAACAGAGTCGAGTCTCCGGAAGCCGCCCGTGGTGTCCTAATATCGAACACAGCGATCACATGGTGTGACGGCTG
>CAZZNX010000093.1:13201-14112 GCA_964655795.1 uncultured Leifsonia sp. | reverse complement strand
GCGACCAAGACTCTCTCAACCGGATTCGGTGAGCTCTCTGCACAGGGTGACGGCGCTCAGATTGAGTTGCGTGCTTCGTGGACTCCACGTGATCACAACCTCGCGTCGCACGTCGAAGGCTGGGGCGAACTCTTGTGCATGCTCGCCGGACTGCCACCGACAATGGAAGGCGTAAGCGTGCTGACACCGAAACGGATGCCCCGTGGCTGACACTGCGCGTCACGTCATCGACACCCGCGCCGAGTACCTCGACGCCGTCACACTGATCGCGGCCGGAACCGGCCCGATCGCCATCGACGCCGAGCGCGCGAGCGGATTCCGCTACTCGCAGCGCGCCTACCTGATCCAGGTCTTCCGCCGGGACGCCGGCGTCTTCCTCTTTGATCCGCCGGCCATCGGCCGCTTCGACGAGCTGCAGGATGCCATCGCAGGCGCCCCGTGGATCCTGCACGCGGCCAGCCAGGACATCGCCTGCCTGCGCGAGGTCGGACTGGATCCGCACATCATCTTCGACACCGAGCTCTGTGCCCGTCTGCTCGGCTTCGCCAGGGTCGGGCTCGGCACCGTCATCGAGCAACAGCTCGGCATCCACCTCGCCAAGGAACATTCCGCGGCGGACTGGTCGACCCGCCCGCTGCCGGCATCCTGGCTGGAGTACGCCGCCCTCGACGTCGAGTTGCTCGTCGACCTCCGCGATTCCCTGCAGGAGCTGCTCGTCAGCTCCGGGAAGGAAGAGATCGCCAGGCAGGAGTTCGCCGCCGTGCTGCAGAAGGAGGCCAAGCCTCTCGCGGCGGAGCCGTGGCGCCGGCTCTCCGGCATCCACAGCGTGCGGAGCGCACGAAACCTCGCCGTCGCGAGAGAGCTCTGGCTGGCACGCGACGCCTACGCGCAGGAGATCGACACGGCTCCCG
>CAZZNX010000093.1:0-13191 GCA_964655795.1 uncultured Leifsonia sp. | reverse complement strand
ATGCATCGTTGCTCGCGGTCGTCAAGGCCATGCCGAGCACCCGCAAGGCGCTGTCCGAATTGCGCGAGTTCACCGGCCGTGCGAGCCGAAGCGAGCTCAGCCGCTGGTGGGAGGCCGTCGAGCGCGGCCTCGCCACCGACGATCTGCCTGCCGTCCGGGTCAACGGTGACACCCTCCCGCCTCCCCGCGTTTGGTCGGAGCGCAACCCGGAGGCCGATCTGCGGCTGAAGGCCGCACGCACCGCGCTGAGTGAGGTCTCCGAGGAGCTGCAGATTCCCCTCGAGAACCTGCTCACCCCCGATTACCTGCGCCGCGTGGCCTGGCACCCGCCGGCATCCGTCGACGCAGAAGCGATCGGAGAGGCTCTGACGGTGCTCGGCGCACGGCCCTGGCAGATTGACGCAACTGCACAGAAGATCAGTGACGCCTTTGTAGAAGCCCACCAAACGTTGCTCGAATCAGCCGAGGCGCCCTCGTAGAAACCGGCAAACGATTCAGGGCACTCCCTGAGCGCTCCTAGGATCAGAACAGGATTGTTCGATCAATGGAGGCGAAGTGGCCGAAAGAACTGAAGTCGTGTTTGTGGATGGGGTTCGTACCCCGTTCGGTCGAGCCGGCGAAAAGGGCATGTACTGGAACACCCGGGCCGACGATCTCGTCGTCAAGGCCATCATCGGGCTGCTCGAGCGCAACCCCAGCGTCCCGAAGGAACGCATCGACGAGGTGGCGATCGCCGCAACGACGCAGCAGGGCGATCAGGGTCTGACGCTGGGCCGCACGGCCGCGCTTCTCGCCGGCCTGCCGAAGTCGGTTCCCGGCTTCGCGATCGACCGCATGTGCGCCGGCGCCATGACCTCGGTGACGACGCTCGGCTCCGGCATCGGCTTCGGCGCGTACGACCTCGTGATCGCCGGCGGTGTCGAGCACATGGGCCGTCACCCCATGGGCCTGGATGCCGACCCGAACCCGCGTTTCCTCTCGGAGCGGCTGGTCAGCCCCGACGCGCTGAACATGGGCAACACGGCCGAGCGGATCCACGACCGCTTCCCGCACCTGACGAAGGAGCGCGCGGACCGTTTCGGCCTGCGCAGCCAGCAGAAGGTCGCCGCGGCGTACGCCGCGGGACAGATCCAGCCCGACCTGGTCTCCGTCGCCCTGCGCACGGACGCCGGGTGGGGTCTCGCCACCCAGGACGAGGGCATGCGCCCGGAGGCGACGATGGAGGGCCTCGCCGGCCTGAAGACCCCGTTCCGCCCGCACGGCCGCGTGACGGCCGGCAATGCCTCTCCCCTCACCGACGGCGCAACGGCCAGCCTGCTGGCCAGCGCCGAGACGGCCAAGGAGCTCGGCCTCCGCGCGAAGATGCGCATGGTCAGCTTCGCCTTCGCCGGCGTCGAACCGGAGATCATGGGCCTCGGCCCTGTGCCATCCACGGAGAAGGCACTCCGCAAGGCCGGCCTGAGCATCACCGACATAGGCCTGTTCGAGTTGAACGAGGCCTTCGCAGTACAGGTGCTCTCCTTCCTCGACCACTTCGGCATCGATGATGACGACACGCGCGTCAACCCCTGGGGCGGTGCCATCGCGATCGGCCACCCGCTCGCCGCCAGCGGCGTGCGCCTGATGATCCAGTTGGCCCGGCAGTTCGAGCAGCACCCGGAGGTGCGCTACGGCCTGACGGCGATGTGCGTCGGCCTCGGCCAGGGCGGAACCGTCATCTGGGAGAACCCCAACTACACCGGCAAGAAGAAGAAGTAAGGCCAGCGATCACATGACTGACACTGCACTCAATCAATACGAGACCATTGACTTCTCCCTGCTCGAAGAGCTCTCCACCGACGAGGTGATCTCGCACAGTTACGTGCGCGACGTGCCGCTGGCCAGCGGCAAGGTCCTCGCGCTCGTCACGCTCGACAACGGCCGTGACCACACCCGGCCGAACACCCTCGGCCCGGCGACGCTGATGGAGCTCGGGCGCACATTCGACGCGCTCACCGAGCGCGCGGCGCGCGGCGAGATCCACGCCGTCGCCACGACCGGCAAGCCGTTCATCCTGGCGGCCGGTGCCGATCTCTCCAAGATCAGCGACATCCCGAACCGCCAGATCGGCCTGCAGATGGCGCAGCTCGGGCACTACGTGTTCGGCAAGCAGTCGACGCTCGGTGTGCCGTCGTTCGTGTTCATCAACGGTCTCGCCCTCGGCGGCGGCGTCGAGCTGCCCCTGAACGCCGACTACCGCACGATCGACAGCTCGGTTCCGGCGCTCGCGCTGCCCGAGGTGTTCCTCGGCCTGATCCCCGGCTGGGGCGGAACCTACCTGCTGCCGAACCTGATCGGCATCGAGAACGCCCTCAAGGTCGTCATCGAGAACCCGCTCAAGCAGAACCGCATGCTCAAGGGCCCGCAGGCCTTCGAACTCGGAATCGCCGACGCCATGTTCTCCCCCGTGAACTTCCTCGAGGACTCGATCGCCTGGGCCGACGGCGTCATCTCCGGCACGACCAAGGTCGAGCGGAAGAACGCACCGGGCAAGATCGAGCGTCTGGTCAAGTGGGATGCCGCCATCGGCATCGCGCGCAAGATGCTCGAGAGCCGCATCGGCACGGTTCCGCAGTCGCCGTACGCCGCACTCGACCTGCTCAAGGCCGCGAAGAACGGCACGAAGGAGGAGTGCTTCGCCCTCGAGGACGAGGCTCTCGCCGACCGGATCATCAGCGATCAGCTGCAGGCGAGCATCTACGCGTTCAACCTGGTGCAGAAGCGGGCCAAGCGGCCGGCCGGAGCGCCGGACAAGGCGCTCGCCCAGAAGGTGACGAAGGTCGGCATCATCGGCGCAGGCCTCATGGCCAGCCAGTTCGCACTGCTGTTCGTGCGTCGGCTCCAGGTTCCCGTCGTGATCACCGACCTCGATCAGGCACGGGTCGACAAGGGTTTGGCGTACATCACCGATGAGATCGGCGCCCTTGCCGAGAAGGGCCGCATCAACCCCGATGAGGCCAACCGTCTGCGTGCGCTCATCTCCGGCACCACCGACAAGGCAGACTTCCACGACTGCGATTGGGTGATCGAGGCGGTCTTCGAGGACCTCGCCGTGAAGCAGCAGGTCTTCGCCGATGTCGAGAAGCACGTCTCCCGCACGACGATTCTCGCCACCAACACCTCCTCGCTCTCGGTCGAACAGATCGGTGCCGGCCTGGAGCACCCGGAGCGCGTCGTGGGCTTCCACTTCTTCAACCCGGTGGCCGTGATGCCGCTGCTCGAGATCGTGAAGGCCCCTGCGACGAACGATGCCACCCTCGCAACGGCCTTCGCGACGGCGGCCAAGCTGCGCAAGTCCGCCGTGCTCACCGCCGATGCCCCCGGCTTCGTCGTGAACCGACTCCTCGCCAAGGTGATGGGCGAGGCCGCACGCGCCGTCGATGAGGGCACCCCGGTTCCCGTCGTCGAGCGGGCGTTCGCGCCGATCGGCCTGCCGATGGGCCCGTTCGAACTGATCGACCTCGTCGGCTGGGCGGTCGCCGCCCACGTGCAGGACACGATGGTGCGTGAGTTCCCCGACCGCTTCTACGCCTCGGAGAACATGCACGCCCTGTCGAAGCTCGGCCAGGTCGTCGAGAAGGACAAGGCCGGCAAGGTGACCGACTTCACGAAGGAGGCCAAGAAGACGATCACCGTCGGCAAGAGCCCCGTCGATGAGGCGACGATCCTGCGCCGCGTCGAAGACCAGCTCGCACAGGAGATCAAGCTGATGCTCGACGAGAAGGTCGTCGCGGCACCGGAGGACATCGACCTCTGCCTGATCCTCGGTGCCGGCTGGCCGTTCCAGGCCGGCGGAGCGACGCCGTACCTCGACCGTGTCGGCGCCAGCCAGCGCGTCTTCGGCGGCACGTTCCACGACCCGCAGATTCGCGGCGTCGGCAAGTAGCGCGATCGGCAACGCAGGGGGCGGGTCACCGACAGGTGGCACGCCCCCTGCGTTATGTGCCGTCGAGGGGCTAGCCGGCCGCCGCGGCCTGCCGCCCCAGGTCGGCCGGCGTCGCCTGCAGCGTGGACATCGCCAGCGCGCTCTCCATCATGATGCGCGCCATCGCTGCGAGGTCGACGCTCGGATCGACCTCGTGGTCGGTCTGCGCGAGACGCTGGTAGGCGAACGCAATCGCCACCGGGACGTAGTCGGGCGTCACATCCTTGGCGAGCGCGTCACCGAGCCCCCACATGACCAGCGATAGCCGCGGGGTCGGCGATCCGGCCGGCAGGTCGCGCGGGATGCCGAAGGCATCGCCGCCGATCGTCGACGCCACGTAGCCGGCCAACTCGTCGAGGTCAGGGGTTGGGACGCCCATTCGCTCTGTGACGCCGGCGACCAACGACCACACGGAGAATTGCCAGTCGAGTACGGGCCGGTTGATGGCATCACCGACCAGGTAGCTGTCCCCGTCCCTTCCGTCGACCGCCATGATCGACAGCCCCGCGTATGAGGGATCACCGTCGGCGATGCCGCTGAGCGTCGCGACTTGGCAGGCGTGCCCGGCCAGGGCGCCGAGCATCGCCGCGATCACCGGACTGGGTACGCCGCGCTCCAGCTTCATCGGCTTCACGAGGCGGTCGAACACGATGTCGGCCATGCGCCGTGCCGCCTCCAACTGCTCGGGGGCGACCGGTCCCGCGGGCGCGGCTTCGGGCGGTGTCGATCCGCCATCGTCCTTCTTGCGTCGTCCGAACATCGTCCAGGCTCCCCATCTGGCTCCGCGGAAGGCGGCGTCATCGCCACGGTAGACCACGGTCGCGGCGTTCGGGCATCCCCCATCCGCGTGGCGAGCGCGGTGTCGGCGCATGGATCTAGGCTGCTGGCATGACGACAACCGTGTACTACGTAGCGTGCAGCCTCGACGGATTCATCGCCGACCGGGAGAACTCCCTCGACTGGCTGATGGAGTTCGGCTTCGAGGAGTTCAGTGAGCAGTATGCCCGTTTCATCGCCGACATCGGCGCGGTGATCATGGGAGCGGACACCTATGAGTTCATCCTGAATGACCCGGCGGAGTGGAGCTACACGATGCCGGCCTGGGTGCTCAGCCACCGAGAGCTGCCGAGGGTAGACGGCGCCGACATCCGATTCACTCAGGCTGACGGGCCGGGCGACATCGCCGCACTGCACGCCGCTGCCGCTCTCGCGGCCGGCGAGAAGAGGGTGTGGGTGATCGGCGGCGGCAACGTCGCGAGCCAGTTCGCCGATGCCGGGCTGCTCGACGAACTGCAGGTGACGATCATGCCGGTGGTACTGGGCGCAGGGCGGCCGCTGCTCCCCCTCGCGAGGAACACCGGGCTCACGGCGCTGGGCACGACGCCGTACGCCGGCGGGGCCATTGAACTGCGCTACGCCATCGACAAGCCCGCCAACGAAGCGCCCGCCAACGGCTAGGCCTGAGGGGCTGCGATCGTCGGAATGGCAGCCGTCGGCGGTCCGACGTGCGGCACCTTGCTGCCCGCGAACATGGCGGCGATGTCCTCGGCCACCTGCGGCGCCGTGAGGCCGATGTCCTGCATGATCTGGGCGCGGGTCGCGTGGTCGATGAATTCGTCTGGCAGGCCGAGCTCTGTGACGGCCGTGTCGACGCCGGCCTCGCGCAGGTCCTGCCGGATGCGGGTGCCGATGCCACCGACCTTGATGCCGTCTTCGAGGCTCACCACGAGGCGGTGCCCGCGGGAGAGCTCGATCACGCTGTGCGGAACGGGCACGACCCAGCGCGGGTCGATGACCGTCGATCCGATGCCCTGCAGGGCCAGCAGATCGGCGACCTCGAGTGCCATGCCGGCCAGCGGGCCGACGGCGACGAGAAGCACATCGCTCGTGGCCGATTCCCGCAGCACGTCGACGCCGTCATCCATGCGGCGGACGGCCTCGAATTCAACACCGACGCTGCCCTTCGGGAAACGCAGCACGGTCGGGGCGTCGTCGACGGCGACCGCCTCCGCCAACTCCTCGCGCAGGCGGGTGGCGTCGCGCGGGGCGGCCAGGCGGATGCCGGGGACGACCTGCAGGATCGCGAGATCCCACATGCCGTGGTGGCTCGGGCCGTCTGGACCGGTGACACCGGCACGGTCGAGCACGAAGGTGACGCCGGCCTTGTGCAGGGCAACGTCCATCAGCACCTGGTCGAAGGCACGGTTGATGAAGGTCGCATAGACGGCGACGACCGGGTGCATGCCACCGAAGGCGAGCCCTGCCGCCGAGGTCGCGGCGTGCTGCTCTGCGATGCCGACGTCGAGGACGCGCTCCGGAAAACGCTCCGCCATGCGGTGGAGTCCGGTTGGCCGGAGCATCGCGGCGGTGATGCCGACGAGCTTCTCGTTGGCTGCGGCCAGCTGCACCATCTCTTCGGCGAAGACCGATGTCCAGGACTGCGCCGACGAGGAGTCGAGCGACTCCCCGGTCTCCGGGTCGATCTGCCCGACGGCGTGGAACTGGTCGGCCGCGTCCTGGCGGGCGGGCTCATAGCCGCGTCCCTTGTCTGTGATCGTGTGCACGATCACCGGTGCTCCGTAGCCCTTGGCCTGGCGCAGCGCCTCCTCCATCGCGACGAGATCGTGACCGTGAATCGGCCCGATGTACTTGATGTCGAGGTTGGAGTAGAGCGCCTCGTTGTTGGAGAAACGGCTGAGGAAGCCGTGCAGCCCGCCGCGCACCCCGCGGTAGACGGCTCGGCCGGGGCCGCCCAACTTGTCGAACGCCCTGCGGCTGGAGATGTACAGATTGCGGTAGCTGCGACGGGTGCGCACCGTGTTGAGGAAGCGCGCCATGCCGCCGATCGTCGGCGCGTAGGAGCGACCGTTGTCGTTGACGATGATGATCAGTCGGCGAGCGTTGTCGTCGGTGATGTTGTTGAGCGCTTCCCAGGTCATGCCGCCGGTGAGCGCACCGTCCCCGACGACGGCGATCACGTGGCGATCACGCTGGCCGGTCATGCTGAACGCCCGCGAGATGCCGTCCGCCCAGCTGAGCGAGCTTGACGCATGGGAGCTTTCGACGATGTCGTGCTCGGACTCCGAGCGCTGCGGGTAGCCGGCGAGGCCGCCACGCTGACGCAGCGTGCTGAAGTCCTGGCGCCCCGTCAGGAGCTTGTGCACATAGGACTGGTGGCCGGTGTCGAACACCATCGCGTCGCGCGGCGAATCGAAGACCCGGTGCATGGCGATCGTCATCTCGACCACGCCGAGGTTCGGGCCGAGGTGACCACCGGTCTTGGCGACATTCTGTACCAGGAACTCGCGGATCTCGGCGGCGAGTTGCACGAGCTGGTCTTTCGAGAGTGCGTCGAGGTCTCTGGGACCCTTGATCGTCTCGAGAAGGCTCACGCCCCACCGCCTTTCAGACACGACCACCTGATATCGGCGGTACCTGTCGAGTTTACGCGCTTGTCGCCGCTTCGCCGTTTTCGACCCGGCTCATGGCACAGTGGTGCTACCGGATTCGCAGAGGAGCGAGATGACCGATCACGTGATCAGCATGGAGGTGGAGAGCGGCCGCATCCAGGGCCTCTTCATCAATGGCGTGCACCGCTATCTCGGCGTGCCGTACGCCGCGGCGCCGTTCGGCGAGAACCGTTTCAGGCCGCCGCAGCCGGTGAAGGGTTGGAGCGGGGAGCGGGATTGCAGGCATCCGGGAGCCACAGCGCCCCAACTGCCGTACGCGGGAGGCATGGAGAAGTTCCTCGGCAGCGCCTCCATCGCAGGCGAGGAGATCCTCAATCTGGCGATCTGGGCTCCTGAACGCACCGGCCCGTCATCGTCTGGATCCATGGCGGCTCACTCACTCGCGGTAGCAACGCCCTGCCGATCTACGACGGCACGACCTTCGCGCGGGACGGCGTCGTCTTCGTCGGGGTGAACTACCGCCTCGGCAGCGAGGGATTCTCCGTGCTCGACGGTGCCGAGGCGAACCTCGGCCTCGCCGATCAGATCGCCGCCCTGCGCTGGGTGCGCAGGAACATCTGGTCGTTCGGTGGCGACCCGAGCAGGGTGAACGTCATGGGCGAGTCGGCCGGAGCGATCTCGATCGCGGCCCTGCTCGCCCTGCCGGATGCCGCGTCGCTCTTCGATCGGGCGATCATGCAGAGTGGGCCGCCCGACGCGCGCCCTCCTGCTGTCTCCGGTGCTGTGACACGGATCATGGCGAAACTGCTCGGGATCCAGCAGACTCGCGCGGCATTCGCCGACTTCTCCCCCGCAGCGCTGCTGGCCGCCCAGCGACGCGCGACGGCCGGCACGACGCCGATCACCGGAGGGCCGGCCTTCAACCTGACGATTGGCGGAGAGAATGTTCCGCGGCATCCGCGGGACGCCCTGGCCGGGGGCGCCGGCGCGACGATTCCGGTGCTGATGGGGTCGAACACCGAGGAGTACCGGCTCTGGTTCATCCCGACCGGTTTGATCGGGAAGATCGGCCGCCTGCACATCGGCGTCGCGATGGCGAAGTTCCGGATCAGCGCTGCGACGGTGCGGCTCTACCGCCGCAACCGCCCCGGGTGCAGCGTCGGAGAGTTGTTCGGGGCGTTGGCGACGGATCTGCTGTTGCGGATCCCGCTGAACCGACTCGCCGATGCCAGGCTCCGTGCGAACGCGGCGCCCAGCTACGTCTACGAGTTCGCCTGGCGCTCCCCCGTCGATGACTTGGGCGCGTGCCACGCCCTGGAGCTCGGCTTCGTCTTCGACACCCTGCGAAGCCCGGATGCCGCGGCCATGGCCGGGTCGGGCGCGCCGCAGCGTCTGGCCGATGACATGCACGCCGCGTGGGTGCGGTTCGCCGCGACCGGGGACCCCGGCTGGCCGGCGTGGGACGGCACCCGCCCCGTCAAAGTCTGGGACGGTGGGGCGGATGCCGTTGTGCTCGCGCCGCGGGAGGACGAACGTTCCCGCTGGCGCTGAGCACGTCGATGCGCGTGCCGGTGGCGCTTAGAACAGTGCGCCGTTGATGCCGGCCTCTGCGACGGCGCCGTCCTGCACGCCCCACTTCTCGAGGATGGCCGTGTAGCTGCCGTCGTCGATGATCGCCTGAACGGACGCCTCGACGGCCTCCGCCAGCGTGCCGGCATCCTTGGGGATCGCGAAGCCGAACGGTGCGGAGTCGTACTGCTCGCCGACCAGTGCGAGCTTGCCGTCCGTGGCCGCGACGGCGTAGGCGGTGACGGGCGAGTCAGCGGCGAAGCCATCGGCCTGGCCGAGCACGACGGCGTTCGTGATCGCGTCCTGGGTGTCGAACTTCAGAACCGTGATCGGATCCTTGCCCGCTGCGACGCACGCCTCGGAGCGAGCGGGAAGGTCGTTCGTCTCCTGGTAGGTCGTTGCGCCGGCAGCGATCTTCAGGCCGCAGGCGTTCTCGGGGTCGAGCGTGCTGCCCGTCTGGGCCGCCCATCGGGTGCCTGCCGAGTAGTAGTTCACGAAGTCGACGATCTTCTCGCGCTCCTTGGTGTCGGTGAATGAGCCCTGGCCGACGTCGTACTTGCCGCCGATGACGCCGGGAAGGATGTTGTCGAATGCGGCGGGCGAGTATTCGACCTCGAGGCCCATCTTGGCGGCGATCGCGTCCATCAGCTCGATGGCCCAGCCGGTTGGCTCACCCTCCGGCGTCTTGAACTCGTTCGGCGAGTAGGTGAGGTTGACACCGACGCGCAGCGCGCCGGACTCGCTGATGGCGGCCGGCACGAGCGCTGCGACGGCGTCGTCGGCGGTCACGGCGATGGCTTCGCCCGTCGGCGCTGCGGTCGTCGGTGCGTTCTGCACGCAGCCGACGAGGCTGACGGCCGTCAGGGATGCTGCGGCCCAGAGCAGCAGACGCGAGGAGGTGCGGGGTGCTGACATGGTTTCTCCATTTCGGGGGGGGTGGCTGAGGGGGTGAAGGTGTGTGTGAAGTGCGCCAGGTGCGTCAGGCCGCCGGATGCCGGGGCGCCAGGGCCGCGGCCAGACGCCCGGTTTCCTGCCCGGCGGCGCCGAGGTAGTCGAGTACGTCGCCAACCGAGGCGACACCGGAACGCGCGCCGTGCGATTCGGTGGCCCGTGCTCCAGCGCCGTTGGCGAATTGGGCGGCGATGGCCGGGTCACCTGAGCGGTCGAACGCGAAGAGGAATGCGCTGCAGAAGGTGTCGCCTGCGCCGGTCACATCGACGACGGTGGCTGCGATGCCGGGGACCACCGTCTGACCATCGCCGTTGTGGACGATGCAACCGTCGGCGTCCAGCGTGACGACGAGCTGCGACATCCCACCGGCCAGCAGCTCAGCGGCCACCGTCTCAGGGGCGTGGCCCGCCGCGAGACGTTCGAAGCCGATCCGGTTGACGAAACAGATGTCGGTCGCACCGATGAGCGCGCGGTCGCCCGGCTCCAGATCTGCGACGTCGAGGTCGAGGACGACGCGCGCGCCTGCCGCTCTGAGTGCACGGACGATCTCGACCGGGGGGAGCGAGCCGAAGCGCAGGCGGCGCAGATCACCGATTGAGCTGTAGATGCTGCGCGCGGCGCCGAGCGTCGCGAATGCGGCTTCATCGAGTTCGAAGCGCTGATCGCCGATGCGCGGGGTGATCACCACGTGCTGGTCGGCGGCGAGGAAGATCAGGCAACGGGAATCGGCCAGGGTGTCGTCGACGAGGCAGAGCCCGGTGTCGATGCCCTGCCCATTCAGCTCGGCCAGCAGACGCCGGCTGAGCGCGCCGTCGTTCATCGTCGTGAGGAAGCGGGTCGAGCCTCCGAGCGCGGCATGCACGCTCGCTGCGTTGGCGATCATGCCACCGAGTTCCGCTTCGCGCGGCTCCGCCCAGACCTTGTCACCGAGCGCCGGCCAGTCGTCGACCGCGAAGTACTCGTCGAGGGCGACGTCACCGATGAAGATCGCATCCCCGCGGGTCATGAGCGCGCTCCGGGCGTCGCGACGTGGACCGATCCGCCGTGCGGCTCGACCCACTCATCCACGATGGAATCGTCGGCCGTCGCCAGCCAGTAGTACGGCGTTGGGGCGCCGACGCCGTAGCAGGCGGTGTGCCAGATGCCGCGGTTCAGCACGATCACGTCGCCGGGCTCCAGCAGGAATGCCCGCACATCCGCGGCCGCCGGGCGATCGGCGTCGGTGTCGGCCACCGCGACGACGACGGGCTCTCCGGCGCAGAACAGTGCCTCCTCGGTGTGCGGATGACGCTCCATGCCGGATACCCGGAACGGTGTCGCCGCGCCGACCGTGTGGCCGAGGCTGCCCGGGGTGTCGATGATCGCGTTCAGGGAGCGCCGATCACTCCATCCGTCGCCCTCGGTGCTGACCACGTCGGTGCTGACCACGTCGGTGCTGACCATGTCCGTGCTGACCACAGCACTGCCGCCCATCCGGAGGCCGAGGTGGCGCCCGAACGGCTGCAGCGCCTCGGCGGTCGCCGGCGCGGGAATCAGCGAGTACGCGTTCATCGCAGTGCGTGCATCAGGCCGCTGAGCTCGGCGACCCGCGCACCATCGACGTCGCCGTTGTCCTTGCCCGTGTCTTTGAGGAAGCTGCCGACGATCGCGCCATCGGCCTTCTCGAGCTGGGCGTCGTAGTTGCTGCTCGTCACGCCGGCGCCGACGATGAGGGGGAAGCCCTTGAGGACCTCGCGGAACTCCCGGATCCGCTCGAGATCCGTCTCCATTCCCGTGCCGTCGCCGGTGACGACGATGGCGTCGGCGCGCCCCATTCCGAGGCGCAGATCGGTCTCGACGTCGTTTCCGCTGAGGTACGGCTGGTACTTGAAGCGCACGCCGCCGAGTACGGCAACGTCGGTGCCGCTGCGCCACGCCGCCAGGCGCTCGGCGAAGGCCGGCTCATCGTCGGCGGTCAGGTGCCCGGCCACGGAGTCGAGCTGCACGAAGCTGGCGCCGAAGCGGCCGGCCATCGCGAATCCGCGCTCGTCGTCATCCAGCACGTTCACGCCGTAGCACCCGGCAGGGTGGGTTGCCTGCAGCCAGCCGAGGACGCGCTCCATGTCCTCCGGCGAGCCGAAGTAGTTCTCGACGATGACGGCATCGACGCCGTTGGCGTACAGCAGCCCGATCTCGCGCTGCGCGATCTCGAGCTTCTCCTCCGCCGACTCACCCTTCAGGTGAACCATGCCGAGCAGGACGGGGCCGGCAGCGATGCGGTCAAGGAATGCGGTGCGTTTGGACATCTGGGGGTGTTCTCGTTTCGTGTCTCAGTCGCCGGTGCTCGGCATAGTGGTGGAAATCTTGAACTCGATCGAGGACGAGTAGACGATCTCGATCTGCTCGATCTGCCGGTCATCGCTGTCGTAGGCGTGGCCGCGGAGGGTGACCAGTGCGGGAGACCGGGGTGTCTCGCCGAGCAGCGTGAAGACCGCGGCATCCGGTGCAACCGTCGTCAGCGCCAGCTCGGTGCGATGCGGGTGCACGCCGTAGCGCTCACGCAGGGTCTGGTAGAGCGAGGCGTTCTCGAAGTTCACGGCGTCGAGGCCGGGGAAGAGGCGCAGCGAGAGGTGCGAGGTGTCGAGCGAGTGAATGCTCTCTTCGCCCTCCGGGGTGCGGATGCCGCGGAGCCGGACGAGGCGGAGCGTCGGGACGCCGGCGACGTCGATCACCTCGTGCTCGATCACGCGGGCGACGCCCTGGCCGGTTCGCCCCCTGATGCTGTCGCTGAAGCCACCGAAGTTCCAGATGCTGTGCGTCATCGGCCGCAATTGCACGAAGGTGCCCTTGCCCTGCTCGCGGCGCACGAGGCCCTCGTTGACGAGCTCGCCGATCGCCTGGCGCACGGTGCCGCGCGTGGTGCCGAAGGCCTTCATCAGGCTGGGTTCGGAGGGGATCGCGTCGCCGTCGCTCAGCTGCCCGCCGAGGATCTGGGACCGCACGTGGCGGCCGATCTGCGCATAGAGCGGAAGGTACTCGTCTGACGTCATGACACCCTCTCCTAACTTGTATAGACGACTATACAAACTTTGCGGGCAGAGAGGAAGAGCCCAGCACGAATCGAGCTGAGGAAATGTCGGAGATCAGCCCGCGCCGGCACCGGCGGCATCCGCAAGCGCCTGAATCCGCAGGGCGAGCCGCACGTCCCTGGCGGTGACTCCCCCGGCGTCGTGTGAGCTGAGATCGAATGCGATGCGGCCGTAGCCGACGGTGACATCGGGATGGTGATTCAGCTCATCGGCGACGACGGCGACGGCA
>CAZZNX010000092.1:3000-14246 GCA_964655795.1 uncultured Leifsonia sp. | reverse complement strand
ATGGCATGCAGGGGGTCGGGAGTTCGAGTCTCCCCAGATCCACCACCTCAACGAAAGCCCGGCACTCTGTGCCGGGCTTTCGTCGTTAGCACGGCTGCCACATGGGCCGACAGCGAGTTCGTTGCGGCCAAAGCCCGACTCCTCGGCTGAGCCACGGCGTGTGCGTGCTCGGATCGCGTTCACAGATGTAGTACATTAGACAAGTTGCTTCGGAGGAATCGGAAGTGATTTTGGGTCTGTGGCGCAGCTGGTAGCGCACCTGCATGGCATGCAGGGGGTCGGGAGTTCGAGTCTCCCCAGATCCACCAAAACCCTTGATGAACGCCAAGTTCTCAGGGTTTCTTTTGGTTGTGCAGGGGCACTTGGGGCCCTGTAGGGGCTTTGTGAAATCGTCCCGATGCTCACAGCGATCCACAACGGCTCACATCGTGCGAAGTCGTTGGTCCGGCCTGGAGTGCGCTGAGAGTTCTCGTTGCCGGCCCTGTGACCGTCATCCAGCTGTTTCGCGTGCGCGCCAGTGAGGCGCATGCGCGGCGGGGTGCGGACTCAGGCATGCTCGAAACGGATGCCCCGACGACGCTCACTGCCGAATCCTGAACGGGATCGTGTCGTAGGGCCGCCACGAATGGGGACTGGTCAATCTTCCGCGGTGGAACGAGGAAGCCGCCGAGCACGACGAGCGAGAGATTCGGGACGTTGATGACGTTGCCGAGGGCAGGGCGAAGATCTTCCGGTGGCGCTCGACCTCGTCGGCGAGCTCGAGCGCGTCCGCGTCGTCAGGCCGCCTGGCGTCGACTTTGGTTCAGCCGCCGCTTGAGGTGGTCGCCCGGGCGGTGCGGAAGAACGCGCGACTGATCAGGATCAGCCACAGCGCCGTCGGGATCAGTGACAGCATCGCGACTATTACGCCGAGCTCGCCCAGGTTGGCCGGGACGAGCATGGTGATTCCGGTGATGATCCCGACGATGCCGGGGAGGAGCCCGAAGACACGGAATCTGACCATGGCGGCCGAGAAGATCAGAGTGCTGACGGCGCCGAGGAGGTAGCTGAGACCGAACGAGCCGCCGTTGTAGAGCGTGAGCAACGTCTGGCCGGAGGCGACCAGTGCAGCTTCTTGCGCTGTGGTGGTTGCGGACGCGTACTGGTTGCTCAGGAGCCACATCGAGAACGTCGCATCGCGCGAGAACAGGAAGAGCGCCACACTGAACAGGCCTAGGACCAGGGCAACCAGCGCCGAAGTCGCTGATGTTCGCTTGAGGACCACGAACAACGCCAAGTAGAACGGGATCATCGCCAGGTAGTCGATCGTTAGGAGAAGGTCGAGATCCAGCAGGCCGAGTACTGGGTTGCGCTGAAAGAGATCGAAGTACTCGAGGACAGTCTGCGGAGGGGGGATGAGGATGAACACGAGCGCCTGGATCGGGATCATCACCACCACGAACACCGCCGCGCTGGCACCGAGCCTGAGCAGTGGACGCCACCGCACGTCGACGATGACGGGAGGTGAGACATCGTTGAGTGCTTCGGCTTCCATGCGCGTCCCCTCGGTCCCGCGGATGGACGGACCGTCACCCACGGCATCCATTCAAGAGTGCGGACCGTGTTCGCTGCACGGCCGAAGGTCCCGCCCGGTGCTCGTTCGCTCAGTGCATGGCGAACATAGCGCGCGAGATGATGCGGTCCTATCGCATCGGGCCGGGGCGGCCGACGCGAGACCCCGAGCGTCAGGACGTTCGTCCCTTCCCCGCAATGTGCACGAGGCTACGATGTGCACATGAGCGCAGCAGGTGCGGCTCGGGCCGCAGGAGTCGTTCCGTTCCCGCCAGCGGCGGGTGTCGCCAACCGGCGACGTCGAGTTGCCATCGAGACCGAGTCCGTCCTCGCCGGCGTCGTCGCCGCGGGCGTGACGGCCACTGCAGGCGCTCTCATCTTCGCCGGCGCTGAATGGTCGCTCTGGGGAGGCTGGTCCGTCGGCGCGGTCGCCGCCATCGCCGTGGTGGTCTCGGGAATCGGCGCCGCTGCGACGGGCTATTGGCGTGCACGCGACCTCCCCGGCCAAGAATGGCGGCACGAGCTCGGGGCGTGGAAGTTCTCGATGGATGTCGCAACCGTTGCGGCGGTCCACGCGGTGATCGGCGCTCTCGTCACGGTCATGGTCTTCGTGCTGCTGCAGCGCAGCTTCGAGGGACTCGTCGTGGACCCGTGGATTGCCACGGGCGCATCCGCTGTGGCATCCGGACTCGCCGCATACTGGATCTACTTGTCGGTCACGTCGCTCACGACCCCGAAGCTTGCCGCCCTGCTCGTGGTCTTCATGTCGCTGACGGTGCTCATGAGCATGGCCACGTCGCAGGACCCGCAGTGGTGGCAGATCCACTTCAGCCAGCTCGGCACCTCGAACGATGTGTCGAGCGGTCTTTTCAACATCGCGCTCGTCATCGCCGGTGCATTCGTGACGACGTTCGCGATGTATGTATTCCGCGACCTCAGCGCTCTCGTGGGTCAGGGCGTGCTCGCACACACGTGGGCACCCCGCGTCGTCTCCGTCGTCTTCATCGTGATGGGTGTTCTGCTCGCGTGCGTCGGACTGTTCCCGCTTGACGTGAACATGTTCATTCACAACATGTCGGCGATCGGCATGTCGCTGACATTCCTCGGGCTGCTCATCAGCGCCCCTTGGGTGCTCCGCGGAATGCCACGGCGCTTCTTCCTCTTCTGCGATGGCGCGATCATCGTGCTCCTCGGCGGTGCGCTGCTGTTCGAGCCGATCGGGTACTGGAACCTCACCGCCTTCGAGCTCATCGCCTTCTCGACGATCTTCGGCTGGATCTCCGTCTTCATCAGATTCAGCAACGCCCTGTCGGTACAGCATGCGGATGACGACGCGAACGGAGGCAGCGGTGCTTGATGATCGGGCAGCATAGGTCCAAGGTCCCGGTGCTCCTCCATCGTGACGCGGACGATAGTAGTCCGACCAGTGCGGGAACTCCAAGGAGGAGACATGAAGGCAGCGGTGTATCAAGGCCCGGGTTCGATCAGCTGGCAGGAGGTGCCTGCTCCTCAGATCCAGAAGCCAACAGACGCGATCGTCAAGATCGAGACAACGACGATCTGCGGGACAGATCTGCACATCCTCAAGGGGGACGTGCCGACCGTTGAGGCCGGACGCATCCTCGGTCACGAAGGTGTCGGCATCGTGATCGAGGTCGGCGAGGCTGTGACTGAGATCACCGTCGGGGATCGCGTCATCGTCTCGTGCATCTCGGCCTGCGGGAAGTGCGGATACTGCCTCGAGGGCATGTACTCCCACTGCCTCGCCGACGAGGGAGCACCTGGGATCGGCTGGATCCTCGGACACCTCATCGACGGCACCCAAGCCGAGTACGTGCGAGTGCCTTTCGCAGAGACCTCGCTCCACAGGGTGCCTGAGGGGGTCGCGCCCGAAGAGGCTGCGATGATCAGCGATATTCTGCCCACGGGGCATGAGATCGGCATCAGATACGGCGCGGTCAAGCCGGGCGACGTCGTCGCGGTCATCGGCGCCGGTCCAGTTGGCCTCGCCGCGATGACGACAGCCGCCCTCTACGGACCGAGCCGCGTCATCGCGATCGACATCGACGCCAACCGGGTCGAGCAGGCGAAGCGCTTCGGTGCAAGTGACGGCGTCGTCTCATCGGACTCGGACTGGAAGGAGCAGGTCGTCGCCCTCACAGATGGGCTCGGCGTGGACGTCGCCATCGAGGCTGTCGGTGTGCCCGCGACCTGGGACATGTCGCTGGCCATCGTGCGGCCGGGCGGCCACGTCGCCAACGTCGGCGTGCACGGCAAGCCCGTGACCTTCCCGCTCGAGACGGCGTGGATCCAGAACCTCACGATCACCACCGGACTCGTCAACACTGACACGTCGCGCATGCTCATCAAGCTGCTCGCACAGGGAAGGCTCGACGTCAGCGGATTCATCAGCCACCGCTTCGCACTCGCGGACATCGTGAATGCCTACGACACCTTCGGCCGCGCGGCAGAGACGAAGGCGCTCAAGGTCATCCTCACGGCGTGATTGCGCTGGCGGTCGGGCATCCGGTCGCTCGGTCCACATCCGCAGCCTCGCAATGACGGGCCATGCCTCCCGAAGCAGCTCGCGTGCCCTGCGCTGGGCGGATGCCGCGACAAGCCGCCCTGAGCATCCGGTGTCACTCGGATTACTGCTTGAGGCGGCGATCCGCGTTCCAGGTGAGGGCCGTGCCGACGCACCCGGCACCGGTGGCGGTCTCTCACCGATCGGGCTGGGCGTCGGGCGCTTCCTCCATGAGTCCGATCACGTTTCCTTCCGGGTCGGAGAACATCGCGAACGCGCCCATCCCTGGTATCGGGGTGGGCTTCACGAGTGCTGTCCCGCCCAGATCGGCAGCGCGAGCAAGGACCGACTCCAGGTCATCGACGCCGACGTAGAACGTCACGTAAGAGGGCATGCCCTGGCTGGTCTGCAGAATGCCTCCGCCGATGCCGCCGTCGACGGGGGAGACGAGGCCGTACTCCGCGTCGCCGGTGATGTCCCAGTCGAACAGGGCAGCGTAGAAGCGTCGAAGCTCGGCAGCGTCGCGTGCTCCGATCTCCCAGTGAATAACGGGTCGAGCCATGATGCACCTTCCAACCGTCGATGTGCGCGGAGTGTCTCGGAACTGCGTTGTGGAGTCACCACTGTGCTCTGCACGATGATTTCCCCTGGGGACGAAGGTCCCGTCGCATCGGGTCGCAGTTGGTAGTGTCCGACGCAGAGCCGGGGGTGACATGGACGCGATCGAGGTACGCCAGCTGACGAAGTCGTATGACGGCGCGACCGTGGTCGATGACTTCTCGTTGAAGATCCCGTCGGGGGAGGTGTTCGCGCTGCTCGGCCCGAACGGAGCCGGGAAGACGACCATCGTCGAGATACTGGAGGGACATCGCCGTCCGGACAGCGGCGCCGTCTCCGTGCTCGGTTTCGACCCACAAAAGCGTGAGCGCGCGTTGAGGGAGCGGATCGGTGTGGTGCTCCAGGAAGCCGGGTTCGACGACGAGTTCACCGTCCGGGAACTGATGAAGTACTTCCATGCGCTATTCGCGCACCCCCTCGATGTGGACGCCGTGCTCGAGGAGGTCGGTCTTTCGGGGAAGCGGGCGGCGAAGGTGCGAACGCTGTCCGGAGGTCAGCGACGACGGCTCGACCTCGCCCTCGGGCTGATCGGCGATCCCGAGGTGCTCTTCCTCGACGAGCCGACGGTTGGATTCGACCCCGCCGCTCGACGTCAGACGTGGGCGCTGATCGAGCGATTGAAGGCACGTGGGACGACCGTCCTCCTCACGACCCACTACCTCGACGAGGCCGAGCGACTCGCCGATCGCGTGGGAATCCTCGTGGCGGGTCGACTGGTGGCGCTCGGCGCGCCGTCGGATCTCGCGGCGGGACGAGCGGGCGCGACCGTCTCGTTCCGCCTTCCGCTCGGACGACGCATCGAGGATCTTCCCGATCTCGGCGTCGAGCTCGACGAGGATGGCGCGGGATGGCGCCTCGCCACCACGCATCCGTCAACGGTCGTACACGAACTCACGGGCTGGGCGATGGACGCCGGATTCGAGCTGCCAGCCCTCGAGGTGCGTCGACCGACCCTCGAGGACGCCTACCTCGGACTGGTCGGGGAGCGGGCTGTGCTGACCGGCAACGGAGCCCCGTCGTGAGTAGCGGAGCGAGTGAGGTGGGCCCAAGGGTGACCGCGATCCGCGGGCGGTCGCCGCTCTCCGACCTCTCAACGCAGGCGGTGCACGCGGCTCGCGGGCTGCTGGGGTCCGTGATCGCGGTCATCTTCTCGTTCGGCATGCCGATCGCCTGGCTCGTGCTCATTGGATTCGTCGCCGGGAACGCCGTCGTCGACCCCACCACGGGGGTGCGCGTCATGCAGTACGCGACGCCGTCGGCTGTGGCGATGGGCGCCTTCTTCGCGACACTGCCCTCGGTCGCGATCGCCGTCGGAGAGGCGAAGGAACGTCTCGTGCTGAAGCGGCTCAGATCGACCCCGATGCCAGGATGGGCGTTCGTCGCCGGACAGGTGACGGCCGCTGGGGTCTTCGGGGCAGTGTCGGTGGCCGTAACGATGCTCTTGGCGCTGACCATCTACGGGGTACGACTGCCTGCAGCATCCGTCGCCCCGTTCGTGTTGACGGTCGCGGTCGCCCTCCTGACATACTGCGCACTCGGCATCGCTGTGGCTTCTCTGACCCGGAGTGCGCGGCTTGCGGAGGTGATCTCGATCGGTGCCGCAGTGGTGCTCGCATTCATCTCGGGCGTCTTCGTGATCGGCGACGGCCTGCCCGCATGGCTCGACGCGGTCGCTCGCGCGCTCCCACTTGAGCCGTTTGTCGCCGCGCTGCAGGCCCAGTTCGATCCGACTGTGAGCGGGGTGCCGTGGGCCCTCCCGCAGCTCGCGGTCATCGCCGCGTGGGGCATCGCCGGCGCGATTACGGCGGCCGCCACGTTCCGGTGGGTGCCGAGAGCACGCCCGCGACACTTCGCTTCGACCGCGCAGACGACTGCAGCGATCGATGCGGCATCGTCCGCGGCGAAGGGATCGGTCGGATCCGTCCGTGTTGCCGGGCCTCCGATCGGCCGACTCCGACGCGCCCGCAGGGTCGGCGCGCATACGACTCTTGCACTTCTCGCGATTCTGCATCGACCGGGAGATCTCTTCTTCTCCATTGCCGTCCCCGTCGGGCTCTTCCTTCTCCTCATGGCGATTGGCACCCCCGAACGGGCGGACGGCATCCCGGTCGCCACGTTCACGGCGGCGAGCATGGCGACGTGGGGCATCGCGGTCGTGGCGTATATGAACACCGCGGAGAGTTTCGCCCGAGCGCGCGACCGCGGGGTGGTCAAGCGGCTCGCGTCCACGCCGACCGGAATGGGGGAGCTGGTCATCGGTCGAGGTGCCGCGTCGTGTGTACTGGCTGTCGTGGTCGCTGCGGTGCTCGTGGTCACGGGTACGCTGACCTTCGGGTTCCGAGCAACGGCATCTGGCCTCGTTCTGAGTGCCGTCGTCGCGGTGATCGGAGCTGCGTCGCTCGTGGCATGCGCGCACCTGCTCGTGGCGGCGGTCCGGAGCACGAGGGCGGTCGGTGCGATCGCGCTCCTTTCACTGTTTGTGCTGGCGTTCTTCTCTGAGGTGTTCCTCGCCGATCCGCCGGAGTGGATGAAAGCCGTCGGCGCGGTGTTCCCGCTCGCACACCTGCAGCACGCACTGACGTCGACGTGGCTCCCGGATGCCGTGACGACTCCATGGACCGACCTGCTGGTCCTCGTCGTATGGACCCTCGGTTCAGGTGCCGCTGCCGCCGCCCTCTACCGGCGGTCGCGTACCTGATGACCACGAGCCGGCGGCACGAGATCCAGGCGACCACGTGCCCACGCGAGCGGCGGAGTCAGCGGCAGCCTGATGGAAGGTACACCGACGTCGAGGTCGGGACACGCGTCGGAATCGCAGGTGTCGCAGGACTCACGGGAAGATCGTCGGCTTGTTGGCGTCGCAACCGCTCCGCCAGCAATGAAACAGTGCCCCAGCGCCCGGAATGACGGTCCCCGGGCGCATCTCACGATTCCGGCTGGTCGGGAGCTGCGTGATGGCCGTCAACGGGTGGGACCACGACGGTCGCGCAGCGCGCGTTGGTCACCAGAGCGTGGCTGACCGATCCGAGGAACATCCGCCGCACCGCCCCCAGCCTGCGGGAGCCGACGAACACCGTCGCGCGCTCCTGTGCCCGTCTTAGTAGCGCGCGCGCCGTCGGGCCGGATTCAACGTGTGTCACGACGTCGAGGTCGGGGTGCTCGGCGAGGGCCGGCGCGAGGGCGCGGTCGAGTACTTCGGCATCCTCCGCGACATCATGCGTCCGAACGCCAACGTGAACCGCGTGCAGCGTCTCGCCGCGCCCCGCGGCGTAGTGCGCTGCCAGAAGGCAGAGCCGCTCGGCAGGAGCATCGTGATCCACTGCGACCATCACGCCGGACCTGACCCGGGCATCGCCCATCGGTACGACAGCGACCGGCCCGTCTGCCATGCCGGCCAATCGCACGCCCAAGCGCGAACTGTGCGAGTACTCCTCGGTGTGGGCATTCTCGGCCCCGACGGCGACGAGGACATCGTCGCCTGACCGGTCGGCGAGAACACTGCCGGGTTCGCCCCGGACGGCGACCGCCTCGACGTCGAGCAGCGGATGCTCCGCGCTCGTGCGTCTCGCCCGCTCGGCGACGTTCGCCCGGGCCATCGCGAGGGCCTCGTCCAGATCCTCTGCGTCGGATTCCAGATCCACCGCGCACACGAAGATGAGCCGCCGCATCCCATCTGGCTGCAGTTCGGCTCGTGTGATCGCCCACTCGGCTGCCGTCTCCGCCGTGCTGCTGCCGTCCCAGCCGACCACTGTTGTCTCGTGCATCTCATCCTCCAGTTCGTCACGTCACTCCAGACTGGCGCTTTCGGATGTCGGAGCTGAGGCAGAAGGTCCCGTGGGCGATCGTGACCGCGCGTCCGGACCGTCGACCAGGAGGACGTGTGATCCGTGTGCTCGGCCCTGCCGGATGTCGTCCATTGCCGAGTCCAGCGCTTCGGACGGCACCGTCGTCACGCTCGGGCGTATCGCGGCTGCGGCGGCCGGCGAGGTTGACATCGTCCCCATCAAACGTCGGGTAGATCGATCGGCAGGAGGGGATCTTCTCGGCCGCCCCCGCTCTCGGTGCTCGCAGGAGCACGCATCACTGATGCGGGTCGTGCCGCTCGAACGCGAACACCGCGGCCTGCGTGCGTCGCTCGAACCCGAGCTTGCGGAGCAGGCCGGAGACGTAGTTCTTCACTGTCTTCTCCGCGAGTGACAGGCGATCACCGATCTGTCGGTTGGTGATCCCTTCGGCGATGAGCGCGAGCACTTGTCGCTCTCGCAGGTTGAGTGAGCCGAACCGGGGGTCGTCTCGGTCTTCGGCGGGAGTCGCCGGAGGGCGGAGCCGAGAGGTGAGCGCTGGGGGGAGGAGCGAGCGCCCGGCAGCGACCGCGCGGATGTCCTCGACGAGACCGCTCCCGGCAATCGTCTTCAGCACGTACCCCGAGGCGCCAGCGAGCACTGCTGCCATCGCCGCGTCGTCATCGTCGTAGGCGGTGAGGATGAGGCATCGGACCGCGGGGAACCGGGAACGGATCTCACGGCAGAGGGTGATGCCATCGCCATCGGGCAGCCGGACGTCGAGCAGAACGACGTCGGGCGAGAGCGCTTCGATGCGAGCGAGAGCATGACGCGCGTCGGGTGCCTCGCCGACCACCTCGAGGTCGTGCTCGCGTTCGAGCAGCTCCGCAACCCCGCGTCTGACGATCTCATGGTCGTCGACGAGGAACACTCTCGTCACCGTGCGCCTCCTCTCACCCGTCGCGATCGGTGGCGATGACCCCCGGTGCGCCGTACTCGGCATCGACGAGGTCGACGGCGGCCTGGGTGATGTGCTCGAGAACGACCGGGAGTTCCTCGAATTCGACGACGGCTCGAGTTGCGCGGAGGAGCGCCCGGAGTCCTTGCTGCGATTGCATCACTCGCACGGCACCTCCGCTGTGATACCCGCAGGCTACCACCGGGACTCGCTTGCGGCCACGCGTGCACCGCACGTTCAGCGGCGCGGGTAGGGAGCTCTCAGGGATTTCGTCGCGAAGGTCGAAGGTCCCGAACATCGTGGTTCGCGCGCCATAGCGTGACTTCGAGCGGAACCTGGAAGGAGCTCGTCATGCGAGCACTGGTGGTGTACGAGACGATGTGGGGAAACACCGGCGAGATCGCCAGATCGATCGCCGATGGAATCCGGACGCAGCCGGGGGTCGATGACGTCCAGCTGGTCGAAGCGGCGGCCGCGGCGGAGGAGCTCCCCAAGAAGATCGATCTCCTCGTGGTCGGCGGGCCGACTCACGCCTTCTCGATGTCGAAGGCGTCGACGCGGGAATCGGCACGGCAACAGGGCGCGGAGTCCGTTCCGGAGCGTGGCATCCGCGAATGGATTGACGGGCTGATGACGCCGCCGTCGCCCGTCATGGTCGCAACGTTCGACACGCGCACGGTCGCCCCGAGACTTCCGGGTTCCGCGGCGAAGAAGGCGATGAAGAAGCTCGTGGCCAGGGGCTTCCGCCCTGCCGTCAAGCCCGAGTCGTTCGGGGTGCACGGATACTCGGGGCCGGTCGCGAAAGGCGAACTTGAGCGTGCACGCGAATGGGGTGCGGCGCTGACCGCGACCTGATCGGATCGCCCCGCGCCGGGTCGGTTCAGTTTTGATTGACGCCTCGTCGTTGAGGCATTGGTCAGCCTGTGGCACGTCGTGGAGGGAGAGGTAATCGACGTCAACGCTCACGAGCAAGCACCCCACGATGAGTAGAGCCGGGGGGAAGCCGTATACTCGATGGCTGCGCAAACATTGGCGCCTCCTCTGTCCGCCTTCCTCACCATGGAGAGCTCATGGCACGATCTCTGACCACCGGCGCCCCATGGCGGGTCATCCTCGTCTTCGCGGTTCCACTGCTCATCGGCAACGTTGTGCAGAAGCTCTACCAGGTGGTCGATGCGATCGTCGTCGGCAGGCAACTCGGCATCGACTCGCTCGCAGCGGTCGGCGCGACCGGCTCGCTGCTGTTCCTGCTGCTGGGATTCGCGTGGGGGGTCACCTCTGGCTTTGCGATCCCGACGGCGCAGGCATTCGGTTCACGGGACCTCGACGCGGTGCGACGGTCGGTCGCGACCGGAACGATCCTGACCGGCGCCATGAGCATCGTGCTCACGATCGGCGCCCCGCTGATCGCCGCACCGACGCTGCAGCTGCTGCAGACGCCCGACGAGTTGCTCGCCGAGGCGACAGTGTTCGCCCAGATCAGCTTCCTCGGGGCATCCGCCGTGATGTTCTTCAATTACCTGTCCGCGGTGATCCGGGCGATCGGTGACTCGCGAACGCCGCTCATTTTCCTGACGTTGTCCTGCCTGTTGAACATCGTCCTCGTGTTGCTGATGGTCGGCCCGCTCGGCTGGGGCGTCGCCGGTGCTGCCCTCGCAACGGTCGTCGCGCAGGCGGTGTCGGTCGTGCTCTGCCTGGAGTTCATCCGCAGGCGGATTCCGGTGCTGCACGTGCGTCGATCCGATTGGCGGGTGTCGCCGGCCTCGATCAGCGAGCACCTCCGCCTCGGCATGCCGATGGGTTTCCAGACCTC
>CAZZNX010000092.1:2741-2990 GCA_964655795.1 uncultured Leifsonia sp. | reverse complement strand
GATCATCGCGATCGGCACGCTCACGGTGCAGGTGGCTTTGAACGAGCTCGGCGCAGACGCGGTGGCCGCGTACACGACCGCATCGCGTGTCGATTCGATCGCGGTGGCGTTGCTCTCCTCGCTGGGCCTCGCCGCCTCGATGTTCGCCGCACAGAACCTCGGCGGGCAACGCCCGGACCGCATCCGGCGCGGCGTGGTGCAGGCGACCTGGATGTCGGTCGGTGCCGCGGTGGCCATCGGCGTGCCGAT
>CAZZNX010000092.1:0-2709 GCA_964655795.1 uncultured Leifsonia sp. | reverse complement strand
CGGGTGTTCGTCGGCGACGGCTCGGAGGCGGTCGTCGACGCCGCGTCGTACATGCTCATCGTCGACGGCTACACCTATGCGGCGCTCGGCGTGCTGTTCGTGCTGCGCGGCGTGTTGCAGGGCCTCGGTCGCACGGTGGCGCCGACGGTGACCGGCGTGGTCGAGCTCCTCATGCGCGTCGGCGCCGCGATCGTGCTCGGCTCAGCGTTCGGCTTCGTCGGCGTCGTCTGGAGCAATCCGCTCGCCTGGTTCGGCGCAATCGCGCTGCTCGTCCCTGCCTATGTGATCGAGCACCGGCGACTCGGGAAGATGCGCGTGCAGCCGCTGGCGCCGACACCGACGACGCCCATCCCGATCGTCGGCCCCGTCGACGGTTCCATGAGTGTCGACGCGGTGGTGACCGGGTCGATCCCCGTGCCGGACGTCAGCGACGCCGAGCAGGAGCAGGAGCAGGAGCAGGATCTGCGCAGGTCATAGCGTCCGCGGTCACTTCTTTCTGAGGTCGTACACGCGCTGGAACTTGCCCTCGCTGCGCGGCAGGGTTCCCGGTTCCTCGAGCCGAACCTCGACGGTGGAGCCGATGTGCGTCTTGATTCGCTGCGTGAGCACGAGCGTCGCGGCCTGGCAGACCTCGACGCTGAGATCCGGATGCCGCTCGATGCGCACGGTCATGGCATCCATCGGGCCCGTGCGGGTGAGCTCGAGGATGAAGTGCGGCGTGAGCGTCTCGATGCCGAGCACGATCTCCTCGATCTGCGTGGGGAAGAGGTTCACTCCGCGGAGGATGATCATGTCGTCGTTGCGGCCGGTGATCTTCTCGATCCTCCGCATGCCCGGCCGCGCGGTGCCCGGCAGCAGCCGGGTGAGGTCGCGCGTGCGGTAGCGGATGACGGGGAACGCCTCCTTGGTGAGCGAGGTGAAGACGAGCTCGCCCATCTCGCCGTCCGGCAGGGTGGCACCGGTCTCGCCGTCGATGATCTCCGGCAGGAAGTGGTCCTCCCAGATGTGAGGGCCGTCCTTGGTCTCCAGGCATTCGTTGCCGACACCCGGCCCCATCACCTCGCTGAGGCCGTAGATGTCGAGGGCGTCGATGTCGAGCCGGCGTTCCAGCTCGAGCCGCATCTCGTTCGTCCACGGCTCGGCCCCGAGCACGGCCACCGTGAGGCTGGTCGAGCGCGGGTTGATGCCTGCGGCCTCCATCGCGTCGGCGATCGTCAGCAGGTAGCTGGGCGTGCAGAGGATCGCGTCCGGCTCGAAGTCCATGATCAGCTGCACCTGCCGCGCGGTCTGGCCGCCCGACATCGGGATGACGGTGGCGCCGAGCGCCTCGATGCCGGCGTGGGCACCGAGGCCCCCGGTGAACAGCCCGTAGCCGTAGGCGTTGTGCACCTTCATGCCGGCCCGGATGCCGGAGGCGCGCAGCGAGCGGGCCACCAGCGTCGCCCAGTTCTCGAGGTCGCCCTTCGTGTAGCCGACCACCGTCGGGCGCCCCGTCGTCCCTGAGGACGCGTGGACGCGCGCGACCCGGTCCATCGGCACCGCGAACATCCCGAACGGGTACGTTTCGCGCAGATCGGCCTTCGTCGTGAATGGCAGCCGTGCGACATCCGCGAGTGATCGGATGTCGCGCGGGTGCACACCGGCCGCATCGAACTTCGCGGTGTAGAGCGGCACGTTCTCGTAGGCATGGGCGACGGTCCACTGCAGCCGCTCGAGCTGCAGCGCCTCGATCTCGGCGCGGCTCAGGCGCTCAGCGCTGTCGAGTTCGGCGGGGCTCGGGGCGCGCAGTGCGGTTGTCGTCGTTGACATGAGCTGGCTCCTTGTTAGCGGTTGGTCGTGAAGCTGCGCCCGCGGAACTCGGCGACGGCGTCGCCGGTCTCGGCGGTGACGCTGACGTCGTAGATGCCGGTGCGACCGCTGCGGGTACGGCGCACGGCCGTCGCGGTCAGCGTCTGTCCGGCGCGGGTGGACTTGAGGAAGGTGATGTCGGCCCCCGCCGCGACCGTGACCGATTCGTCTTCGTTGCAGGCGATGGCGAACGCCGTGTCGGCGAGTGTGAACACCAGCCCACCGTGAGTGATGGCGAAACCATTGGTCATGTCCTCGCGCACGAGCATCGACACGACGGCAACGCCGGGCTCGTCGCGCTCGACGACCATGCCGAGGGTGGATGCCGTCTTGTCTCGTTGGATCATGACGCGCGCCGGGGGCGTGCCGGCGTTCGCTGCGGCATCCGTCATTGTGACTCCTCGCTGAGTGCGCCGATGGTGTGAGCACGACTATAGCCCAAGCTGAACGATCGGTAAGTAGCAGCGCGGTCGGTTGACGCCGTGCAAGCAGCATGGCACGCTGTACAGAACGAACGGTCAGTAGGTTCGCGACAAGGTAACGGAGCCATGGCGGAAGCATTTGTAGTCGGAGGCGTGCGCACACCGATCGGCCGATACGGGGGAGCGCTGGCCCAGGTGCGCCCGGACGACCTGGCCGCGCTGGTCATCGCCGAACTCGTCGCGCGCACCGGGGTCGACCCGGCCGCGATTGACGACGTCATCGTCGGGGCAGCGAACCAGGCCGGTGAGGACAACCGCAACGTGGCCCGCATGGCGGCTCTGCTCGCCGGCCTGCCCGTCTCGGTTCCCGGCATCACCGTCAATCGGCTCTGCGCATCCGGCCTCTCCGCCGTGCACCTGGCCGCGAGCATGGTGAAGT
>CAZZNX010000091.1:14274-14716 GCA_964655795.1 uncultured Leifsonia sp. | reverse complement strand
CTCCGGGAAGTCCTCGATCTCGGAGGCGCCCACCACCTCATCGGGCAACCTCGCCCCGAAGGCCATCCCGCCGACGAACGCCGCGATGAAGCCGTTGCCACCCACTGCAACGGCTACCGAGAAGCTGCCGAGCGCGATCGCCAGGGTCGCCAGGCGGCGCGCGCCCGAGAGCATCCATCTCCGCCGTGAGCCGACGGCGATCAGTTGTGCCCCTCCCCACCCGAGCGCCAGGCCGATAGCAACGCCGACTGCCAGCTCAACCAGCGGTCGCACGACGCTGGCGCCCGTGTCATGCCCGTCGAGCTGGCCCGCGGCGACTGCGAGCGTGAAGACGACGACCGGAGTGATGATGCCATCGTTGAGCCCGCTCTCGACGTTGAGCGCGCGGCGAACCCGCGACGGGATCCGCTCGTCGTTGATCACCTGTGCGCTGAGCGCAGCG
>CAZZNX010000091.1:9647-14231 GCA_964655795.1 uncultured Leifsonia sp. | reverse complement strand
TGAAAGAGCCAAGCCGCCGCAAGCGACCCCACCAGCGCGGTGAGCGGCAGCCCGATGCCGAGTAGACGCGCCGGCACACCGATATCGTGCCGCAGCGTTGCAAGATTGACCCGCGCGGCATCCGAGAACAGCAGCAGCGCCAAGGTGAGCTCCGTCAGGATGTGAATCGACTGGGCTTCGACGTCGACGCTCAGCGCACCCCAATCCCGGCTCGCGAGAGCGAAGCCGCACACGGTGAACACCAGAGGGCCCGTGATGTTCCACCGGGCGAGGCGATCAGAAGCGACCGCCCAGCCGAGTATCAGGATCATGAGCACCGCGAACGTGGCCTCATTCATCGCGCTGTCCTCTCCTCAGCCGGACCGTCATCACCGCTCCGCAGGGGTGCGCTGGACTAGCCGCCGGCAGCCAGAGTGACGGCTGGCGGCAACGGAACGATGCGGTCGGAGGCCCTACTCGCCATCTCATCGGGCACGATCTCACTCCTCCGAACCGCGCGAATCATGACACGACCCGCGCCACCCTCGAAGCTACGAGCACCCGGTCGTAGAGGCATCACCCGAACGTGGTGAAG
This sequence comes from uncultured Leifsonia sp., assembly GCA_964655795.1. Lineage (GTDB taxonomy): Bacteria > Actinomycetota > Actinomycetes > Actinomycetales > Microbacteriaceae > Microterricola. The sequence goes on along the minus strand of CAZZNX010000091.1, from coordinate 13,657 downwards.
CGATCACCGCCCTCATCCGCAGCCGGCGGCATACACCTGGCCTGGCCGAGGCTGCGATGGGAGCCGGCACGAGCCAGCCAAGGTGGGCAGCTTTCGAGGGTGTCGCACGATCCGGATCAGTCGATGATCGAGGGTCTGTCGAAGTTCTTCCAGGCCCGGTGGAACGCCTGCTCAGATGCTGCCGCTCGGCTCTGTTCCAGGGCGTGCAAGCGCCCATAGCTGAACCCGCTCTCTCCGCGCAGCTGCGCCGAGACGGCCAGGCGCAGTAGGAGGTCCCGCGCGACGATGCTGTCTTGGAGGGCCCCAAGCGTAGCTTGCAGGTCCCGGGCGGCGTCGGCCAGTTCGCGGGCCGGCTTCTCACGTACCGGAATGGCCGTCTCGGCCGCGTATCGGAGACGCTTCGTGCGCTTGCGCACCTCGTGCAGGGCGAGGTCGCGGTCCTGGCTCCCCGGCTGGGTCTCCTCGGCAGCTTGTACGAGCTTCTCCAACTTCTCCCACTCTTTGCGAATTCGCCGGGGAACAATTCGGCGCGCCGGTTCACTCGCCTCCTCCGTCAGCGGCGGTGCGGCCAGAAAAGCATCGAGGGCGGCGACGAGTCGTCGAAACCGCACGGAATCGAGCGCTGCCGTACTCTGCTGCCGAGCTGCCTCGGAATCGGCATCCAACGTGTCGGTGATCCGTTGCGCGATTGGCCCGACGATGAGGTGGGGAGGCTCGGCCGCCAGACGGTCAGAGAGGCCTTCCTGAATGACCTGGATGTCACGGGAAGATCCGAGCACGCCGGCCAGCCAGCGCAGGTCAGACCGAAGACGGCTCGCCGTCTCGCCTTCCAGGAGCGGGCGGTAGGTGGCCAGGGCTGAGCGTAACCGGCGGCTTGCGACGCGCATCTGATGCACGGCATCCGGCTCTTCGCGACGCACCCGGGGCTCCTGCAGCTTGAGCTTCTGAAGGTGCTCCTCGACGTAGCCGAGCAAAACATCGCCAGCCGAGTCCGCGCGTGGCGGTGTGGGTGACTCAGCGACTGTCGTCATGTATCAATGATGACCGCGTTTCGGCTCCGGCGCTCGCTCCATTTTCCCGCCGTACCACTGACACTGGGCCACAATCGACTCCGGATACAAGAAAGGCCAGAGGCGGAAATACCGTCTCTGACCATTCCTTTTACCCTGTGGGCCCTACCGGGCTCGAACCGATGACATCCACGGTGTAAACGTGGCGCTCTACCAACTGAGCTAAAGGCCCATTGCGAGCATCCGCTCGCAACGACTCATTTATCTTATAGGGATTTCCGGATGCCGCGCGCCGCCGCCCGGCCGCCCGGGCGCGTCCATACACTCGGCTCATGAGCAGATCGCCAGCGGTGGCCGATGACCGAGACGCCCAGGAACGGCGCTCCGAGACGCGCTGGCCGGCCTTCGCCGGACTCGTCGTCGCCCTGGTGCTCTACCTGCTGGTGCCGAACCCGGACACGGCCGTGCTCCGACAGGTCGCCACGGTCATCCTGGTGCTGATGTTCCTGCCGCTGCTCGTCGTGAACCCCCACCGGCTCACGCGGCAGACCGAGTGGTCCCGCTGGCTCTCGATCACCTTCACGGTGCTGCTCGTCGTCGCCAACCAGGTGAACGTCGCCTTCGTCATCGGCTCGCTCATCGAGGGATCGGCCAACGGAGCACAACTTCTCCTCACGGCGCTGCAGGTGTGGATCACGAACGTGATCGCCTTCGGCCTGCTCTACTGGGACATCGACCGCGGCGGCCCCGTCGCCCGCGGAAACCTGGCCCGCACCGAACTGCGCATCCCCGATTTCAAGTTCCCACAGGACGAGAGCGGCGACGACGTCGACGAGATCAGCCGCATCTCCTCGGCCCGCGCCGATTGGCGCCCCGGTTTCGTCGACTACCTCTACGTCTCGCTGACGAACATGATGGCGTTCAGCCCGACTGATGCCATGCCGATGCGCTCCCGCACAAAGATGGTCATGGGGGTGCAAGCGGTCACCGGATTCGTGCTGCTGGCGCTCGTGATCTCCCGCGCCGTCAACATTCTGGGCGACCCGGGCGTCTAGGAGCGGAGCGTCTCCAGGGCCGCACGGTAGTCCGCGAGGGGGCGGGCGCCACCGGGAGCGGCGTGGAACGAGGCGCGGATGACGCCGTCCCGATCGATCAGCACGGTCAGCCGTGTCGCATAGCCGCGCTCCTCGGAGAACGCTCCGTACTCGCGCGCGACTGCGCCATGCGGCCAGAAATCGGCGAGCAGCTGGAAGCCATAACCCTCCTGCTCACCCCACGCCCGGAGCGCGTACTTGGAGTCGACGGAGACGCCGAGCAGCACGACATCCTCGTCTTCGAAGATCGCCAGATTGTCGCGCAACTCGCAGAGCTCCCCCGTGCACGTGCCGGAGAAGGCGAGCGGGAAGAACACGATCGCCACGGCCTTCTCGCCACGGAACTGGCTGAGCCGCACGGATTCACCCCACTGATTCAGCAGCTCGAAATCGGGGGCGGTTGTGCCGATCTGCAGCGTCATTGTGCGACTCCTGTTCCGATTCGACGGCGAGTCGTCGAATGCCAGCATCGATCGTAACGGCCCCGGTGCGCACACGGTCGAAATAGAATCAATAGGATGACTGATTGTGCCCGGTCGCGACCCGACCAGGTCTTCGCATGTGTGAAGTTCGACTTTTGAGCACGCCGACACGGCTTGGTCTACACACGCGATCGGTTCTAACACATAGAGAGAGGTCGACTGTGACTGTCAACGACCAGGACCCTTACTCGGTCAATAACCTGGACTCCGATCCGGAGGAAACAGCCGAGTGGGCCGAATCACTCAATGCGCTCGTCGCCGCTCACGGGCACGAACGTGGTCGCGAGATCATGCTGAGCCTGTTGAAGCGCTCGAAAGAGCTGCACCTGGGTGTTCCCATGGTTCCGACCACCGACTACATCAACACCATTGCCCCCGAGAACGAGGCTCCGTTCCCCGGCAATGAGGAAATCGAACGCCGCTACCGCGCCTGGCTGCGCTGGAATGCCGCCGTCATGGTGCACCGCGCACAGCGTCCGGGCATCTCGGTCGGTGGACACATCTCCACCTACGCCGGCGCCGCCTCGCTCTACGAGGTCGGCTTCAACCACTTCTTCCGCGGCCAGGACCACCCGGGCGGCGGAGACCAGATCTTCATCCAGGGTCACGCCTCCCCCGGCACCTACGCGCGTGCCTACCTCGAGGGCCGTCTGAGCGAGCAGCAGCTCGACGGATTCCGCCAGGAGAAGTCGCAGGCCCCGCACGGTCTCTCCTCCTACCCGCACCCGCGGCTGATGCCCGAGTTCTGGCAGTTCCCGACCGTCTCGATGGGTCTCGGCCCGATCAACGCGATCTACCAGGCTCAGACGAACAAGTACCTCACCAACCGTGGCATCAAGGATGCAAGCGACCAGCAGGTCTGGGCGTTCCTCGGCGACGGCGAGATGGACGAGGTCGAGAGCCGCGGTCAGCTGCAGGTCGCAGCGAACGAAGGCCTCGACAACCTGAACTTCGTGATCAACTGCAACCTGCAGCGTCTCGACGGCCCCGTCCGCGGCAACGGCAAGATCGTGCAGGAGCTCGAGAGCTTCTTCCGTGGTGCAGGCTGGAACGTCATCAAGGTCGTCTGGGGCCGCGAGTGGGACGACCTCCTCGCCCGCGACAGCGACGGCGCACTGCGCACGCTGATGAACGTCACCCCCGATGGCGACTACCAGACCTACAAGACCGAGAACGGCGCATACGTGCGCGAGAACTTCTTCGGTCGCGACCCCCGCGCCCTCGAGCTCGTCAAGGACCTGAGCGATGACGAGATCTGGGGCCTCAAGCGCGGCGGCCACGACTACCGCAAGATCTACGCGGCGTTCAAGGCGGCATCCGAGCACAAGGGCCAGCCCACCGTCATCCTGGCGAAGACGGTCAAGGGCTACGGCCTCGGACCGAGCTTCGAGGGCCGCAACGCGACCCACCAGATGAAGAAGATG
>CAZZNX010000091.1:0-9633 GCA_964655795.1 uncultured Leifsonia sp. | reverse complement strand
ACGTTCCGTGACGCCATGCACATCCCGGTCACCGACGCCCAGCTCGAAGAGAACCCGTACCTGCCGCCGTACTACAAGCCGGCAGACAACGACGAGGCGATCGAGTACCTGCACGAGCGTCGCCGCGAGCTCGGTGGATACCTGCCGGAGCGTAGGACCGCCCACACTGCGATCTCGCTGCCGGATGACTCCGCGTACGCGATCGCGAAGAAGGGCTCCGGCACGCAGGAGATCGCCACCACCATGGCGTTCGTGCGTCTGCTGAAGGACTTGATCCGCAGCAAGGGCTTCGGTCACCGCATCGTGCCGATCATCCCGGACGAGGCCCGCACCTTCGGAATGGACGCCTTCTTCCCGACGGCGAAGATCTACAACCCGAACGGCCAGCACTACACCTCGGTCGACCGTGAACTGCTGCTCGCCTACAAGGAGAGCCCGCAGGGCCAGATCATCCACGTCGGCATCAACGAGGCCGGCGCGCTCGCGTCGTTCACGAACATCGGAACCAGCTACGCCACGCACGGCGAACCGCTGATCCCGGTCTACGTGTTCTACTCGATGTTCGGCTTCCAGCGCACCGGTGACGCCATTTGGGCAGCCGGAGACCAGATGGCCCGCGGCTTCATGATCGCGGCGACCGCCGGCCGCACCACCCTGACCGGTGAAGGCCTGCAGCACGCCGACGGCCACTCGCTCGTTCTCTCCGCCACCAACCCGGCCGTGCTCTCGTACGACCCGGCCTACGGCTACGAGATCGGCCACATCGTGCGCAGCGGCCTCGAGCGCATGTACGGCGGCGAGCACGAAGACCCGAACGTCATGTACTACATCACCGTCTACAACGAGCCGATCATCCACCCGGCCGAGCCGGAGAACCTCGACGTCGACGGCGTCGTGCGCGGCATCTACAAGCTCAAGGACGGCACGACCGCCGGCCCGAAGGCTCAGCTGCTGGCATCCGGTGTCTCTGTCGCTTGGGCGCTCGAGGCGCAGGAGCTGCTCGCGAACGACTGGGGTGTCTCGGCCGATGTCTGGTCTGTCACCTCGTGGAGCGAGCTGCGCCGCGACGGCCTGGCCGCCGACGAGCACAACTTCCTCTACCCGGATGCCGAGCCGCGCACGCCGTACGTCTGGGAGAAGCTGGGCGCCGCTCAGGGCCCGTTCGTCGCCGTGACCGACTTCTCGCACAGCGTTCCCGACCAGATTCGCCCCTTCGTTCCCGGAACGTACGCGACCCTGGGTGCCGACGACTTCGGATTCAGCGACACCCGTGCCGCTGCCCGTCGCTTCTTCAAGATCGACGGTCCGTCGATGGTCGTGCGCACGCTGCAGGCCCTCGCGGCCCGCGGCGAGGTCGACCGCAACGCACCGGCGCTGGCGATCGAGAAGTACCGTCTGCACGATGTGAATGCCGGCACCACGGGCTCAGCCGGGGGCGAGAGCTAACACACCGTGGCGACGAGGCCGAGGACAAAAGAAGAGACGCTGGCGTGGCTGCGCACCATTTCTGGTGAGCTGTCCACGACAACGCTGAAACGTCTCGAGGAGACGCTGCCCTGGTATGGCGACATGCCACCGGGGCGGCGCTCCGCCGTCGGCCTCGTCGCGCAAGCGGGCATCACCTCATTCATCTCCTGGTACGACGACCCGGCCTCGACGCCGTGGATCGCCGCGGATGTGTTCGGGGCCGCCCCGCGCGAACTGCTGCGCTCTGTGAGCCTGCAGCAGACCCTCCAACTGATCCGCGTCGTCGTCGAGGTCGTCGAGGAGCGCGTGAAGGATCGCGGCGAGGGCCTGCACGAGGCGATCCTGCTGTACTCCCGCGAAATCGCCTTCGGTGCGGCCGACGTCTACGCCCGTGCCGCAGAGGCACGCGGGCTGTGGGACGCGCGCCTCGAAGCGCTCGTCGTCGACTCGATCCTCGCCGGAGAGTACGACGATGAGCTGCCGAGCCGCATCGCGGCACTGGGCTGGCACGGCCACGGCGAGGTCGCCGTACTCGTCGGAACGACCCCGCGCATGCTCGACGTCGATCAGCTGCGCCGCGCGGCACGGCACATGGCCGCCGACGTGCTCATCGGCGTGCAGGGCAACCGCCTCGTGCTCGTGATCGGCCGCTCGCAGCCCTCCCCCGGAAGCGCTCCAGAGACTGAAGACGAGTCTGCGCCCGCGGAGGACGTCATCAGCTTCCTCGACATGGCCGTGCAGCTCGAGCCACACTTCGGGCAGGGGCATCTGGTGCTCGGCCACGAGGTCCCCAACCTCGTCGATGCGTCCAAGAGCGCCAAGGCCGCACTGGCCGGTTTCGCCGTCGCACACTCCTGGCGCCACGCCCCCCGCCCGGTGCAGGCAGACGATCTGCTGCCGGAGCGCGCCCTGGCCGGCGACCCGCTCGCCCGCGCCACCCTGATCCACCGCATCTACCGCCCGCTGCAGGCCCACTCCACCGAGCTGCTCACCACCCTGTGGTGCTACCTCGACAACGGGCGCTCGCTCGAGGCGACGGCGCGCGAACTCTTCGTGCACCCGAACACGGTGCGTTACCGCCTGAAGCGCGTCTCCGAGGTCATCGGCTGGGACGCCACCGGCGCCCGCGAGGCGCTCATCCTGCAGGCAGCGCTCATCATCGGCTCGATCAGCGACCACGACGGGCTCCGCCGCCGCCGCTGAGCGCCACTTTCTGTGCGCGCCGCACAAGAGATTCGCGGATACGCTGTTTGTCATCCACATTCGTCTCCGGACCCAGATTGGCAAACTAGAGAAGTGATCGTCGTCGTCTGCCCTGGACAGGGCTCCCAAACCCCCGGCTTCCTCGAACCCTGGCTCGCCGAGCCACGCTTCGCCGAACGCCTCCGCTCCATCTCGGATGCCGCGGGCATCGACCTCGTCGCGCACGGCACGACGAGTGACGCAGACACCATCCGCGACACGGCCGTCGCCCAGCCGCTCATCGTCGCGGCCGGCATCCTCACCCTCGAGGCCCTGCTCGATGGCGGCCGTCGCGAGAAGATCGGCGCGATCGCCGGGCACTCCGTCGGCGAGATCACCGCGGCAGCCGGCGCCGGAATCCTGAACGACGCCGACGCGATGCGCTTCGTCCGTGAACGTGGAACGGCCATGGCCGCAGCGGCGGCGCTCGAGCCCACCGGCATGAGCGCCGTGCTCGGCGGCGACGAGGCCGAACTCCTGGCCCGCCTGGCCGAGCTCGGACTCGAGCCGGCCAACTACAACGGTGGCGGCCAGATCGTGGTCGCCGGAGCGCTTGACGCTCTCGCGGCCCTCGCCGAGAACCCGCCGGCCAAGACCCGCGTGGTTCCGCTGCAGGTCGCCGGCGCGTTCCACACCCGCTACATGAAGCCGGCCGTTGCCCACCTCAGCGAGGTCGCCGCCACGCTCAGCCCCGCAGACCCGACGCTTCCGATCTGGACGAACAACGACGGCACGCAGGTCGACAGCGGCGCCCGCTTCGTCGAGCTGCTCGTCGGCCAGGTCTCCTCCCCCGTGCGCTGGGACCTCTGCATGGAGTCCTTCCTCGCCGCCGGTGTGACCGGCATCATCGAGCTCGCCCCGGCCGGTGCACTCACCGGCCTCGCCAAGCGCGCCATGCGCGGCATCCCGAGCGTCGCTATCAAGACTCCGGACGACCTCGCCGCCGCCTTCGAGCTCATCGACCAGTCCTAGCCCTCACCTCAGAAGAACGGCAGAACATGACCCGTCCCACCCTGCAGCAGTCGCACGGCCCCGCCTACACCCGCATCTATGCGGTCGGCGCGGCACGCGGCTCGGTCGCCGTGCCCAACGATGACATCGTCGGACCGATCGACTCCTCCGACGAGTGGATCCAGCAGCGCACCGGCATCATCACCCGCACCCGGGCAACGAGCGACGTCTCGGCGCTCGACCTGGCGACGGATGCCGCCCGCGAGGCCATTGAGCGCAGCGGCATCGCCCCCGAACTCATCGACGCCGTCATCATCGCCACCATCAGCAATGTGCAGCAGTCGCCGTCGATGGCGGCCGTCGTCGCCGACCGTGTCGGCGCGAACCCCGCCGCCGCCTACGACATCAACGCCGCCTGCGCGGGATACGCCTACGCCGTGGCGCAGGCCGACGCCCTCGTGCGCACCGGTGTCGCCCACTACGCGCTCGTGATCGGCGCCGAGAAGCTCTCGGACATCGTCGACCCGACCGACCGCAGCATCTCGTTCCTGCTCGGTGACGGCGCCGGCGCCGTCGTCATCGGCCCGAGCGACTACGCGGGCATCTCCAGCACCGTCTGGGGTTCCGACGGGTCCAAGGCCAGCGCGGTCGGCATGAACAACACCCTCGTGGAGTACCGCGATGGCGCCGGAGAGTGGCCGACGCTCCGCCAGGAGGGCCAGACCGTCTTCCGCTGGGCCGTCTGGGACATGGCGAAGGTCGCCAAGCAGGCCCTCGCGGCCGCAGGCATCACCGCCGACGACCTCGCCGCCTTCATCCCGCACCAGGCGAACATGCGCATCATCGACGAGTTCGCCAAGCAGCTGAAGCTGCCGGAGAGCGTCGTGATCGCCCGCGACATCGCGACCACAGGCAACACCTCGGCCGCGTCCATTCCGCTGGCAACGCACCGCCTGCTCGAGGAGAACCCCGAGCTGAGCGGCGGCCTTGCACTGCAGATCGGCTTCGGTGCCGGCCTCGTGTTCGGCGCGCAGGTCGTCGTCCTTCCCTAACAAAGTCCTGCCGCACCCCTAAACTGGGTGGCGGTCAAACGAAACACCCCCCTCAAGGAGAAAACAACATGGCATTGTCCACCGAAGAAGTTCTTGCCGGCCTGGCCGAGCTCATCAACGACGAGACTGGCATCGCGACCGACACGGTTGAGCTGGGCAAGTCGTTCACCGACGACCTCGACATCGACTCCATCTCGATGATGACGATCGTCGTCAACGCTGAAGAGAAGTTCGACGTCAAGATTCCGGACGAAGAGGTCAAGAACCTCAAGACCGTTGGTGACGCTGTCACCTTCATCGTCGGAGCCCAGGCTTAAGACCCCCTTTCCCGTCTGGCGGGTCGACAACCGTCGGCTCGCCGGGCCGGGCATGCCCGCTTGATCCCCTCACTGCGTGGAGAGTTTGACGTTATGACCAAAAAGATTGTGATCACCGGCATCGGCGCGTCGTCGCCGCTCGGTGGCAACGCCCAGGACACCTGGTCGGCGCTGCTCGCCGGCGAGTCCGGTGCGAGCACCCTCGACTACCCCTGGGTCGAAGAGACCCAGATCCCCATTACTTTCGCCGCTCAGGCACGCGTGAAGCCGAGCGAGGTGCTGGAGCGTCACGAGACCAAGCGTCTCGACCCGTCCAGCCAGTTCGCCCTGCTCGCAGGCCGTGAGGCCTGGGCGGATGCCGGCTCCCCCGAGGTCGACCCCGAGCGCCTGGCCGTCGACTGGTCGACCGGCATCGGCGGCGTCTGGACGCTGCTCGACGCCTGGGACACCCTGCGCGAACGCGGCCCCCGCCGCGTGCTGCCGATGACGGTTCCGATGCTCATGCCGAACGGCCCCGGAGCAGCAATCGGGATGGACCTGCACGCTCGTGCCGGCATCCGTACCGTCGTCTCCGCCTGCGCCTCGAGCACCGAGGCCCTCGCCAACGCCTACGACCACCTGCAGCGCGGCCTGGCCGACATCGTGATCGCCGGCGGTTCCGAGGCCGCGATCCACCCGCTGCCGATCGCGTCCTTCGCGGCCATGCAGGCGCTGTCCAAGCGCAACGACGACCCGAAGACGGCCTCGCGCCCCTACGACGTCAGCCGTGACGGCTTCGTGCTCGGTGAAGGCGCTGCCGCGCTCGTCGTCGAGACCGAGGAGCACGCCAAGGCCCGTGGCGCTCGCATCTACGCCGAACTGCTCGGCGGTTCGGTCACGAGTGACGCGTACCACATCACCGCTCCGGACCCCGAGGGTTCCGCCGCGGCCCGTGCGATGCTCACGACCCTGCAGAACGCCGGCGTCTCGCTGAGCGAGGTCTCGCACATCAACGCGCACGCAACCAGCACGCCCGTCGGCGACATCGCCGAGTACAACGCGCTGCGTCGCGTCTTCGGTGACCTTCTCGACGGCATCCCGGTGTCGGCAACGAAGGCATCGACCGGCCACCTCCTCGGTGGTGCGGGCGCGATCGAGGCGCTGTTCACGGTCAAGGCCCTGCACGAGCGTGTCGCCCCGCCGACGATCAACCTCACCGAGCAGGACCCGGCCATCGCGCTCGACGTCGTCACGTCGCCGCGTGCGCTCGGCACCGGCTCGCTGACGGCGATCAGCAACTCCTTCGGATTCGGCGGCCACAACGCCGTCATCGCATTCCGAAGCGTCTGATGTAGTCAGCACACGCTCAGAAGGCCCGCTCGGTATTCCGTGCGGGCCTTCTGTGTCTGTGGGGCTGAACCAGCCGGCTGAATGCTCAGCCGGTCTTGTGCAGCCAGATCACCGGGGAGTGATCGCTCGCATAGCGGAAGACGTCGAGCTCGTCGTCCCATTCCTGGCCGAGCGCGAGCCGCAACTCCCGGTGGAGTTCGAGAACATTGGTGCCGGCCTGCTGCATGGCGGCCCGGATCCGATCCTCCGGCACAACCATGTTGCCGACGCTGTCGACCTGCGCGCAGAAGATGCCGAGGCCGGGGGTGTGCATCCAGCGGGCACCGTCAGAGCCGTTGCCCGGATCCTCGGTCACCTCGAAGCGCAGGTGCTCCCAACCGTGCAGAGCCGAGGCGATGGCCGCCCCCGTGCCGCGCTCGCCCTCCCAGTAGAACTCGGCGCGCAGGCATCCATCGATCACGGGCTGATCAGCCCAATCGAAGTTCACGGCGCGCCCGAGGGCGCGACCAGCCGCCCACTCGACGTGCGGGCAGAGCGCCCGCGGTGCCGAGTGCACATATATTACTCCCCGTGCGGCAGGCGCCAGACGGGCAGGTGTTGCCGTCATGATCTCTCCGTTTCGTGTGAGGTGCGTCTTCCCCAACGACCTGTGAAACGGTGTGCCATGACCGGCACTCACACGATTATGCCCCAGAAGTGGGGTTCACACAACGAATCACCGGTTCACGGCGTCACCGCGAGGAGATCATCGAAACTCACCACGATCGGAACGTTGGTGACCGTGCTCGAGAGGTAGCTCTTCAATCCGATGCCGCCGGCGGCCTGGATCGACGCGGTGCTGTCGGTCACCGTCAGCTGCCATGCGGCCGGCTCCGCCGCGCTCGCCTTCCACACCTTCGCCTGGATCGTGCTCGGCGATGTGCCGGTCACCCGCAGGCGCATGCTCAGCTTCTCCCCCGCCGCGTACGTCACCCCGCCGGCGGTGCTCGTCGAGGTGAGTGCCACCTCGGCGTTGCCGTTGGAGTCGGCTCGGACCAGGGACAGGCGCACATCGCCGCCGGCCCGCAGGTTGAGTTTCGCCAGGTACGCGCCGCCGCCGGAGATGCGTCGACCGTATGCCCACACATAGGCGCCGCTGCCGGCCGGCAGCTTGTCGGAGGCGATGGTGAGGCGCAGATCGGTCGCCGTCGACGACACGCCGTTCAGGAAGGCGTTGAGTGTTCCGTTGGCCGTCGGCAGCCTGAACTTGCCGACACCGTCAGCGACGGAGAAGCCGGATGCCGTGCCGGCAAGCTGCCAGGCACCGCCGGTGTCCGCCGTGCCCCAGCCCGACGCGACCGTGCGCCCGAACGCGTCTGCGGCCAGCGCCGTCGGTCCGGGAGGGTCGGTCACCGTGACGGGGCGAGTTGTCGTGTTCGTTCCCCCGGCGTTGTCGGTCACCGTGAGCGAAATCGTGTAGTTGCCGGCGGTCGCATAGCTGTGCGCAGCAGGGTTGCCCGTTCCCGTCGTGCTGTCGCCGTAGTCCCAGGCATAGCCGGTGATCGTGCCGTCGCCGTCGGTCGATGCGCCCGCGTCGACCGTGCAGTCGCGGTTGGTGCAGGAAGCGGTGAAGGAGGCCGTCGGCGGGGTGTTGGCGGCCGCCGGACCGATCGTGAACGCATCGGTGAAGGTACCGCCGATGGCACGCCGGAAGTTTGCGCTGAGGCCGGTGTCGTTCACGGTGACCTCGAGGTTGCCCCAGCTGGGGTTCTGATTCAAGCCGGAGGTTGCGGCGAAGTATGGCGCCTCGGCATCGGCGGTGGCGACATCGCGCAACGCCACGCCGCCGGTGCCGACGGTGGCGAAGACGGTCCCCGCCCCCTTGACCAGCGTGTTGTCGGCATCCGTCACACACGCGGCCGTGTAACTTCCGGGGGTGAGTCCGGCGCAGCTGGGTCCGGTGGCGAGCTGCTTCGTGCGCGCATACTGGTGCTCGTGCCCGTTCAACACGAGGTCGACGCGCTTGCTCATCATCAGGTTGTTGATGTCGACCCCGGACGGGCAGTTGTACTCGCCGACGGACAGGCAGGGCATGTGCATGCCGACGACGACCCAGGGCACCCCTGCTGCCCTCGCTCCGTCGATCGCGTCGACGGTCCACTGGTAGTGCGGTGTGCCCGTCGCGTAGGACCACGAGCCGGAGGGGAATGTCAGTCCGGGAGAGATCGCGATGAAGCGCACCAGCGGCGCCTCGGCCGGCACGTCGACGAAGTACTCGCGCCCGTAGGTTCCGACGGCACCGGGCAACTGGTTCGGAAGACAGGCGGAGAAGTCGTTGATGTTTCCGTTCTGGCCGTTGCTCTCGTGATTGCCCGCGATCAGTTCGAAGGGGAATCCTGCGCCCACCCGCGGGGTCACGAAATCGCACCACGTCGACTCCTGCCCAGTGACACCGTAGGAGAGGTCGCCGAGCGCAATGTGCAGATCGGGGTCGAGCGCGCCGATCTGGCTGAGCACGGCACCCGTCTCGTTGCGGGCGGAGAAGTCACCGGAGGCAGTGAACCGCACCTCGCCGGGCACCGCAGCCATCTTCGGCTGCACGGCTCCGGCCGCAAACGCCGCGATCACGAGCGAGGCCCCCGCCGCTCCAGCCAACATTGATCGCATTGCACGCATGAGCCTGCTCCTTGCACGTCGGGTATGTATTCGTGGCAAGGCGGGGAATGGCCGGGATCCGGCGAAGTTGGCGGAGTGGCCTTCGGCGTCTTGGCTGCAGATTACCGGATCGCACCAGCCCTGAACAGGGGGGATTCACCGAAAGCAGCGTGGCACCGCCGCGGCGTCGCGTCGGCTGATTATGCTCAAGCGCAGAGGCACTCGATCGGAGCCGCCCTGTCGGCGGTGCGAGGGGAGAATACATGTCGGTACGCGAGAGTCTGCTCGCCGTGCTCACGCTCGGGCCCGCCTATGGGGCACAGCTGCACGCGGAACTCCTCTCCCGGCTCGGCCACCGCCGCGACATCAACGTCGGCCAGATCTACGCGACACTCGATCGGCTGGGCAAGAACGCCCTCGTGCGCGACAGCGGCACGACGAGCGACGGCCTGCCGCTGTACGAGCTCACATCGGCCGGCAGGCTCGCCGCCAGGGAATGGCTGAGCGTCGTCGGCCCGGCGCAACTGGACTGGAACGAGATGCTCGACCAGCTGCTGGTTGCATCCTCGCTGCCCGGAGTCAATCTCGACCTGCTTCTCGCGCAGCACCGCGAGCTCTGGGCCGCGCCGCTGCTGCAGCAG